>CAZZZL010000011.1:0-102885 GCA_964658655.1 uncultured Acetobacteraceae bacterium | reverse complement strand
TGCTTCGATTTCGTTGCCGGTCATATAGAAAGCGACCGCGAAGGTGCGGTGCCGGTGGGTTTCATAGACATCCCGCTGGCGCTGTTCGAGGGAGCGCTGCTGGGACTGCTGCTCGACCATGCGCGCGGATCTTCCCGGCGAAAGCTCTCTCTCTAAATCGAACAAATCGGCCTCACTACAAGGAGCTCTGACAACCGGATTGAAGGGTTGCACGAAAGGGAGCGGTTAGCAAAACATGTCATCTACAACTTAAGTATAACGCGCGAGGCAGAGCGGGTGCAGCACAATGGTCAAGACTATGGACACCTGCGCGGTTCTAGCGGTGAGGCTTTTTGAGGAGACCGGCTTTACGATGTTTTCAAAGAAACGCGATTTTCATGTGAATACTCTGCCACTGGAAGTTTGTAAGGTTACGAACATTGGGACAGATTAGTTTGCCAAACCAAGACTTGTGTCTAAAAAAATTCCGAACCGCTAAGCCTTACTCAACGTACAGCACTCGTAGGCGAAGCTTTACACAAAACAACAGTGCCCTCAATGACACCCCGGGCGGTTTTCCCAGTTCAATTGCGACGGTTATGATCAGGATTCGTATGACGCACGTTGTCAGCAAATTTCTCGTTGGTGGGGCCTGATGGCGTCATCGCGCATCCTGGTTGTAGACGATGAGTCGTACATCCGCACCATTGTCTCAGCCATGCTGGAGCACGCCGACCTGGAAACGGTAACGGCGGCAGACGGGAATGAAGCGCTCGAAGCGATCCAGGCTGATCCGGAGTTTGACCTGGTGCTTTCCGACATCATGATGGTCGGCATGGACGGGATGACGCTGCTTGAACGGACCCGCCAGTTAATCCCCAACACCCCGGTCGTGATGGTAACGGCGGTGACGGACGTCGACGTTGCCCTGCTCGCCATGCGAAATGGTGCGTACGACTACCTGCTAAAGCCTTTTCAACAGGACCAGCTTTTAGCCACAGTTAACCGCGCGCTTGAGTACCGCAAGCTGCTGCTGCAAAACGCAATGTATAAGCACAAGCTCGAAGAACTGGTGACCGCGCGAACGCAGATGTTGAACCAGGCAATCGCAGACCTGGAGCGTTCCTACGACATAACGCTGGAGGCACTGGGCGACGCACTTGACCTGAAGGACACCGAGACCGAAGGCCACTCGAAACGAGTGACGGCCTACACGATTGCCCTGGCACGCGCCATGGAACTGTCGCCGGCCACCATTCGGACCATCGCTCGCGGGGCATTTCTGCATGACATTGGCAAAATGGCGATCCCTGATGCCATCCTGCTGAAGCCTGGCAAGCTGGATGCTGAAGAGCAGGCGATTATGCGGCAGCACTGCGCGCGCGGGTATGACATGCTGCGCAAGATTCCGTTTCTTGCAGATGCGTCAGAGATTGTGCACAGCCACCAGGAGCATTTCGATGGCTCGGGCTATCCCCGGGGCCTGCATGGCAACGATATTCCCCTGGGAGCGCGGATTTTTGCAGTCGCTGATGCACTGGACGCGATCACCTCTGACCGGCCTTACCGCAAGGCGCAGCCATTTTCCAAAGCGCGGGCGGAGATCAAGCGGTGCAGCGGCACGCAGTTTGATCCACGCGTTGTGGATGTGCTGATGTCGATGCCCGATCGTCTATGGGCTGACCTGCGGGGAGAAATTGTCGGGGAGACGCAGCGGTTCCTGCCTTCCCTGTTTTCGCTTGACCTTTTCAAGCGGAAGGGGAATATCGGCGGCGGCCGGCTGCAGGAGCGCGATCTGCTGGAGCAGCTGAAAGCGCTGCCCCAATGGAAGCTGCAGGACGGCAAGATCGTGCGGGATGTCCAGTTTGGAAACTTTCTGGAAGCAGTCCAGTTTGTGCAATCGGTGTCGGTCGCGGCCGAAGCACAGAAGCATCATCCTGACATTGATATTCGCTATGACCGCATCCGCTTGTCACTAGTCACGCACGACAGTGGTGGTATCACGTCACGCGATATCAAGCTGGCGCATTCAATCGATCTAATGGTTTAGGCCGGATTGGCTGTCAGGCAAGCCTGGAGTCTCAATGCTAGAACTCGATGTCGATTTCATCTTCGGGATCGCTGGCATCTGTAGGGGCGGGGGGCTGGTGCTCCAATTCATGGAAGGCAGCCAGAGTTTTTCGGTTCCAGAGCGCCACAGCAATGCCCCCAAGCGCGGCTGACGAAATGATCAGCATTCCTGCCGTTAGGCCGCGTCCGCGTGGGAAACGTGTAAGTCGTTCATTCCACAAGCGAGCCAATCGTTTTGGCGCATCGGCAACGGACAATCGACTTCCTTTCCGAAATCATTTTGAAGAAATGCGGGCTTGTGAGCAACAAATCTCGATTCTTTGCGTCTATTACAATATAGAGATTGTGCTGTGACGATCCTATGAGTTACCATAGGATTCAGTGGTTGAGCGAAGTGCTCCCTAAGGTTTTGTAAGAAGAGTTTTAACACAAGTTGCGTCACTGGCCTCCCGGCA
The DNA here is from genome assembly GCA_964658655.1 of uncultured Acetobacteraceae bacterium. GTDB lineage: Bacteria > Acidobacteriota > Terriglobia > Terriglobales > Acidobacteriaceae. Next base: position 100,381 of record CAZZZL010000011.1, on the reverse strand, counting down.
TGTACATAACACCGTGCATGCCGTCTTTTTTTTTCGGGCGACGCCAGAAATTCCGGAAGTCCGGCTATTTGCTGAAATTCGTGCATCCCGGTGCCCTCGGCAGGGGCGAGATACCTTTAGTATGGAAATCGTGATGAGACGTATCCTCCTAACCGCAGCAATAGCTCTGCTCGCCCTCGGTGCCTCTGCCCAGTGGTCGAACCCCAGTGATGACATTCCCGCATACCACGCCACGGCACCGGAGCCCGGGACCAAGCTGCCGCCGGTCATGACCCCTGAACAGATCAAGGCACAGAACTTCACGCTGGACTGGCAGCCGAAAATTTACGCTGATGCGGCGAAGGTCCAGAAGGTTCTCTACCAGCTGCCCTGCTTCTGCCGGTGTGACAAGGCGATGGGCCACACCAGTCTGCATAGCTGCTTTGAAGGAACACATGGAGCGGTCTGCAGCACCTGCGCGAAGGAAGGCTACTACGCCTACCTGATGACGAAGCAGGGCAAGACGGTCAAGCAGATTCGCGAAGGCATCCTGCACAAGGAATACGAGAGCATCGACCTGCAGACCATCAGTTAACCTGCCTCAAAGGATGTTGATGGCGCGCGCCGCCAGCACGATCACGACGGCGAGGGCAATGGTCGCCTGGATCATCATCAGCAGCTTGGCCCATCGTGAGAGCACCGGGACATCGGTGGGCGAGAATGCTGTGCTGGTGTTGAAAGCCAGGAACAGGTAGTCCACAAAACCGGGACGCCACTGCAGCTGCGCTTCTGTCATCTGGGCAGGCTGCAGGGTCATCTGAGGAAATAGAAAAGCTCCGTCCGTGTGGCGTTCGCGGGTGTCCCTGGCGTTGGGTCCACCGGCATCGAGCCGCCAGTACCACGAGGCAAAGATGAGTATGTTGCTCATCCACAGGATGACGGCAGACCGCAGCAACTGGACCGGCGCCTCAGTATGGCTCGGGAGAGCGGAGATCAGGCGGTAGACCGACCAGACCATGTCCAAGGTCACCAGGCCGACGGCGCCGTAGCCCAGGCATTGATTGATACTGTGCCGTCCATAGCGTCGCGCCAGAATTACCGGAACCAGCATAAGCACGACCAGAAAAAGCAGCAGCCAGTCAGGCCCGTAAGTCATCGACTCGGGCAGGGCAAGGTGCATACCTCCGACTGCGAGTAAAGCCAGGACTGCAGGCCATCTGGGTTCAGAATCGTGGGTCTTCTGCGGAAAAATCTTCGCCATGGATGGATCGTATCGCCGATGAAGGCTGCTGCGCTCAGGCGCGCACCATTTTTGGTTTTCGTGAACGGCTCGGTTTGTCCAACTGCGCCTCAAGATCAACGAGCGTCCCAGCTCTTTTATTCAGCGGCGGGGCGGTGGATTGACGAACGACCAGCATGGTGGGGATAGAAGTTTCCCGTGTGCGCTCGCCAGCCCGGGCATTCACCTGCGCACCGACTGTCGACTGAAGCGCCTCGAACGCGGCGCGTGCAAGATCCTTGCGCGACATCTGGATAGTCGTCAGCGCGGGATGCACAAATTCCGCAAGATGGATGTTGTCGAAGCCGATCACTGAAAATTCTTCAGGCACGCGAATATTATTCTTTGCCAGCAGGCGCAGTGCGCCGATGGCAGTCATGTCATTGGAGCAAAGGATGGCGGAGGGACGATGCTCGAGGGTGAGCAGATGCTCCGCTGCGCGCATGCCGCCTTCAAGCGTGTGGTCGCCCTCGATCAGCCAGCGCTGGTTCGGCTCAATACCGAGGGCACCTAACGCATGTTGAAAGGCTTCCTTGCGGAGGAATGCCGAACGCTGCCGCAATGGTCCGCTAACGAAGCCGATGCGGGTGTGGCCGAGAGCCTTCAGGTGCTCGACTGCCTGCGTGATGCCGGACTTATAGTCGACGACCAGGGTGGAGCTAAGTGGATTGTCGATGGTCATATCGACAAACACCATGGGGATGGAGCGCTGCGCCAGTTCATCGAGCAATGGCGCCTCGATGCCAAAGGTCATGACGGCGACGCCCTCTACCTTGCGTTCAAGCAGGCGGCGGATGCAGACTTCCATACGCGCCGGGTCGTGACTGGTGGAGCTGATGAGCACGTCGTAGCCGTTTCGCACGGCTATCTCTTCAAAGCCCTGGATCAACTCGGGGAAGAACGGATTGGTGATCTCCGAGATGAGCAGGCCGAAGAGTTTGCTCTTGCCCGATACGAGGCCGCGCGCCTGGGTATCAGGGTAGTAATTCAGGTGCTTGACGGCTTTCCAGACGCGGGCGGCCAGTTCCTTGTCGACAGTCGGAACGCCATTGATGGTGCGGGAGACAGTAGCGATGGAAACCTTGGCCCGGAGCGCGACATCGCGAATATCGAAGCGGCGCTGGCCGACTGCGAGGGCCTTCCGCTTTCCTGCATTTTTCTTCGCGCACATCGAAAAAAACTCCTGGTGAAAATGAGCCTCCGACATGGGAAGCGAGAACATGTATTCCAGAGTCGGATGGACCGGGTTCGAGCCTGCAAGTCGGCACGACGGGGGCCAGAAGAGACGCAGCCTTGACCCCGTTAATATAAAGCAGTTATTGTCACTGCTGCACCAAGAAAACGTTTCCGTCGCAGTTTTGCCCCGCCGCCAGAGACTATCCTTTCACGAAAGGTCGACCGTGCTGCTCGAACAACTTCGCACCGAGGTGCTCAAGGCGAACCTTGAACTTGTCGAACGCGGCCTGGTGCTCTACACCTTCGGCAATGCCAGTGGTATCGACCGGGCGAGCGGCATGATCGCCATCAAGCCAAGCGGAGTTCCCTACGATCAGCTCAAGCCGGAGCACATGGTGATTGTTGACCTGGACGGAAAAATCGTGGATTCGGCCCTTCGGCCATCTTCTGACCTTGCGACGCATCTGCACCTCTACAAAAGTTTCGTGGATATCGGCGCTGTCGTGCATACGCACTCGGAGTATGCCACGGCATGGGCGCAGGCCGGGCTTCCGATTCCGCCGCTGGGAACGACGCATGCCGACTATTTTTATGGACCGGTTCCAGTCACAGCTGAACTGACCGATGAAGCGATCGGCGGCGAATATGTACTGAATACCGGGGTCGCCATTACCGAGCGCTTCAAAGGTATCGATCCGCTCGCCGTACCGGCGGTACTTGTGGCCGGTCATGCGCCGTTTTGCTGGGGCCGCACGCCGGATGAGGCCGCCCACAATGCTGTGGTGCTCGAAGCAGTCGCCCGCATGGCCTACATGACCATGACGTTGAACCCGCAGCAGAGGGGTGTTTCACAGGCGCTGCTCGATCGGCATTATTATCGAAAACACGGCGCCAATGCTACCTATGGTCAGACCCGCTGAGTCTGCGAACATGGCTTGTCACAACAAATCCAGTTTCAGGAAGAGCAGCCGGTGCAGGAACCGGCTGGACTGTGACCGCAGCATCGGAGTAAAAGCTTTTAACATGCGAGGGCCGAAGTCTTGATGCTGTCAGCTGCTCTACAAAACATTGCCGCATTCGCGCCGTCGCTCCTTATGGCAGAGGTGCAGCCCCGCTCCCTCGCACATCTCGATAGCGTCGATATCCTCGTCATCGGAATATATTTCGTTATCGTCATTTTCATTGGCTTTTATCTCAAGGGTTCAAGCAATACGAGCGAAGACTTTTTCCTGGCGGGCCGCGAGATGACGGCATGGATTGCCGGCCTCAGCTTCGTCTCTGCGAATCTTGGGTCGCTCGAGTTGATGGGCTGGGCGGGCTCAGCCTACCAGTACGGCATTCTCGCGACGCACTGGTACTGGATCGGCGCGATCCCGGCGATGCTGTTCCTCGGCATCGTGATGATGCCGTTCTATTACATCTCGAAGACGCATTCGGTTCCCGGCTATCTGCACCTGCGCTTTGGCGATGGCGCCCGCGCCGTGTCGGCTATCAGCTTCGCGTTCATGACCATCCTCATGAGCGGCATCAATATGTACTCGATGGCGCTGGTGATGAAGGTCGTGCTGGGCTGGAATTTGAATTTCAGCATCTGGGTGGCATCGATTACGGTAGCGGCCTATGTTGCGCTTGGTGGATTGAAGTCGGCCATTTACAACGAGGTACTGCAGTTCGTCCTGATCTGGGTGGGTGCCGCACTGGTGCCGATTCTGGGATTGATCGAGGTTGGAGGCTACAGGAACCTGACGCACCAGATCTCGCATAACCTCGGCCGCACAGACTATGTGCACCTGTGGTCAACGCTTGGCCACTTCAATACGAATCCGATGGGCGTGCACTGGAGCGGCATTGTCTTCGGTCTGGGATTTGTCATCAGCTTCGGCTACTGGACCACTGACTTTCTGGTCGTACAGCGCGTGCTCGCCGCGGATACCATCCGCTCCGCGCGGATGGCGCCGATCATCGGTGCAGCCTTCAAGATGATGACGCCATTCATCGTCATCCTGCCCGGCCTGCTTGCGTTGTCCGTGCTTCCCTTTCACCTGGTCGGTGAGACACAGGCGGTCGCGCAACATCTGCACAGCTACAACGAAGTGCTGCCGCTGATGCTGGTGCGTTATTGCGGTCCCGGCCTGCTCGGCATGGGTGTCACCGCACTGATTGCGGGCTTCATGTCCGGCATGGCAGGCAACGTGAGTGCTTTTTCGACGGTGTGGACGTATGACATTTACGGTGCGTTCCTGAATAAGAAGGCGACTGACAAACACTACGTGGCCATGGGCCGCTGGTGCACCCTGGTTGGTGTCTTCGTCTCGGTCGGGACGGCCTACCTTGTACAGCATTCATCGAGCATCATGGCTTACGTGCAGCAGCTTTTTTCATTTTTTATCGCTCCGCTGTTTGGGACCGTCATCCTGGGCATGTTGTGGAAGCGGGCGACCAAGCAGGGCGGCTTCTGGGGCCTTCTGGCTGGAACAGTGGTCTCGATCAGCTTGTTTCTGTGGGTACACTTTGTTCCCTCCGCGTTACGCTACGTTGCTTTCTCGCCGGACGCTAAAGATATGGCGGAGACCATCTATCGGGCGCTTTGGGCGTGGCTGGTCTGTGTAATCGTAACTGTGATTGTCAGCTATGCAACGACGGCGCGACCGGTGGCCGAACTTGAGGGGTTGGTGTACGGCGTGTCTCCGCTGCCGCACGAACACGACGATCACTGGTGGCAGAAGCCGATCGTGTGGGCAAGCGTGGTCGGCGTGGTGTTTATCGCCTTGAACGTTATCTTCTGGTAGGGAGCACGTATGAGCACAGGCGCACGCGAGACAATGTCAATCTGGTTTTTCTGCGGCGTCATGCTGCTGGCCTATGGACTCATTATCTGCGTGACCGGGGTGTGGGAGTTGTCGCATCCCCTGCTCAACCCCCCGGCCCTCGCGCGACTGAATGCGCCTATCTGGTGGGGTGGTCTGCTGGCGGTGGCGGGACTGGCATACGTCATTCGCTTTTTTCCACGCAGGCGCTCCGGAAATTAAACGGGAGCGACTTACCTGCAACAACACGATGCATACAAAGGACTACTGAACCATGGCAAGGCAACTCACATTCGGCGTCATCGTTGGCAACCGCGGCTTCTTTCCTGATCATCTGGCGAAGACGGGCCGCGAAGAAATCCTGCGCGTGTTGAAGGCAGCAGGGATCAGGCCCATCATTCTGACTCCAGAAGAATCGAAATTCGGGGCCGTCGAAACGCCGGACGAAGCGCGCCGTTGCGCAGACCTCTTCCGTAAACATCGCGACGACATCGACGGCATCATTGTCACACTGCCAAACTTTGGCGAAGAGCGCGGTATTGTCGATGCCATTCGCTACTCCACGCTGAAAGTTCCGGTGCTGGTACAGGCAACACCTGATCGCCGCGATGACATGAAAATTTCAGACCGGCGCGACAGCTTCTGCGGCAAGATGTCAGCTTGTAACAACCTGATGCAGTATGGGATTCCCTACTCGATTACCGCGCAGCACACTGTGTCGCCGAGTTCGGAAGCCTTCGCCAAAGATCTCGCCTGGTTTTCTGCTGTCTGCCGGGTTGTGCGAGGATTTACGAACTTGCGCATTGGCTCCATTGGCGCGCGACCCGCTGCCTTTAATACCGTTCGCTACAGCGAGAAGCTGCTCGAACGTGCGGGCATCTCCGTCGAACCAATCGATCTGTCGGAGATTCTTGGTCGCATCGATCGCTTGAAAGACACCGATGACGCGGTGCAGGCTAAGCTCGGTGCCATCAAGAAATATGTGACGACGAGCGGTATTCCTGAAGCGGCACTGATCAAGATGTCGAAGCTTGGCGCGGTGATCGAAACATGGATGGCTCAGACCTACTGCACGGTTTCCGCGGTGCAATGCTGGACTGCGATGGAAGAATATTTCGGCGTCGTGCCCTGCACGGTGATGAGCATGATGAGCGAAAACCTGCTGCCCAGTGCTTGTGAAGTCGATGTGGCCGGCACACTCAGCATGCATGCGCTGGCGCTTGCTTCCGAAACGCCGAGCGCGCTGCTCGACTGGAACAACAACTACGGCGATGATCCGGACAAGTGTGTCTGCTTCCACTGCTCGAATCTGCCCAAACACTTTTTCAATGATGTCGTCATGGATTTCCAGGCGATCATCGCCGGCACCGTCGGGAAAGAAAACACTTTCGGCACCTGCGTCGGGCGCGTGAAGGCCGGGGCCATGAGCTATCTGCGCTTCTCTACCGACGACTACACGGGAACCATTCGCGGCTATGTCGGCGAAGGCGAATTTACCAACGACTCGCTTGAAACCTTCGGCGGCGCCGGCGTTGTCCGCATCCCGAAACTGCAGAAGCTGCTCCGCATGATCTGCGAAAAAGGCTTTGAACACCACGTCGCCGCCAACTTCTCAACCACCGCCAGCCCCGTCTACGAAGCCGCTACCCGCTACCTCGGCTGGCACATGCACTATCACGAAAATCCCGCTGATTTGTAGCATCCGTATGCCTCCGGCGGGCCCTGCGCGGGCAGCGATACTCGCCGTATGGGCCTCGATTTAAAACAGAGGGAAGTAGTACCTCCCTCTGTTTTAAATGCGCCCGTGTGGCAAACACCGCACGCCGCGCAGGCGCCGCCGGAGGCAGTGCGATTTCACACATCAGGAGAATGTTCATGGCAGTCGTGGCAGGGGTGGATTTCGGGACGTTGAGTGTGCGGGTAACGCTGCTGGATAGTGAGCGCGGGCGGCTGGGTACGGCTTCGGCGGAGTATCCGTTGCATCGCAGGCGTGATGATCCTGATTTCGCAACGCAGGCGCACCAGGACCAGATGGATGCGCTGGTAAAAGCAACGCAGCAGGTGCTGGCGGACACGAAAGTGGATGGGCAGAGTGTCGTTTCGATTGCGCTCGACACGACGGGATCGAGTGTTGTGCCGGTCGATGCGGTGATGCAGCCGCTGAGTGAGTATTACCTGTGGTGTGATCATCGCGCGAAAGACGAAGCGCGAGAGATTACGGAGCTGGCGCACAAAGAAAAGCTAGAAGCCATCGACTGGTGTGGCGGCGTGTATTCGCATGAGTGGGGCTTCGCCAAGCTGCTCCATTTTCTGCGGCACAATCCGGACAAGCGGGAAAAGTTTGCCAGTGCGTTCGAGCATTGCGATATGGTCGCGGCCACTCTATGTGGCATCACTGATCCGAAAAGAGTGCAGCGCAGCATTTGCGCGATGGGCCACAAGTGGTTGTGGAATGCGAAGTGGGGTGGTTTGCCGACGCAGGAATTTCTGTCGAAGGTCGATCCGCTATTCGATGGGGTGCGCGAAAAACTCGGCGGCGATTTTAAAACCTCCGATGAACTGGCCGGCCATCTTTCGCCGGAGTGGGCAGAGAAGCTTGGCCTGAAGGCAGGCATTCCGATTCCAGTTGGCGCATTCGATGCGCACTGGGATGCGATCGGTGTGGGCTGCAGGGAAGGCGACGTTGTCAACGTCGTCGGCACATCGACATGCGTCATCGCGATTGAAAAATCGAACCGGCTGGTGCCTGGTGTCTGCGGAGTGGTTCCAGGCAGTGTTCATCCGAAATATACCGGGGTAGAAGCAGGATTATCGGCGACGGGCGATATCTTCGAGGCAATTGCGCGACGTGCCGGGACCAAAGTCTCCGAGCTGAGCAAGGGACTGGAAAGCTATGTGGCAGGACAGACCGGATTGCTTCGCCTGAGCTGGGATAACGGCGATCGGACCGTGCTGGTCAATCCTGAACTCGGCGGCGTGACGCTGGGCTGGAACCTGCTGCACACCGCGCAGGATGAGTTGTTCGCGGCCATCGAAGGCACGGCATTTCATACGCGCATCATTCTTGAACGGATGGCGGAGAATGGCGTGCCGGTCGAACGCGTGATCAATGGCGGCGGAATTCCGCAAAACAATAAAGTGCTGAACCAGGTGTATGCGAATGTGCTGGGCAAGCCGGTGCTGGTTCCGGATGGAACGCCAACGAGTCTTGGCTCCGGCATCTTTGCCCTGGTGGCGGCGGGCGTGTTCAAAACGATTGAAGAGGCGCAGGAAAAGCTTTGCCTCAAACACATTACCTACGAGCCGGAGACTGTCGCGGTCGCGACGTACGAAAAACTTTTCAAGCTCTATCGCAAGGTCTATTTCGCGCTCGGCAGCCGCAACGCAGCGGCCGTGAGCCTTGGCGACGTTTTGCCGGAGCTGCGCTCGATCTCCGCTGAAGTTTTAGGACATGCGCACTAGAGGTATCCTGCAGAAGGTAAGTGGCCGATTACGGCTATCCATGGAGTCGCATGTCAGAGCACCAGCAGGAAATCCAGATCAAGGTCGAGCGCATCACGGCATTCTTGAAAGCGGAGAAGCATGCGGCGCTGCTGATCCGACGCAATGACAACCTCGCGTGGATGACCGCGGGCCGCCTGCAGACAAGAGTTCTGCTGGCATCTGAAACAAACGTGGCCGCCATCCTTTTGACAGACGACGGCAAGCGCTTTTTTCTTACGACAAACAATGAGGCTCCACGCCTTGAAGATGAAGATTTTGCCGGCCTCGGCTTTGAGCCCATCGTTATCTCGTGGCACGGTAACGGCTTCGACGAAGAGATCAGCAGGATTGTCGGCACCGGCTCGATTCTGACCGACATCTACTACGGCAATACAATCGCGCGGTGTCCTGAAGTGCGCTACCTGACGCCGTTGCGCACGCCATTGCTGAAAAGCGAGATCGCACGGTATCGTGCGCTTGGCGAAAGCGTCGCTTCCGTTACGAGCGACGTTCTCCACAAGCTGCAGCCGGGCGTTTCAGAGTCACAGATGAACGCGATGGTCGCGTCAGGGCTGTGGTCCGAGGGCATCGAGCCAAGCGTGCTGTTGATGGCTGTCGACGAGCGCATTTTGAAGTACAAGCATGCGGTCGGTCACGGACAGGCGCTGCTCGACTTCGGCATGGTGAACCTGTGCGCGCGACGACATGGGCTGTGCATTTCGCTCACGCGCTTCGTCCACTTCGGCACCATGCCGCAGCGGCTGGTGGATGCTTTCGGGATCGCCGCAGAAGTGAACGCAGCACTGCAGGCAGCGACACGCGAAGGGGCGACGGCCGGCGATCTTTACCGGGTAGCTCACCTGGCGTACGCCAGGGCTGGTTTCATCGATGAAGAAGAGCAGCACCACCAGGGCGGCGCTGCCGGTTACGTCGAGCGGGACTGGGTAGCGACACCCTTTGGACACCAGGTGATTGTCGATGCGCAGGCGTTCGCCTGGAATCCGTCCTTTCGCGGTGGCAAGGTAGAGGACACGGTGCTGCTGAAAGACGGCGCCATCGAACTGTTGACGCCCACGCCCCAGCTTCCGCAGGTACGGACGAGCGCCGGCGGACATGAATATATTTCGGCCGGGGTGCTGTTGCGCTGAGGGTGTACCAGGGACGAAGCGGCCGGTCGACGGCACTCCAGCTTGTTACACTGACGGTGGAAACCGGGATGCCTTGAGGCGCCGGCAGGAGTTTTATTCCAATGTCCAGTGTTTCAAGGCCGGCCGTCCCGCCCATCATTCCTGAGCGTGCGACGCCCACACGGCGAATAAGCGTTCCTGTGTCCATCGCCATCCTCGTGATCGTGGTCGCGGTCCTTTTTGTACTGCAGCTGCGGCATTTTTCTCCGTTCATGACGGATGACGCCTACATTTCCCTTCGCTACAGCCAGAGACTGCTGGAAGGCCACGGCCTGACCTGGAATGATATGCGGCCGGTCGAGGGCTACACCAACCTGTTATGGGTGCTGGCGTGTAGCGGCCTCGGTCTGCTCGGCCTCTCGCTGCCAGTGGCGGCGCACCTGCTGGGCATTACGACCACTCTGTTGATGCTGGTCGCGATTGTCCTGTACATCTATCGTAACTATCCGCAGCAGCTACAGTTTATTTCCGCCCTGATCGCCTGCTGTGCACTGGTGCTCAGCAGCCCATTTTCCATGTGGGCGCTGGGCGGATTGGAACAGCCACTGCTTGCCTGCATGCTGGTCTGGGCAGCGTACCTGATGCTCGGATGGCTGGATGCGCCGCAACCTTCTACCGGCAAGGCGATGGCGATCGGCCTGCTGCTGGGGCTTGCCGTTCTTTCACGCGCGGATGCCGCACTGTTCACGGCTGCCTTTTATGCCGCCGCTGTCATCGCGGATGGCATCAGCGCGCGCAGCGTGCTTTCGCGCGCGAGGATCCTGCCGATACCGATTCTTTTGTTCCTCGGCCAGCTGATTTTTCGCAAAGCCTACTATCACGAGTGGGTGCCGAACACGGCCTTCGTGAAGGTCGCGTTTACCGCGCACCGGGTGTACACAGGGCTCCGCTACCTCTACCTTGGTCTGAAGATCAACATCGTGCTGCTGTCGCTGGTCGTCCTTGGCGGATATGCGCTTTGGCGCGCGGGCAAGAAGAAGACAGTCGTCTTCTTCCTCACGGTCGCGCTGATATGGACCTTTTACCTGGTCGTGATTGGCGGCGATATATTCCCGGCAGTGCGCCATTTTGAGCCTCTTGTCTCGCTCTTCGGCTTCCTGGTGGCAGGATGCGGCCTGCTGACCATCGATGCGCAGGGAAACTGGAAGCGCGGCACGATTGCCGGGTTGCTGGGTTTGACCGTGCTGGTCGCGACGTCCGATGCCATGTCTGACCAGGAACACTGGGAGCTGCAGGGTGAGTCCCTCGGACTGTTCCTCCACCAAGCCTTTGGCGACAAGCAGCCGCTGCTGTCGTCTGACGCTGCCGGCGTGGTCCCTTTCTACGCACATGTGCCCGTGCTCGATCCCCTGGGCCTGAACGACTACCACATCGCCCACGAGGCCTCGCGCAGCCGCGGTTATGGCTGGGTCGGGCATGAGCTGGGAGATGGAAAGTACATTCTCGACCAGAAGCCGGACCTGATGCTGTTCAGCAGCTTCGAAGGAGATGGCCCGCTCTTCCCTGCCGACCAGCAGATTGTGGATGACCCGCGTTTTGCGAAGTTCTACCAGGGCGTGCGTTTCGATACGCCGCAGCCGAATTCGATCCGTGCGCTGATGTATTTGAGGCGTATGGACGGAAAACTAGGTGTCCTGCAGCAGGACGGCAAGGTTGTTGTGCCAGGGTATCTGGAGAAAACTGACCTCGCCAACTCGATTCACCTGGTGGATGGTCGCGCGACGCTGGTGATTCCGGCGCACGGGCAGGCGACCTACGAGCAGATTCCTGTGCCCTCGGGCTCGTGGCAGGTCAGCGTGGATGGGGACCGTCCGGATGCGTTGACGTTCAAGGGCACTTCGGCTGCTGGGATGGAGGGCGGTTGCGCGATGTGCGTCAAGACAAACGGGAATGACGGAATCAGCTTTGTGCTGACGAATGCGCAGGATATCCCGGTCAACGTGCGCGCGATTATATTCAGTCCGCGTTGAGCCTGAGCGTCTGAAGAAGGCGTAGATGAGGCGTCACCGGCATGCCTGCTCTATGGCTTGCTGCCCGGCGGTGCTGCGATCGGCGGTGCGGTGGCGGCAGGAGAGACTTGCTTTCGACTGAATACAGATGTCAATTTGCTGAACATGGCGCTTCGCTGAGCGGCGCTCGGCAGATCAGGCATTTTCACCGCGGGCAGCTTGTTCAGAAGTGCGTGGATGGCGGTTGGCTTGGCAGTCGGAGCGGGACCTGCGACCGTCGGAGACTTGGCAGCGGCAACTGTGGCTCCGGGCTGCTGCGCGTTCTGGGCCGCTGCGGGAGCGCCGCTCACTGTCTTTTCGGTCGCCGCCTGTGTGGAAGCCTTGGCATCAGCAGGCGGCTTGGGCGCGCCCGCCGGGGACTCGGCTTTGGCGCCGGCAACTGCCTTGTCGGCGGCTGCCTTTTCTCCTCCGCCGCTCTTCACGTCGAGTTCCGCGGGCGGCACGATCTCAAGGTAATGCACGATGACGCTGATACGCCGGTTGGAGGGGTCAAGCGGGTTGGTCGGTACACGCAACTGCTGATCGGCAAATCCCCGCACCTGCGAAACCTGTCCCAGGTGCAGTCCGGTCGACTGCATCACACGCCGCGCGGAGTTGGCACGGTCGGTCGATAGCTCCCAGTTGTCGTATTTTGTCTGGTCGCTGTACGGTTGTGCGTCCGTATGGCCCTCTGTCGAGATGCGGTTAGGGACGCCGCCAAGCTCCTTTGCAAGCAGAGTGAGCAATTCTTTGCCGGTCGCATTCACGACGGCGCTGCCGCTTTCGAAGAAGGTGCCATCCTTCTTCTCGATCAGCTCGATACGCATGCCTTCCGGGGTGATGGCAATCTCAATGTCATCGGCCAGTGCCTTCAGGTCCGGGCGCTTGGCAATTTGCGACTGGAGCCGTTCTTTCAGGTCGGAAATGTTTTCCTTGTTAAGCGGAATACTGTCGCCGCCGGCGCGATCGGAGCCCGGTGTACTTGCCTTACCGCTGGGATCGTTGAAATAGCCGGCAATCGACTTGCGCACCTTCTCGCCCGAACTGGTGAGCCAGAGCACGATGAAGAGCGCCATCATCGCCGTTACGAAATCGGCATAGGCGACCTTCCATGCGCCGCCGTGATGGCCGGCGTGTGCAACTTTTTTCTTGATGACGATGATCGGGCGTTTGCTCTTGTCAGCCATCGGATCAGGCCGCCGCGGCGGCTTCTGCGCCCTTCGCGGCACCGTTGCCACGGCAGGCTTCTTCGACTTCTGCAAAGGTCGGCCGTACATGCGATGGGATCGCACGTCGCCCGACTTCGACCGACAGGATCGGCGGATTGCCCTTCATGTAGGCAATCATCAGGACCCGCAGCACATGGAGGTAGCATCCTTCCTCGTCGGCCGCCTTCATCATCTTCGCGCTCATCGGCCCTACCAGTCCGTAACAGAGCAGGATCCCGAGAAACGTTCCGACCAGCGCTGCCGCCACATGCTTGCCAATCTCTTCCGGGGGACCGCCGAGCGAGCCCATGGTGATGACCACACCCAGTACAGCAGCCACGATCCCCAGCCCGGGCAGAGCGTCCGCCATGGTGTTCAATGCGTTGATCGGCAGGCTGATTCCGTGATGGTGGACCTCCATGTCGAGCTCCATCATCTGGTCGATATCAAACGGCTCGACCCCTCCGGCGATCATCATGCGCAATGTGTCACAGACAAAGTCACGAATATGATGATGGTGTAGAAAGTTGGGAAACTCGGCGAAGATCTTGCTTTCGTCCGGCTTTTCGATATCCGATTCGATCGACAGGTCGCCTTCCCGTCGCGCCTTGCTCAATATCTGAAAAAGCATCCGCAGCGCTTCGAGGTAGCGTGGCTTGTCAAACTTGGACGTGCCGAAAACCGCGCCCATGCCGGCACCGATGCCCTTGAGAATATGGAGGGGATTGCCGATCAGCAGAGTGCCTGCCGCCGCTCCTCCGATGATGACAAGTTCGGCCGGCTGCACGAGCACCGCCAGGTTCCCCTTCTCCATCAGGTACCCGCCCACCACCGCGCCAAAGACAATCACAATCCCGATAATGGCAAACATGCGAAGCATTCCCCCGGCGCCCCGGGCGAGGGGCGCATGAGTTGTGTATCGGCGGGACGGGGGGATTGATGAGAGTAATGTTCGTCGGGGATGGGCGCTACCAGGCCGTGAACCATTCGCTTTTCGTCGCGAACGTTCCAGCCGGTTCGGAGCACTCCACAATTGGTAACGGGAGTAAGCAATCCGGCTGCGTGTCGGAACGCTTGCACTGCCCGACGACTACAAATTGCCGGGCGTTGACGATCAGACGGCCGGCGCGGCCTCTGCCTTCCATTCGATCGGCAGGCTCACTGTGAAAACAGTCTTCCCTGGTACTGAATCGAACTTGACCGAGCCGCCGAGCTTGAGGCCTAAAATCCGGTGCACAATATCCAGTCCGAGCCCGGTACCCTCGCCGACCGCCTTTGTCGTGAAAAACGGCTCGAAGATATGCTGTGCGTCCGATGGAGCAATGCCGGTCCCATGATCCTCAATGGACACGTGTACAGATCCGTCTTCCTGCCACGTCTTGACGATGACGACGGCGCCTTCCGGGGATGCGTCGATGGCATTGTCGAGCAGGTTGGTCCAGACCTGGTTAAGACCGCCTCCGCGCAGATGGACGGGCGGCAGATTCTTTCCGAAATCACGCTCCATCGTGAGGTTTTTCGACCGCAGCTTATGACCGAGGATCAGCAATGTGCTCTGGATCGAATCATGGATATCGACCACCTGTTCCGAGGATTCATCCTCATAGGAGTAGTGTTTGACGGCCATGATCAGGTCACGGACGCGGCCCAGGCTCTCTTCGATGGTGCCGACGAGTTGTACGCTTGAAACCAGGGACTCGAGCCAGTTGAGCGAGTCGGACAGTTGCTCGCCGTTGAAGGCAGAGCGGACACAGCCGAGGTCTTCGGCGGTCATACCCATTGAGATGAGTGTCGAGGCGACGCGCCAGGAGTTCTCCACGCCGGCCACTTCCAGCTGTTGCTCCATGGTTTCTTCCGCATCGGACTGCTCGAGCGAACTCATTGCTTTGCAGCAGACTGCGCCAAGCGCCATCTGCTGCAGCTCGGTGAGGCAGTCGGTCTGGACCTTGGAATGTTCGAGCTGGCTTAGTTTGAGCGTCAGTTGCTGCAGACGGACAAGGTTCTCGCGCATCTGCGATGCGGCGCGAATGGCAGCTGTCCCCGGATTTTTCAGTTCATGCATCAGGCCGGCGGCCAGTGCACCAAGCGAACTGAGCTTCTCGCGACGGACCTCCTGTGCCTGGTAGGCCTCGAGCCGGAGCGCCATGTTGCCCAGGACTTCCTTGCGGAATGTAGGGCAGGCGAACATCAGCTTCCAGAATTTCTGCTCGGGAAAGCGGAGCAGGTCGGCCGCTTCAAGCGCGGTCAGGGTGTAGCGGACCTTTTTGTTTGCGAGAATCGGGATCTCGCCGAAACTTTCGTTGCGCTCAAAGACGATAGGGATCATGCGGGTGACGGGAGCCTGGAGTTTCAGCCTGCCTTCGAGCACAGCCATGAAGTTGCGGTCCTCGCCCTCCTGCGAGATCACCTGGCCAGGCTGCATGTGCAGTATTTCAATCTCTCCCAGGCAGAGCAGGCCGTCGTCTTCGGCGCCGGCGAACACATTTATCTGCTGCAGACGCTTGAGCAGCGTTTCAACTGCAACTACTTCACAAACGGGCTCGGTCTGGACGCCCGTCTCTTCTTCCGTTTCCATTGGGGAGGAATTCTGACGTAAGGTCTCAATCCCAGCTTCTATTTCGCGCACGATCTTTATCCCTCGTTAACTCAATACCTTGCCAGATACTGGTGCATCAACTGCACTGCAATTGAACCTTCACCAACGGCAGAGGCTACACGCTTGACCGAACCGTGCCGTACATCACCCGCGGCAAAAATACCCGCCACACTGGTTTCGAGAAGAAATGGATCGCGCTTCTCTGTCCATGATGACGGTAACTCTCCATTGACACGCAAGTCCTGTCCTGTAAGCAGGAAACCTTTGTCATCCCGAAGGATGCTGCCTGGTAACCAGTTGGTATTCGGCGCCGCCCCGATGAAGGTGAACAAACCAGTCGCTTTCTCCATCAGTTCACCTTCCGGGGTCCTGATGCGCACGGCCTCCAGGTGCGACTCGCCGCAGGCTTCCATCAACTCGGATCGAACCAGAACCTCAATATTGGATGTACCGGCAATCTGATCGATCAAGTATTTCGACATACTGCTTTCGAGGGACTTTCCGCGCACCAGCATGGTCACCTTGCCGGCATATTTAGCAAAATACATGGCACCCTGACCAGCAGAGTTGGCACCGCCTACGATGAAAACGTGCTCATCGACACACGACTTGGCTTCAGCCAGTGCCGCACCATAGTACACGCCCGATCCGGTCAGACGATCGACGCCGGGTACGCCGAGCCGTCGGTAATCGACGCCCATGCTGATGAGCAGGACGAGCGAAGAGACTTCGCTGCCATCCGCCAGCCTGACGAAATGGTAGCCACCTTCGCTGCGAATCCCGGTGGCAAGCTGGGTAAGGAATTCAACGTCAAAACGCTTGGCCTGCATGAAGGCCCGCTCGGCCAGGTTCGCGCCGCTGATGCCGCTGGCAAAGCCCAGATAGTTCTCGATGCGTGAGCTGCTGCCGGCCTGGCCGCCGGGCGCATTCGCCTCGATGACCAGGGTCGAAAGGCCTTCCGAGCCGCCGTAGACGGCCGCTGCCAGCCCGCTCGGGCCGCCGCCGATGACGATCAGGTCATAGAACTTGTTGCGAGCTTCTATGCGCATGCCAACCCGTCCGGCCACCTGGGTGCGGTCCGGCTGCACCAGCGACGTTCCATCACTGAACAGAACCACGGGCAGGCTGGCGGTAGTGAGGCCGCGGGCCTTGAGCAACTCTTCGGCTTCGCTGGTGGTGCCGGGATCCAGCCACTGGTAGGGAACATTGTTACGGGTAAGAAAGTCGCGGAGGTCATGGTCGCGGGCGCCGAAACGGGTACCGATGACGCGCAGACCTTCAAAAGCGGGTTTGTTGCGGCCGCCCCAGAATTCGAGAAGCTCTTCAAGGACGGGGTACAGCTTCTCTTCAGGCGGGTCCCAGGGCTTGGTCAGATAATAGTGAATTTTTGCAGTATTGATTGCCCGGATGGCGGCTTCGGTATCGGCGTAAGCTGTCAGCAAAGCCCTCATGGCATCTGGATAGTGCTCGATTGTCTTGGCGAGAAAGTCCACGCCGGACATTCCGGGCATGCGCTGATCGGAAAGAAAAAGGGCGACCGCATCGCCGCGGGCCTGGAGCTGCGTGCAGAGGTCGAGCGCGGCCTGGCCAGAGCCTGCACGCAGCACCCGGTAGCGACTGCCGTACTGGCGGCGCAGGTCCTGCACCACAGCTTCGAGAACGCTGATGTCATCGTCGACTGCGAGAATCACTGGCTTGCTCATGCAACTCCAGTGTAGTAGAGAAGGAGAATTCGGCGGATGGCAGAGTTAAGTTATTGATTCTGTTATAGATGTAGCTCTAGTCGAGGGATGCCCGCTGACACTTTCGTGGTGTTGTGCTTCCCGGTGGAAGCGCTAAAGTTGGGACATAACAAAGAGGCAGTTCAGCAAACCGGAAGAGCGGTTTGCAGGGAATAAGCGGTCGCGGCAGGTGCAACCTCAAGAGGCGACAGAAGTTATTTCAGAATTGGCCGATATCTAGAGGGCAGTGGTTTTTCTTGCGAACCGGTAGTGACGCCTGCGATGGCAGGGGTAGTAAGCGACCGGCTTGAAAGAACAGGCACCGCACTCGACTTGAGTGACAGGGCGATCTTGGAGCATAGGCGAACCGAATGAACAAAATAATCTTAGGCGACAACCAGGCTATCTTCCGCGCGGGCATTGCAAAGGTACTGGCGAGCGAAGAAGATTTTCGCGTAGCGGCGCAATGCGGTGATCTGCCACGGCTGATCCTGGCGGTGGAAACATATCGATCCTCGATCGTCGTCTTTGCTTCTGCATTGAAACCGGAAATCGCCGACCTGATGACACGGGTCAAAGCAGCCAGCAGCCGGGCCATTGTGATCGCAGAGAATAACGAGCCTTCCAGCACCTATACCAATCTCGGCGTGCGAGGCGTGGTGTATCGCAACACGACAGGCGCAGCGCTTGTCGACTGTGTGCACAAGGTGATCCAGGGACTCACTGCGATCCAGCGTCCTCTCGAAGCGGCTCAGAACGAGGAAGAGGATTTTGTTGGCGCCCGTGTCCGCGATCGCCTGACCCCAAAAGAAATGAAGATTGTTGCGTTAATCGTTCAAGGCTGCAAGAACAAGGAAATTGCGACGCGGCTGGGAACGACTGAACAGGTGATTAAGAATTACCTGCGCAGCGTCTACGACAAGACCGGTGTTTCCGATCGACTGGAACTGGCGCTGTTTACCATCCATCATCGGATACTGGCGGCAGCTGCAGCCGAAGCTGTAAACAATCTGCATGTACGCAGCGCCTGAAACACTTCTTCTAGAAAGAGGCCAGCCTGATCCATCAGGCTGGCCTTTGTTTTTGTGATGCAGTTTCCTTTCCGCGCCCCCGCAGCAAGGTGTCAAGGATCATCAGCAGTTCGGATGGGTCGACCGGCTTGTCCAAGTAAAGGTCGGCAACTGGTCCGTGTGACTGAAAAGCTTCGGCAAGGAATCCCGAGATGACGACGACCAGCGTCTCGGAACCGAGCTCCCTGGCTGCCTGGATGACACGGCGTGCACTCACTTCACCCAACCGCCAGTCGGTGATGAGTGCATCGAAACGCACCTCGGCCAGCCGTCGTACCGCGGAGTCGGCAGAGATACAAAGCTCTACCCGGTGACCGGCCCGGTCGAGGATAACGCGCTTCATTTCATTGGCCGCCGGATCGTCATCTACAGACAGAATATGGGCCAAGTTCCTTCCCTCAGTCATGCAGCCTCGCGAGGACCACACCAGCTAATTGCAATTCACACAGTAACAGAAGAATGAAAAGCTGATTGGATGATCCGCGCGACGGAGATTATCGGGCTCGACCCTCTCCTAATCGACGACTGGCAAGCTGCTTAGCCTGCACGTTCTGCGATCGACTTAGCCTGCGTGTAGAGGTAAAGGTAGTCTGCCCCGCCGGCCTTCGAATCTGTTCCTGACATGTTGAAGCCGCCGAACGGATGCGCGCCAACCATCGCTCCAGTGCATTTACGGTTCAGATAGAGATTGCCAACGTGGAAGCGATCCTTGGCTACCTCAAGCCGCTCGCGATCTCCTGTGAAGATGGCGCCGGTAAGTCCGTATTCGGTGTTGTTGGCGATTTGAAGTGCGTGTTCGAAGCTCTCCGCTTTGTGAATCGCGAGCACGGGTCCGAATATTTCTTCAAGCGCGAGGTGCGCTTCGGGCGCCACATCTGCGAAGACCGTGGGCTCGACATAGTAGCCGCCCTGGTCCGTTTTCACATAGTTGCCACCGGCAATGAGGCGGCCTTCTGTTTTCCCCTGATCGATGTAGTGAAGCACGCGCTTCAGAGCAACTTCATTGATGACTGGCCCCATGGCTGTATTTTTCACGGGGTCACCAACTGCGATGCCCGCCACGCGTTCGCGAATTGCATCAATGAATGTGTCATAAAGCGGAGCTTCTACGATGGCGCGTGAACATGCTGAGCATTTTTGACCACTGAAACCAAATGCCGATGCGACCACTGCTTCCACTGCTGCGTCAAAGTTGCAATCGGCGCCGACGATGATGGAGTCCTTGCCGCCCATTTCAAGAATGGTGCGCTTGATCCACTTCTGGCCGGGCTGAGGTTTTGCAGCGCGCTCGTGAATCTGCAGCCCCACACGCTTGGAGCCGGTGAAGGCGATGAAGCGAGTCTTTGGGTGCTCGACGACAGCGTTGCCGAAGGTCTCGCCCAGGCCGTGGCAAAGATTGACGACTCCGGGCGGCATGCCGGCTTCTTCGAGAACATCCATGAACCGCGCGGCGATGGTCGGGGCATCGCTCGACGGTTTCAGGATGACCGTGTTGCCGGTAACGATAGCGGCGGCGGTCATGCCGGCCATAATGGCAAAAGGAAAATTCCAGGGCGGGATGACCGCGCCGACGCCCAGCGGGATATACCGCAGCTCGTTGCGCTCGCCCGGATACTGGATCGGCGTAGTCGCCCTGGCAAGACGCAGGGCCTCGCGCGCGTAGAACTCGAGAAAGTCGATGGTCTCGGCCACATCCGCATCGGCCTCAGCCCAGTTCTTACCCACTTCGTATGTGAGCCACGCGCAAAACTCGAACTTGCGCTCGCGAATGATGGATGAGACGCGCAGCAGAAGCGAAGTGCGTTCTTCAACTGTTACGTATTGCCAGGTTTCGAAGGCCTTGAGTGCCGCGCTCATTGCCCGTTCTACCAGGTCAACGCCCGCAGTCTGGTGCAAGCCGACGATCTGCGAAGGATTCGCCGGGTTGACGGACTTTGTCTTCGTCTCCGTCTTGATGCGCTCGCCGCCGATGACCAGGTCATATTCATGGCCGAGCATGTCGCTGACGCGCTCAAGTTCCCGGCGCATGGCATGGGCATTCTGGGAGTTCTTAAAGTCGGTGAACGGTTCGTTCGCAAAGACGCCCTTGGGCGCCATTGGCAAGATCACGGTACTGAGCTGTGCAGTCGTCATGGCACTTCAAGTGTAGAGCAGACGGCTGGCGCAATGCATCCCGGGTTGCCGAGCAGGGATGTGAACGCCCGCTTCGCATGAATCTGAACTGAGCCAAGCGATTTGCGTGCGCCGGTCGCACTCTGGAAGAATAGCGAAAGCTCCTGATAGACCTTCACCCCCAAGAGAGGTCCGCACTATGGAACGCCGCGATTTCCTTAAACAGAGCGCACTCACTGCAGCAGCCGCCGCCAGCACGAAGCTTTCCCCGGCAGCCACGCCGACACAGACTATCCCGAAGCGAACACTGGGCAGGACTGGCGAGAAACTCTCCATCGTCGGCTTCGGCGGAATCGTCGTCATGAACGAGGAGAAGGGCCCGGCCAGCAACATCGTCGCCGAGGCCGTAGATCGTGGCGTGAATTACTTCGACGTAGCGCCAAGTTATGGAAATGCGCAGGAGCGCCTCGGACCGGCGCTTGCCCCCTACCGGAAAAACTGTTTTCTGGCATGCAAGACCGAAGGCCGCATGAAGGATGACTCGCGTAAGCAACTCGAGGAATCGCTGCGTCTCCTGAAAACCGACCACGTGGACCTCTACCAGTTCCATGCACTGACGAAGATGACCGACCTGGACAAGGTGCTGGGGCCGGGAGGTGCGATGGAGACAATGGAGGCGGCAAAAAAAGAGGGCAAGATACGGTATATCGGCTTCTCGGTGCACTCGGCGGAGACGGCGCTGGCAGCCATGGATCGGTACCAGTTTGACACTGTTTTATTTCCGGTCAATTTTGTCTTGTTCTCGCAGGCAAATTTCGGACCGCAGATCCTGAAGCGCGCGCAGGAAAAGAATATGGGCATCCTGGCGTTGAAGGGTATGGCCAAAACAGTCTGGGCGGCTGACCAGAAGGAGAATCATCCGCAGGAGAAATGCTGGTACCAGCCTGCCTCTTTTCCGGAAGAAGCATCGCTCGGCCTGCGCTGGACGCTGGGACATCCGGTGACCGCAGCGCTGCCGCCCGGGGATGAGAAGTATTTTCGACTGGCGATGGATGTCGCTCAGAACTACCGGCCCCTCGAGCGTCATGAAGAGGTCGCCCTGTTGGCGCGGGCGAATGGCGTAGAACCGATCTTCCATCTGGGCAACGACGTCTAGGCGGGTGCAGCCTTTCGACCACAGGCAGGCTGCCCAAGAATGTCAACGCGCCTGATTTCAGGGAACAGCCGTGGCAGGGCTTCGGTCCGGCGCAATGAAGGGCAGAAATAGTGTGACGACCGTTCCCTGGTGGGCCGGATTTTGTGAACTGCGGATCAGGATGCGCCCTTGATGGCGCTGCATGATGTCGGCACTGATCCAGAGGCCGAGGCCGGAGCCGCCAATGCCTTTTGTGGTGAAGAATGCCTCGTACATGCGGCGCTGCGTTGCTTTATCGATACCTGTACCGGTATCTGCGATGGTCAACACCAGGCCGCGGCGACCGGTGCGCCAGTCGGTACCCTCGCGGCTGCGTACGAGCAGACGACCGCCGCCCGGCATGGCGTCGATGGCGTTGGTGACAAGGCTGCTGAGTACCTGCCGTATATCCCCTTCAAAGCACTCCACCGGTTCATTTGCGCGCTTGCGCTTTTCCACGACGATGCCGGCATTGAGCAGGCGCCCTTCATAAACGCTTAACGTAGTCGAAAACAGACTGAGGCAGCTGATGGCCTGAGGATTCGACGACTGCTTGTGAAAACGAAGTGCCTGGTTGGCGATGATGGAGACGCGGCGCAGTTCGATCTCCGCCTGGTCAAGCCATGCCTTTACGTTTTCATCGATCGCCTGATTGCGAGAGAGGTAAAGCAGGTTGGTGACGGCCTCGAGAGGGTTGTTGATTTCGTGCGCCATGCTCGAGGCGAGACGACCCACCGCGGCCAGCTTCTCACTCTGCATCAGCGCCGCCGCGGTCTTCTGATTGTCAAGCAACTGCAATCTTGATTCCAGCAGCGCCATGACCTGGCGAGACAGGGATTGCAAGGCAGCCACCTGCGCAGCACTTAAAGTGCGCGGCTTCGAATCAATAACGCAGATGGTGCCCAGCACGTGGCCATTGGGCGCAACCAGCGGCGCGCCGGCGTAGAAACGTATGTGCGGCCCCGACAGCACCAGCGGATTCTTTGCGAAGCGCTCATCGAGAAACGTATCTTCGACGACCAGTACTTCAGGATGGACGATGGTGTGCGCACAAAAGCTGACCGATCGCTCTGTCTCATCGACACCTATGCCAACCCTGGATTTGAACCATTGCCGTTCCTGGTCGACGAGGCTGATGAGTGCGGTCGGCGTCTCACAAACATACGTTGCCAACGCGGTCAGGTCTTCGTAGCTCTGCTCCGGCAGCGTGTCGAGAATAGAATAGCGACGCAGGGTTGCCAGGCGTTCAGTGTCGTTCTCTGGAATGGGTGCGGCTGGCATAAGCGATTAATC
Source organism: uncultured Acetobacteraceae bacterium (assembly GCA_964658655.1). Classification (GTDB taxonomy): domain Bacteria; phylum Acidobacteriota; class Terriglobia; order Terriglobales; family Acidobacteriaceae. Next base: position 77,308 of record CAZZZL010000011.1, on the reverse strand, counting down.
TACTTCAGAACAGAGGTTGGTTAGAACAGTAAACATGTCAGGGCATCTGGGAATGACCACCGGGTACACAAAGAGATGGAACGCTTACTGACCAGATGCAATCCTTTCTGTTGCCTCTGACATTTTTGCAGTCCGCTCGATCTTATCCCAATTGAATGGCCTGCCATCGATCGCGCGTTTGACTGTCTTGAAAAGGACCAGTGAGAAGACCTGACGATACGCGAATCGCTGCAGCCAGATATGGAAGAGCAGCCACCGGTCGCCCTTCTTGGCCGGATGCGAACGCTCGAGTGAAAAGGCCAGAGCGGATGTCACAAAGTCAATGACCAGGAAGCTCAGGAAATAGAGCAGCAGCTTGTCGAAGCTGGCTGCACTTGCGGCCTCGGGATGGAAGTGGCGATCTATCATGTACTGCACCACGCCGGCTACGAAGAACAGGTCAATGAATGGCGAAACGAGCGGCAGAAGAATCTGGAACACCAGGATATTCGGCAGTGCGAAGAAGCCCATTGCGCGGTTTTTCGTGAAGGCCGCTTTATGTTTGAAGATGGCCTGCAGGGTTCCAAACGACCAGCGAAAGCGCTGGCGCATCAGGCCGCTGGCGTTGATCGGCGCCTCTGTAAACGCGAGCGATTGATCTTCATAGATGACCTTATAGCCCTGCTCGATCAGGTTCATGGTCAGGTCAGCATCTTCGGCGACAGTGTTGACGGGATAGCCGCCGCCGTGGCGCACTGCCGCTGTCCGCCATGCGCCAATGGCGCCTGGAACGACGGTCACAACATTGAACAGGTCGAGCGCGCGCCGTTCGAAGTTCTGACTGGTGATGTACTCCAGCGCCTGCCAGCGCGTCCACAGGTTCACCTTGTTGCCGACCCGCGCGTTGCCGGCGACAGCCCCGACTTTCGGATCAGTAAAGTGGCAGACCAATTTAGACACAGCGTCTGATGCAATTACAGTGTCGGCGTCGATACCGACATAGATTTCTTCGCCAAGACGCGCGACGGCATAGTTTAAAGCCTCGGCCTTGCCGGCGTTCGGCTTGGTAAGAATCTGCAGCTTTCCAGCGGCAATCTCCGGTGCGTAGGCAGTGGCGGCGACCTCCGCCGTGCGATCCTTCGAACCATCGTCGATCACGATGACATAGAGATTTGCGTAGTCGGAATTGAGCACCGAGCGGATGGTGCGCACAATAACCGTTTCTTCGTTGTAGGCCGGCACCAGCACGGCGACACGCGGCATGTAGCCAGGAATGATCGGGACTTTGCGCGTGCGCAGACGATCAATCAGCGCAAGTACACCGATGACCAGGAGTCGCGCGCTCATGAGTACGTCGCCCACAAAGAAGATGTAGACTGCAAAGTTTCTGAAGAAGGCGATGAAGAAGAACGCGATCGAATCGACGCGCGCCTGCCAGCGTTCGTTGGGCGCGATCGGCGGCATCACGTCGGCGACGGTCTTCCCCATCAGGTCCGGAACGCTGACGATCTTGTAGCCCTTTGCGCGCAGTGCGTCAATCAGAACAGGCAGTGCCGCGACAGTGGCGGAGCGGTCGCCGCCGCCATCATGCATCAGGATCACGCTGCCCGCAAAATCGGGTCGCGTCTTGAATGAATCCAGCTGCTCGAAGACACGCCGCGTAATTTCCTGCGGGCTTTTGCGGGGATGTTCGTCCCAGTCATCGGTGTCGATCTTGTCCCCGATGATGGTGTAGCCCATCTGTTGAATCTGGTAAGCGGGTGCGGCCTGATCGTTTGTATCCGGCTCCTGGTCGATGGAGTAAGGAGGACGAAAGAAGAGTGGCCGCAGCCCAAGCTTGCTGGCAAACAGACGCTCGGTCCAGTTGATCTCAAGCTCGAGTTGTCGCGGTGAAATTTCGCTGATGTCGGGATGCGTCAGCGTGTGATTGCCGACGATGTGGCCCTGCCTGATGTATTGCTTCAGCAGGCCGACATGGTCCTGTGCTTCTTCGCCAATCACGAAAAATGTTCCGGTGACACCCTTGTCTTTCAGAATCTTGAGCACACGCGGTGTCCACGTCGGATCGGGTCCATCGTCGAAGGTGAGCGCGACTTCTCCTGGCTTGTATCCGAAATACTGGATGCCGTAGGCCTGCGGATACGTCACCATGTGCTCATCAGTGATGGTGACGTTTTCCTCATCCATATTGACGGTACGCGCGCCTGGGCTGGGAGTCTGCGTGATCTGCAGGATGTCGCCCTGGCCGTCGGTGTTGACTGATTGTCCAGGCGGCACAGCCTTCAATAATTGAGGAGCAGTCGCTCCATTGGGATGGTCCCAGACCGACCAGATCGACGGATCCTCTTCGCCCAGAACCCACAGCGAAAACGTCTGAATACCCATTGCCCTCGCCGCGCGCATTTCATTCAACGCGGTTACGGCATCGAGCATCCACACCTGGTGCCGGACCTTTGCATCCTCATCATCAAAAGCAAAGTGCGCATTGAGTTCATCGCCTTCAAGATGAACGTCCGCGCCTGCATCGGAGGCCTCCTGCCATGCTTCCTGCACATGCAGTGAGCTGACGTCGAGGACCTTCGGCGCACCCTTTTCCGGCTTGCCTTTTACAGGAAGCGGCACCTGCCAGTCATAGGCATAGTTGCCGATGGCGCAGATGATTTTTTCTTTGGGAACAACCTTGAGCACGCGCTGCAGATTGTTTTCAAACCAGTCCTGCGCGGCAATCGGACCAGGCTCCGAGGTGTTTTCGTGCTGGTCGTAATTCATCAACAGGATGCCGTCGCTATTCTGTGCGACAAACTTCAGCTCGGAATCGGGAACACTCGTCGGCGTGTTTACATAGAGGCGAAGGTTGCGGCCGCGGCTGTGAAAGTCGCTGTACAGTTCGCCGATGAATAGTTGATAGCTGTCCTTGGCTTCGTCGGGAATTTCTTCAAAGTCGAGCGAGATGCCACGATACGAAGGGTTGGCAGCAAGAAATTTGTCCAGCTGTGTGCGCAGGTTCAGGCGAGCCTGTGGATTGAGCAGCATCTGGCCAATCACCGGCTGCCAGTCGCCGCGCACCGCGTCATAATTGCTGATGAGCGGAAAGATTTCCGTATCTTCTTTAGCTGCCGCGATAGCGTCGCGCACTTTGTTCTGCGGATCGACACCGTGCACTGTGCCGTTCGCATCGACCACACGATAATTCGAGGCAGGGTAGAGAGCGGTCGATGCCATCAGGTTTCCATCGGGATCGAAGGCGTGCAGCCAGACGGGAAACAGGATATCGATCTGGTGAATGTGCGCCTTGAAGGACGAGTAGCTGGCCGGGTCATCGTCGACATAATAAGCCGCACGCAGGCCTTCACCTGAGTTCAGCGGAATGTCCGACGGCTTGCGATTGGACTTGCGTCGGGCCGGCCGCGCGTTCTTCGCCTTCAGTTCTGGCTGACGCTCATGCAATGCCTTGTAATTGCGCTTCTGCTGCGGAAATAAAAGTTCCGGCAGCTTCTCGCGGCGCAGGACATTCAGAAAAAAAGCCACCAGCACGATCGTCGACACGATCGCCGTCACATCAAAAACGCGACGTATTCTCTTCCAGCGTTTGCGGTTGGGATCGGAGAAAATCTGGCGGTTCATTCTTCCCAAAGCTTACAGGAATCATGCGGGTGCGTCAGCGGTTGCTGCATCCGGAAGCCTCTGTATGATGCATGGATATGCAAGGTTTGCGTGCGCGCTCCTGGCTCCTGTTGCTGCTGGCCCTGGTGCTGGGCGCGGCGCTGCGACTGTACTTTTACGCCGAGTGGGCGCAGGTGAATGGCGACGGGCTCATCTATGGCGACATCGCCAAAAACTGGCTGCAGCACAGCGTTTACGGGAGGAGCATCAGTACGCCGGGCGGCATTGAACTGCAGCCGACGCTCATCCGACTGCCTGGCTACCCGCTGTTTCTAGCCGCATGCTTCGTGGTCTTCGGCATGGAGCATTATCACGCCGTGCTGTTCCTGCAGATAGCCATTGATCTTCTGACCTGTGTCCTGATTGCGCGTTTTGTCGACCAGCTTTGTTCGCGCCGCGCCGCCTGGATCGCACTTTTTCTCGGCACGCTCTGCCCGTTTACCGCGAACTACACGGCTGCTCCCCTGACGGAGACCTTGACGCTCTTCTGTATTTCCGTCGCGATGCTGGGACTGGTACGTCTGCTCACAAAGCCCGGCGCACTGGCAGTCGCGCTGTGCGCGTTTTCGTGGAGCTACCTGACGCTTTTGCGTCCGGACGGCGCGCTGCTGCCGATCGCCTTTTTCCCCGCGATCATTTTTTACGGACGCAGGTCTGTGCTCGGCTTCCCGGCACTCGGTCTACCCAGAGCAGTCAAACTGGCGACGCTTTGCGGACTGCTTTCAGTTCTGCCGTTCATTGCCTGGACGTATCGCAACTGGCACACCTTCCATTTGATTCAGCCGCTGGCGCCGCGGTATGCGACGGATCCCGGCGAGCCGACTGACCCCGGATTCAACCGGTGGATCAAGACCTGGGCGGCTGAATTTACGTCGACCTACGAGATCTATTGGAATGTGAATGCCGATGCAATGTCGCTCGATGCGCTACCCAGTCGCGCCTTCGATTCACCCGCACAGAAACAACAAACTACCGCGCTGTTCAATTCGTACAACGAGACGACGACTCTTTCGCCAGCGATGGATGACGCATTCGCAAAGCTTGCAGCGGAGAGGATCAAGGCGCATCCGCTGCGTTATTACGCGTGGCTGCCGGCATTACGGGTGACCGATATGTGGCTGCGGCCACGCGTCGAAAACCTGAACATCGAACTCCGATGGTGGCAGTACGACAAGCACAATGGAGAGACAATCTTCGCAACGGGCTATGGTGCATTGAACCTGTTCTACATGGTAGCTGCGGGCGTCGGATTGCTCCGCTGGCGTCATCGAGGAGAGGTGCGCCTGATTGCTGCGATGCTCGGTTATCTTCTGCTTCGCGATGTACTGCTGGCGACGATTGAAGCTCCTGAGGCGCGCTACACGATCGAAGGATTTCCGTTTGTGATTGCCTGGGCTTCGGCGGCGTTCGCGCGCTGCCGGGTGGGCTTTGCGCGTAATGAGGCGGGCTTGATGTCTCGGTGAGACTGCTGCCGATGATCGTGGCTGGTGGAGGAATGCAAATCCTTCGGCTTCGCTCAGGATGACAAATCAGGAGTTCAGTAGCATCGCCAATCAGCGGTGCGTCACGCAGCAAACCCAGCCGCAAAAAGATGCGACCAACGGAAGCATATCTTTAGCGCCAAAGGCGCCGACGCCCGCACGGCCAGTACCTATTTGCGGGTGATGGACGGGTTGGGGGCGGTCTTCACTTTGAACTCGCTGCTGCTGATATTGCTGTTGAGCTTGATGTTGGTGAAGGTGTTGGTACGTTTGTCGCCGGAGGACTGGTTGAAGACCTGTTTAAGGCTGATGGCGCGCGTCGGGTCGATCCAGATTGTGACCTTGCTGAACATATTTTTGACGCTGTCCTGTTTCGAGACCAGGTCAAGTTTCACTGTCGGGACACCGTCGATGATCTCCGTGCCGGCGCAGGTGACATCCCAGCTCTTCTTGAGATCGGTGCCGCTGCCGCCGAAGCCGAGCGTTAAGAAGCCCTCGACCATGTCCTTGTTTTTTGCGACGGAGTAGATCAATTCTTCATTCGTGGCCGGCGTATAGATGGTGAAATTGCTGCCATCAAATGTCAGCTTTTTCGGTGCGGGCTGCTGAATGTCCGCAGCCATGGTGGTCGTGCTCTTCTGCTTCAGAAAGTATGTCGTGCCGGACTGTTTATCGTCTTCCTGTACGACTGCCTGGTACTGGTCCCAGACAAAGTCTGCCTGCAGGCTCTTGAACTGGGCTGAGGCGGTGTCCATCTGCGCGAGCGTCTTATCCAAATCGCAGCTCTGTGCTGACGCTACTGCGGCGGAAACGGCCAAAGCGACCGCAGCGAAACTGTATTTTGCACGTGCACCAAGGAAGTCAATCATGTTCATCTCTTATTGGACGGAAACAGCCGATGGCTTGGCCGCTCCGCTGGCGGGAATTTGTTCAGCAGATGGCGAGGCGGTGGCAGCCGCACGGTGTGCGAAGACTTTGTATGCCTCAATCTTTCCGTTGGCATCACGCAGCGTGTCGTAGCGATCAACCACTACGGGGCCGGCAATCGGCTCGATGGTGCCGGCGAGTTCCTGTTGAAGCGTGAGTCCATCCACGGAGGCGACGCCCACCTGTTTCGCGGCCTGCGCACTTACCTGGTAGACGAGGACGCCGCCGGCACTGGCCTGCACCATCACGTCCTGGCCGTGCACATGCTCTTCCATGACCGGACGGTCTCCGAAATCGATGAAGTGCGGCGAGATGAAAATGAACATCAGGATCAACGTCACCATCACGTCATAGTGAAAGCTGCCGCGTTCATATGTCCAGAACAGGTACTTCTTCAACAGGCTCAATGCAACCTCACTTCTTTCGACATTTTATGATCGTCTCGCCGCGCATGTAGGGTACAAGCACGTCGGGCACGCGAATGTTGCCGTCGGCCTGCTGATAATTTTCAAGAATTGCAAGCCACGTACGGCCGACAGCAAGTGCGCTGCCGTTCAACGTATGCAGGAACTCGCTCTTGTTCTTGCCCTCGGGGCGATAGCGGATATTCGCACGCCGGGCCTGGAACGCTCCAAAATTCGAGCACGAGGAAATCTCGCGGTAGAGTCCCTGGCCCGGCAGCCAGACCTCCAGGTCATACGTCTTTTGCGAACTGAATCCCATATCGCCGGTACACAGGAGCATCTTGCGATAAGGCAATTCCAATCGCTGCAGAATGCTCTCAGCGTGGCCGGTCAGCTGCTCGTGCTCGGCCTCGGATTCTTCCGGTCGAACGAACTTTACCAGCTCCACTTTCTGAAACTGGTGGACGCGGATGATGCCGCGCACATCTTTGCCATAGGAGCCGGCTTCGGATCGGAAGCAGGGCGTGTACGCCGTCAGCGAAACGGGCAGCACGGCGTCATCGAGAATCTCATCGCGGTACAGGTTAGTGACCGGTACTTCTGCCGTCGGGATCAGCCAATGATCGTTATCGCGCAGCACCCCGGGTGTGTAGCCGTCAGGGTCGGCGCAGCGGAAAAGATCATCTGCAAACTTGGGCAACTGGCCTGTCCCATACAGCGAGCGACTGTTGACGACGACCGGCGGCATTACTTCGCCATAGCCGTGCTCTGTCGTATGAACATCGATCATGAAGTTGGCCAGCGCCCGCTCGAGTTGCGCTCCCTGCGCCCAATAGACCGGGAAGCGTGCGCCGCTGATCTTTGCGCCACGCTGCATGTCAAGGATGCCGAGTGTTTCGCCGAGTTCCCAATGCGGCTTTGGCGTAAAGTCGAACGCTGGCGGCTCGCCCCAGGTGGAGACGATGACGTTATCATGCTCGGACTTACCGATTGGGACGTCGTCTGCCGGGAGGTTCGGAAGACTGGCCAGCAACGTACGCAGAGTTTCTTCTGAGACCGCAGCAGCTTTTTCGAGCTCATCTGCCTGGTCTTTCAGCGCCCGGGTCTGATCCATGACCGGGGAAGCGTCCTGACCAGCCTTTTTGAGCTTGCCCACTTCAACACTCAACGCATTGCGCTGCGCCTTCAACTGTTCAGCCTCGGTAATGCGTTCGCGGCGCAGCGTATCGAGCGCCTGAAAATCGCCCAGCACAACAGCCGGTTCCATGCCGCGGGCACGCAATTTCTCTTCTACCAGGGGGAGGTTGCCCCGTACGAACGCAAGATCAAGCATCTCTACTACTTTAGAACATCACAGCATTGCCGAAGCTCTGGCAGACGGCCAAAAGATTCCCACCCCTGCAATCGATTTGCGATACTGATGCTGGCATGTCGAAACTGAAGCGCTTCTTCTCCCTCGCCCTGGTCGTCACGCAGGTCTTCCTGATCAGTCTGCCCGTCACTCCGGTGGCCTCGGCCAGCGCCTATGATGGCAAGCCGAAGCTGGTTATCATCCTGGTGATTGACCAGTTTCGTGAAGACTACCTGGAGCGGTATCGCGATGACCTGAAAGGCCGCGGTTTCAAGCTGTTCCTGGACCACGGTGCCTATTTTCCCGACTGCTATTACAACTACGCAAACACGAAGACAGCGCCGGGGCATTCAACCATCGGGACGGGCGCGTATACAGACGGCCATGGCATCAATTCAAACGAATGGTGGGACCTGGCCCGCAACAAAGACCACGCCGTTACCTCGGTCGAGGATGAACGGTATCACCTGGTGGGCCTGGTAAATGCGAGCGGCACCACCACCGGGTCGTCACCGCGCAACCTGCGCGCTTCGACGGTAGGTGACGAACTGCGCATGGCCACCAACGGTCATTCCCTCGTATATGGCGTCTCGCTCAAGGACAGGGCGTCGATCCTGCCCGCCGGCGCTGCTGCCAATGGAGCGTTCTGGATCGACGGCAAATCGGGAAGCTTCATCACCTCGTCGTTCTACATGAACGAGCTGCCCAAATGGGCCGTTGCCTTCAATGGCAGCGACCGTGCGGAAGAGGCCATGCAGGAAGCCGGCGTGACGAAGCAGGGCGATTTCTACGAGTCTGTCGGCAAAACGCCGGCGGCTAACTCGTACGAACTCGACTTTGCGAAGGCGCTCATCGCCAATGAACAGCTGGGCAAGCACGCAACGACTGACATGGTGACAATCAGTATCTCGGGTCCGGACATCTCCGGCCACACTTTCGGCCCGGATTCACCGGAACAGCGGATAATGGTCGATACCCTGGACACGCAGCTTGACAGCTTCTTCACCTGGCTCGAGAAGAATATCGACGGCGGCCTGGGGAATGTCTGGATTGCGCTCTCGGCAGATCACGGGATCGCCCCGGTTCCCGCGCAGGCTGCGACTCTCGGCATGCCGGCAGCGGAAATCGATATGGCCAAGCTGACGGCCAACCTCAATGAGGCGATGAACGCCAAGTTCTCGCCGGGAGAGAAGGTCGTCTACATCCTTCCAAAGCAGGGACTGCCCTACCTCTCATTGAATATCCCCTCTTTCCAGGTCGCCGGTATCAACGAGCTCGAGGCAGAGCAGGCTGTACAGAACGCGGTTGAACCTGCATTCGAAGCTATCAGCCCGGTCCCCACGGCTGTGCTGACGCCTGTCCCGTACAAGGAGACGGCGGCAGCTCCCGAGGCAGCGGTGCCGGTGAAGACATCCAAGACGAAGCCGAGGCCGACCCGGTCTGCACCAGTGAAGCCGGCCGTCAAGGCGGAGTCGTCGGCGCCAGCGGAGCCGGTCGAACCTCCGCCAGCGCCGCCAACCCGCTATGCGCCCAAGCCCTTTGCCATGCATGTGTTCACGCGGCTGGAGCTGGCTGCCGGCCAGCTGCCGCCGAGCGAGTTCGGCACGCTGATGGCGCAAAGCTACAGCCCGAATGGCGGCTGGTATGTGATGGTGATCCCGGAGGCCTACGAGATCGAGCACTACGGCAATGGCGGCGGCACTAATCACTACACCCCGTATTCCTACGATCGCCATGTGCCCCTGGCGTTCTTTGGCGCGCCCTTCAACCCGGGCACCTACCATGGTCGCGTGGAGCCGGTGGACCTTGCCGCAACCCTGGCTTCCCTGCTTGGCGTCAACCAGCCGTCGGCAGCAGTCGGCCACGTACTGACGCAAGCGGTCCGGCCGATACCCGTGGCGCCGCTACCGCGTGCCGGACGCCATCCGCGCGCGGGCAAGAGTGCGCCGGATGCAACGTCAACACCAGACGCTCCAGTTGTCGAATCGCCCGAGCCCAAGCCTTGAAGACAGACATGCGGGTCCCATTCTGCGGCTTCGAGCTACGAAATCCAATTGTCGCCGCCAGTGGCACTTTTGGTTATGGCATCGAATTCGACGACATTGTGAATCTGGAGAAGATCGGCGGCTTCGTCACCAAGGGAATCTCCCGGGAGCCTATGGCGGGCAATGCCGCGCCGCGCATCATTGAAACTTCGTCCGGCATGATGAACGCCATCGGTCTGCAGAACATTGGCGTCACCGCATTCCTGAAGGACAAGCTGCCACGGCTGGCGATCTATCCCGGAACCGCCTGCATTGTGAATGTCTTCGGATTCACTATCGAGGACTACGTTGCGGTGATCGACGCATTGAATGGCGCGCCGGGAATCATGGGGTATGAATTGAACGCTTCGTGTCCCAACACGCATCATGGCGGACAGGTTTTCGGCACAGACGGTTACCTGCTGCGCCAGCTTGTATCAGAAGCGGCAGCGATTGCGAAACGACCGCTGATCGTGAAACTGTCGCCTAATGTGACGTCGATCAGCAGTATGGCGCGCATTGCACAGGACGCCGGGGCCAGCGCACTCTCACTGGTCAACACGTTCCTGTCGCTGTCGATTGATATCAAGACGCGGAGACCACATATCGCGAACATCACCGCCGGCCTGTCCGGGCCGGCTATTCGCCCGATCGCGGTAAGAATGGTCTACGAGGCGTGGCGCTCTGTTTCGATTCCGATTCTTGGCATGGGCGGCATCATGCGGGCAGAAGATGCAGTTGAATTTATGCTGGCCGGCGCGACCGCTGTGCAGATCGGCACCGCCAGCTATGCCGATCCGCGGGCGACTGAACGGATCGCGAAGGGACTGGAATCCTGGTGCGCGCATGAGCACGTCAGCGCGGTGCACCAGCTGACCGGTGCCATGCAGACAGCGCAACCGTAGGAAGTTTCGAATGATGGCGAGCTGAATGGTTCAGCCGAGTTCGCCCTGCGCCTCGTTTTCGAGCGCGGCCAGGAATGCCTCCAGCGCGGCGATCCTAGGCTGGGCCAGCCGGCGCGTCGCATCCAGCCGAATGCTGCCCGGAAGTTCTGCCAGTGCGCGCCTGAGCGATTTCTCAGCGTCTGCAAAAAGCCGGAAGCGGTCATCACTGCCCAGCTTGGAGGCCGTTCTCAGAATGCCGATAGCTCCCAGCTGCTCCAGGATATCGGCGTCGCGCACCAGCACACCCTCGATCGTCTGCGGATCATCGTGGGGCTGATGGGTGCGGATGACATCCAGCACAGCCGGTATCTTTCCTGCTGGAAATCCCATCGAGGTGAGCAGTTCCGGCGCTTTACCTGTTGTGTAGACGACATGGTCCCAGCTTCGCAGCAGACCAGGATCGTCCGGCCGGTGGCCGATAAAGACGCCAAGATCATGTAGCCACGCTGCAGCGTAAACGACGTCGTCGTCAAAGACGGTGCCCGATCCTATCAGGGCGGCTAGTCGGTATAGCCGAGGCTGGTGGCCGAATTTGTGTGGTGGATTGGCGTTCTGGGCTAGATACTCCCGCAATCGGGAACGATAATTCGCCTGATCAGCTGTTGGCAGCGGTTTGACCTAGGCAGCCTTACGCGAACGCTTGGTGTGACCATCCTGATACCCGCGCGCTGAGGACAACGCCATATCAGTAAGGTAGACAGGAGCGGGAGTCGCAATTGCAACCAGAATCCAAGTCATGAGCGAAACCAGGAGCCCTGCTACTGCTGCCGCCTGCATTGTCAGCACGATGTCGCGCTGCCAGAGGTGGAAATTCATCAGAGCCCACTTCTGCAGGAATTCGACTCGGTGGATAATCGCGAGGGCCAGTAGAAAGGCCGCCGTCGAAATTGTGCTCAAGCCAATCAGAACGACATCGATGGTCCGATGAAGCCGCTGCCGGGAAAGGCAGTGGGGGCAACTGGACAGGTGCATTTCATAGTCGCCACGCATGCTCCGCGAAATCCCGGAAATGTCATAGCGCCAGCTGGACAAGATATCGCCCACAACCTGGTCTGTGCAATTTGTATTTTTTGTTGTCGTTTGCACTCGCATCACCCGCGTAACTCTATCGTAACAATAGGATGCTCTAGCCGCCAGCCGGATTCTCCTAAAAACACCTGTTTTTTGCAACACAAATTGTGCATAAGGTATCCAACCCCAACCATCACAACAAGATAGGTTCGAGTGGCCGATGCTGTTCCGCAAGGAGCAATTTGTTTGCCAGCAGGCTCATCCGGTCACAAAGTGCACGTTCTGCCGCCAACCGGGCGAGTTCAGGCAGATTGTTACTTTGGGACAAGTGCGCAAGTACAACGTAGGCGGCTGTGCCGTCATAGTTCTTTTCAAGGAATTCAGCAGCTGCATTGTTGGAGAGATGCCCCACCCGCGACATCACTCTCTGCTTGACGGACCAGGGATATGGACCATCGCGCAACATTTCCAGGTCGTGGTTCGATTCGAGCATCAGTACATCGCATCCGCGCAGCGCCAGTTTCGCATTCGGCGGCATGTAGCCGAGGTCAGTCGCGATGCCAATCCTGACGCCTTCCGCGGCAAACACAAACCCTACGGGGTCAGCGGCATCATGCGGAATGGTGAACGGTGTGACGGCGATATCGCCAATGGAAAAGTCCCGGCCGGCGGCGAAAAACTGGACAGACGGCAGTGCTGCGGGATTTCTGGCCGCGGCGGTTCCGTGGGCCGCGTCACCGGCTGAATCAGTATCGTCACAGAGATCGGCACCGGCCGCGGGTGAAAGATGGTCTGCAAGCGCATCTGCATCTTCCGCCTGCCGCTCGGCAGCTTCGCGCCTGCGTTGCTCCAGCCATTCAGCGTAGGTCACACGCTTCTGCGGGGTCATCCAGCGGGTCCAGGCGCGATGCGTAGCCTCAGTGAAATAGACAGGGATTCCCAGCTTGCGCGCCAGCACAGCAACGCCCTGGATGTGGTCCTGATGCTCATGAGTGATCAGGATGGCATCGACAGTGGACGGATCTTCGCCGGCGACCTGCATACGTTTGAGCAGTTCGCGGCAGGAGAGACCCGCGTCGACCAGTATCTTGGTTCGGCTGCTCGAGACAAGGGTGCTGTTCCCCTTGGAGCCTGAAGCCAGAACTGTCATGCGCATCATCTTCACAGCATACCGCTGATGCTTGTGGATTGCTGCCCCTGGTGCGGTGCAAAATCGGGTGCGATCCCAGGTTGGAACCAGGCATGATTCCTGGTGGCAATCCGGGAATGACGGCAGGCCAGTAACAAATTTAAAAATTCAGCCAACGCTTTCCCAGGTACGATGCCATGCAGCCATGGCCTGCGCCATTTCTCCTGCGCGATGGGGAAAGCGGACGGCCAGCACCTGCTGGTAGACGACAGCTTCCAGTGCGCGCGCCCGGACGAACGGCGCGAGTTCATCCCAAGACGGCGCACATGGGTAGCTTTGCAGTACCTCGTCGCCAGCTGATGGCGTTCGCGACAGCAGGATGGCTACATCCCATGCAACGGGGCCGGTGCAGGCATCTTCAAAATCCGTCCACAAAAGACCATCGCGGGTGCGCAGCAGGTTGCCGGCATGGGCGTCGCCATGCAAGGGCTGAATCCGCGTATCTCCGTGCTGGAGAGCCGGCGCGAGCGACCAATGCGCCTGGCGCAGGGCGATCAGATCCGCGCCCGAAACGGCGTGATGCTGTGCGAGCCAGTGCAGCCAGTGCGGCAACTCTTCCAGCAGCGGGCCAAGGAAAGGCAGATCACCCGGATAGCTGCGCATGGCAGCATGCAGTTCACCCAGCGCGACAGCGGCCTCTTCATCGGACGCCGGCTGGGTGCGATCGTCCTCGACAAAAGTCCAAAATGTCATCGCCATCGATCCCGTTGCTTTAGAAGAGAGATGCGGGCCCGGTGGCAGCTCCCGGGACGGCGGGACGACAGCGGCTCCCTGCGCAGAGAGCCAGGTTGCCAGGTCGAGATCGCGTTTCAGCCATTTCTCCGATGGCTGACGCAGCCAGGCGCTGGTCGATGGTACGCGGGCGACGACGGGTGCCGGCGCCAGGTGGATCATGGCGTTACTTCCGTCTTTAAGCAGCTGTGGAGACAGGCCCTCAAGGCCATATCGCGCAGCCACCTCTACGGTTGCAGCGATGGCACGCTCGGCCAGATCTTCCATGGACTCATGGTAAGACCGACCGCACATTTCATCCCGCAAAAAGTTAGCTAGTAGGTATAGAAACCGCGGCCGGATTTTCGCCCCAGCCAGCCCGCATCCACCATGCGGATGAGCAGCGGACAGGGACGATACTTGGGATCGCCGATTCCCTCTTCGAGCACGCGCATGATGTCGAGGCAGACGTCGAGACCGATGAAATCGGCCAGCGTGAGAGGCCCCATCGGGTGCGCCATACCCAGCCGGAAGACCTGGTCCACCGCCTCGGCGGTTGCGACACCTTCCATCACTGCAAACATGGCCTCGTTCAGCATCGGCATCAGCACGCGGTTGGAGACAAAGCCGGCAGCATCATTGACCTCGACCGGTACTTTGCCGAGGCGTTCAGCGAGAGACTTCACGCGGTCGAACGTCTCCTGTGATGTCTGCAACCCGCGAATGACTTCCACCAATGTCATGACCGGGACCGGGTTGAAGAAATGCATGCCGATCACATGGTCGGGGCGACTGGTCTGCGCCGCCAGCCGCGTGATGGAAAGCGAAGAGGTATTCGAAGCCAGGATCGTTTCAGGCGGGGTGATGGAATCAAGTTCGCGGAAAATCTCACGCTTGATTTCAAAGCGCTCGGTAGCAGCCTCGACGATTAACTCACACTCGGCGAGTGCCGTGCGCTTGAGCACTCCGTGAATGCGCGCGAGTGCGTCGGTCCGTCCGATCTCTGTCAGTTTGCCTTTGGCAACTTCACGCTCCAGGTTGGTGCGGATTGACGCGAGCCCCCGCTCGAGCGCCTGGTCATTCACCTCGCAGAGCACAACGGTGAAGCCGCTTTTTGCAAAGACATGCGCGATGCCATTACCCATGGTTCCGGCGCCGATCACACCAATCTTTTCAATTGCCATCACAGCACCCGCACGACGATACAAGTGATATTGTCGCGACCACCGGCAAGGTTTGCGGCCTGCACCAGACCCTGCGCTAATGACTGCTCTGACGCGCTGCGACCGAGCAGCGCGGCTACTTCCTCTTCTTTCAATTCCTTGGTGAGACCGTCGGACGCCAGCAGAAAAATGTCGCCGGGAAGCGCATCCGTCGCGAGGACATCAGGCATGACGTCGGCGGCGGTGCCAATGGCCCGAGTGATGACGTGCTGGAGTGCAGAACGCTCTGCCTGCCTGCGCGTAATCTGCCCGAGTCGCACTTGCTCTTCAACCAGCGAGTGGTCAGCTGTTAGACGCTGCAGCCTTCCACCTCGTAACAGGTAACAGCGACTGTCTCCTACATGCGCGATCATGGCGCGATTGTCGGTCAAGGCAAGCATCACGAGGGTAGTACCCATGCCCTCCAGACGACGGTCACTGCCGGCACGGCTGAAGACAGCAGAGTTGGCAGCGGCCACGGCGGAGCGCATGTCCTCTTCCGAGAAGCGCGTGTCGGCACTGGAAATTGTGCTCCCGGACTGGTCGCGCGTCGCGTCGTCTGACTCGTCGCCCGATTCAAGCAGGGCGGCGTGTGCGTTTTCCGAGGCCAGGCGGCTCGCGATCTCTCCCGCAGCAGCCCCGCCCATGCCGTCGCACACAACGAAGATGCCTTCGTCTTCGTGGCACAAAAATGAGTCTTCGTTTCCGCTGCGGACGCGGCCCCTGTCTGTGAGGCCAAACGCACTGCACGCTCGTTGTGACTTTTGCTGCAAGTGTATACTTCCTTCGTTCAGCGTCTTCATGCGTCGCCTGCCGCCCAAATAGAATGGCAACCGTTTATAGTACGGCACCATGCGCATTTTGTGGCAGACGCCTTTCGGGGCGGGCCCGGCTACGGCTGCGGCACGACCATCACGTCCACGCCGGAAGCCGCATCTGGTGCGCGATAGATCTGTTCTGTAGCCTTTACAAAATCTTTCGGGAGGGCATGCGGGATATCGACAAAAGTCTGTGGGTTTCGATCGACGAGCGGAAACCAGGAGCTCTGCACCTGCACCATGATGCGATGGCCCTGCCGGAAAGTGTGGTCGAGGTCAGGCATGCTGAAGTCGACCTCGGTCGTCTCGCCAGGCTTCAAGGCTGAAGGCTTCTCCCAACTTTCGCGAAACTTTGCACGCATGGGTTCGCCGCGCAGCAATTGCTGATAGCCGCCCATATGCAGCGGAGGAGCACTCAGTATCCGCTTATTGCCGGTCGAGGTTTCGGGTGCATCCGGATAATCGTTCGGATAAACGTCGATCAGCTTCACGACAAAATCCGCGTCAGTCGAGCTCGATGCAATCTTTAGCTTCGGCGTGATAGGACCAGCTATGGTCACGTCTTCCTCGAGCGGTTCGGTTTCATACACCAGCACATCCGGACGTCGCGAAGCGAAACGCTGGTCATCGACCATGTAGCGCTGCGGAACAGTGTCCGTCGTGTAATCGACGAAGGGCACTGGGTGAGCAGGGTCACTTACATATGCATCGAACCTGCTCGCCGAAGCTTCTGCAGCGGTCGGCGGCTCGAAGGAGAGCTTGCCGTCTGCATGAAAATAAAGCGTCTTTGTCGCGGCGTTCTTCGGCGGCCACGCGTCGTATTTACGCCACACATTTGTGCCGGTCTCAAACATATAAGCTTTCGGCAGCGCGTCACCCTTGCCTTTGAGGTAATACTCGAAAAACGGAAACTGGATGTTCTTCCGAAAATACTCACCCGTCTTCGCATTGAAGGTTGCGTCGCCTAGGTGATCGCCGTCAGAGCGCGCCCAGCCGCCATGCACCCACGGCCCCTCGACAATGGTGTCCACTGTTCCAGGGTTTAATTTGCCGATGGATTCCCAGGTTCTCCACGGGCCGGAAAGATCCTCAGCGTCATACCAGCCACCGACAACCATCACGGCGCAGTGAACATTCTTCATATGCGGGGCAAGGTTGCGGGCCTTCCAGTAATCGTCGTACGTGGTGTGATGGAGCTGGTCATTGAAGAGCCAGTTCCCATTCTTGAGATAGTGGGTGGCCAGGTTTTCAGTCGCGCCAGCCTTGAGATAAAACTCGTAGTCGTCCGGTGTCCCGGCATCGAACGGGATCACCTTTTCAGCATCGACTGCGCTGATGGGATTCTTCTGCGGAAGGAAATTTGCGTAGAAGCCAAAGTTGGCCGCGAGCATGAATGCGCCACCATGATAAGCATCATCGCCCATAAAAAGATTTGTCATCGGCGCCTGGGGACTGGCTGCCTTGATGGCTGGATGCGAATCGATGATGCTCGCGGAGGTGTAAAAACCGGGGTAGGAAATGCCCCAGATGCCGACCTTCCCATTGTTATCCGGCAAATGCTTCAGAAGATATTCAACCGAGTCATACATGTCTGAGGCGTCGTCGACATCCTTCGAGGAAGACTTGTTATCGATGTGCGGACGCATCTCGATAAACTCGCCTTCCGACTCGTATCGGCCGCGTACATCCTGGTAGACAAAGATGTAACCGGCCTTCTCAAATTCGTCCGACGGGCCAAGGCTCTTCTTGTACTGATCTTCACCATACGGGGCGACAGAATAGGGCGTGCGATCCATCATGATCGGATAGGTGATCGACATGTCTTTCGGCACGTAGACGGACGTAAACAGCTTGACCCCGTCACGCATCGGGATCCTGTATTCATACTTTGTGTAGTGTGCCTTGACGTAGTCTTCAGCCGGGGGCTGTGCGGGATCCTGGGCGATGCCCGATAACGCGGCAAGAAAGCAAAGTGTTGCGGGCACGATGAATATCGCGCCCTGCCTGATCAACCGCATGTCCAGAATCTTCCCTTCAAACTAAAAAGTGTAATTAAACATTCAATTCAACAGGCTTACTGTGTCAAACATTCGACGACGATACACCATGCCACAGGAAGTGCGTAGGCATGTTCGGAATATCGCGGCCGCACCTTCCTCAAGGTCACAAGCGGCTAAGTATCGCCGCCAGCTTCGATAGCTTCCACCGGCAGAAGGGTGGTGGCGACTGTCGTCGAGGCGCCATCCTGTCGGCGAGTTTCAAGCTGGAGTGTTCCACCGTTTTTCTCAACCAGGCCCCGCGATACCCATAGGCCAAGACCCGTTCCGTGCGCGCCCTTGGTTGAAACGAAGGGTTGAAAAAGTTGTTCCGCCTGTTCATGGGTAATGCCGATGCCGTTGTCAGTCACCGTCAACTCAGCCATCGCACGCCGGCCCTGGCCCTCGAAGGTTTCCTGCAGATATGTCCGCGCATGGAGTTCGATGCGACCCTCGGTTTCGACAGCGTCAATCGAATTCGCTACAAGATTCACAATGACCTGTCGAATTTCACCGGACACTGCTGTAAACGTAACTTTATCAGGTACGATTGCCTCGATCTGAATCTTCTTGCCACTCAGTCGACCCTGGAACATGTGGATCACGCCTTCAAATAACTCGAGGGCATCGACCTGGGAAACCGTCTCGGGTTCGCGATAAAACTGCAGCGTCTTCTTGACGATGAGCGAAACGCGCTCCAGTTCCTGCTCAGCCATATCCAGATACTTGCGAGCATTGCCGGCTATCTGCTGATCTGCCTGCAAAAGAAAAACCAGGTTCATGAGCGATTCAAGCGGATTGTTGATCTCATGCGCAATCGACGCTGCCATTCGCCCGGTGACGGCGAGTTTCTCCGCGGTGCGGAAGGACTCTTCACGCAGCTTCTGTTCATGCAGATCGGTAGCCGTACCCAGCCATGCAGGTGTGCCTTCAGAGCTGTCAAAGGGAACCGCCCTCAGCAGGCTCCAGTGATAGATACCGTCGCCCTGGTGCAGGTACCGGCACTCTATTGAAAAGGGCTGACGGGTGCGGCCGGCCACTTTGGCAGCCTCAACGCAGCGGTTCAGATCATCGGGGTGCAGGATGGATGGATCACGCCAGTGCTTGATGTTTGCCGGGATAGCGCGCTGCCACGCATCGTTTGCGTAAGTGATGTTGCCGTAGTTATCCGTGGTCCAGACCATCTGCGGCAGGTTATTGGTGAGCTGTTGAAAGCGGTCCTCGCTCTCGCGTGCACGCGCCTCGGCGCGGAGCCGTGTGGCATGTTCATCTGCCTCGGCAAGCGCTCGCTTAACTGCAGGAACCAGGCGTTCAATGCGCTGCTTCAAAACATAGTCGGTCGCTCCGAGGTGCAGCGTATCGATAGCGATCTCTTCTCCGAGGCGTCCAGAAACAACGATGACTGGCACGCGGGGAAAACGTGACTTCGCCATGCGCAGCGCAGTCGCGCCATCGAAGTCAGGGAGAGCATAGTCAGAAAGGATCAGGTCATAATTACGGGCCTCAAGAAGATCAACAAACTCCTGCCGGGTCGTAGCAACAAAAGCATTGACTCCGAAGCCCGCCTTTCCAAGATGGGCAAGTGCGAGCTCGACATCCATCGCGTTGTCTTCGAGGATTAACAGGTCGACATTGCGACCGCCTGTAGACTGCGCGGGCCTAGACACTTCCATCGCGAAAGACCCTCAGACTGCCTGGCGGCGGCTCATTCAGAACGGCCCAGAATACGCCCAGGTCCTGGATAGCTTGTATAAACTCACTGAACTCTACCGGCTTCACCACAAAAGCGTTGACCTTCAACTTGTAGCTGCTGATGACGTCGCGTTCTTCGCGTGACGATGTCAGCATGACGACCGGCAGATTAGACAGCGCTTCGTCCTGACGGATCATCGCGAGCAGTTCCAGACCATCGATTTTCGGCAGCTTCAGATCGAGCAATACGACTGCAGGCAGACCGGTGGAACGATCGTGATGCTCGCCTCTCCGGAAAAGATAATCGCGTGCTTCCTCCCCATCGCGTGCCACGATGACTTCATTCGCGAGCTTGCTCTTCTCAAGCGCCGCCAGGCTTAATTCCAGGTCGCGTGGATTGTCCTCGACCAACAATATGGGCTTTAACACGTACTCTCCTCAGTCGATCTCATGGCGTTTCTTCGGTCAGCGCGTCGGGCTCATCGGTCGCAACGACCGTAGCCGGCAGCGTGAAAAAGAATGTTGCACCCACACCTACCTGGCCTGTCGCCCAGGTCCTGCCACCATGTCTCGAAATGATTCTACGGACATTCGCAAGCCCTATACCAGTCCCCTCAAAGTCTTCGCTACGATGTAAACGCTGGAAGACGCCGAACAGTTTTCCTTCGTATGCCTGATCAAAGCCTGCTCCGTCGTCGGCGATGCTGATGACATGCTCCAGCCCTTTCACTACGGAGGACACGGTGACATGCGCGATCGGCCTGTTTCGCGTATATTTGACCGCATTGGAAAGCAGATTCCGGGCAACCTGTCGCAGCAGGGTAAGATCGCCGCGCACTATCGGAAGTTGCCCCAACGCATACTCGATGGATCGGCCGGCGCCCTCAACGCTCATCAGATCGTGCCACTGCTCCTCAAATACCGAATGCAAATCTACAGGCATCAGGGTCATGCTTGAACGGGCTATGCGTGAAAAGTTCAACAGGCTATCGACTAACTGGCCGGCGAACTTTGCCGAATCAACGATTGTATTGACATACCGTTTCCCCGTGGGCGAAAGGCTGTCAGCTTCCAGTTCGAGCAGCAGCTGTGAGAAGCCCGTGATGTGCCGGAACGGAGCACGGAGGTCGTGTGAAACCGAGTAGGAAAAGGCTTCGAGTTCCTGGTTCGCCGAGCGGAGATTATTTGCCATGTCGGCCATTTCTTCCGCCTGCTTAAGCACCACTTCGAGGATGGCCATACGCAGTTCGCCGGCCGCTGCAAGCACCTCTTGCGACCACGGTGCCGAGCGACCGCGAACGCTCTCGGACCACTCCGCGAACGAGTGCCTGGGCTGAATCTTGTTGTCGCCCTCTGCCTCCATCGGCTTGGCGGGATTCCCAGCCCACTTCACTGTTTTGACCAGCTCCGGCCGGAACCACAAGACGACCGTACGATGAATTTTGGAAATGAAAATGGCGAGCACACCGCTCGCGCTCGCATTCCAGGCTGCGGCTTCAGGCAATAGCGTGGCTGACTGATCCGTTGAAAAACTGTCATCATGTCCTCGCTTTTCGAAGAAGGCTGCGAGCGACAACACCTCATCCTTTGAAGGGGTGCTCCCGATCAGTCGGCATGTCTCGCCGACGACGATCGCAGCGCCATTCGCTTCGGTCAGTTCCAGCAGGTCATCCGGATACCTTGCAAGCCCGTCGATGTAGGACTCCTCCGCCGCCATATGCGTCAGCAGCCTCTGCTGCACGCTCTTAAGTTGAATCGTCTTTGATAATTCCGCCGCGCGTAGTTGCGCTGCGAGCTGCGTGGAAAGTATCTGCACCAGGAATTCGCAAGCTGAGCGTAAACGAAACGGGACAAACCTCGGGGTGGCATGATGGCAGGAAATGAGGCCCCACAACTGGTTGTTTATCACAACTGAGATGGACATCGAACTGCGCGTGCCCATATTCCGCATGTATTCGCGATGGACAGGCGAGACACTGCGCAGCACAGACCCCGAAAGATCGATGGACGCCGGCATATCGCCCGGCACCTCACCTGAAACTATGACCGATGGTGTGTAGTCCACATCGGGGATGATCCTGATGCGGTTCATGACATAGAGACGGCGCGCCTGAACAGGAATGTCAGAAGCCGGAAAGCGAAGATGTAGATAGGAAGGCAACCGTTCATTCGTGACTTCGGCAATCGTGGTGCCGTGTCCATCCGCGTCGAAACGATACATGAGTGTTCGATCGAAGCCGGTAATGCGGCGAATCTCCCGCACCGCGAGCTCGCCTATCTGCTCGGCAGATCCAAGCGTCTGCGTGTCCGCTATGATTTTGTAGAGCTCGGCATCAAGCGATTGGAAATCAAATGATCCTGATATGCGTTCGAATTCCAAAATAACTTCCTCGTTCGTCAGGTGAGCAATCACTTCAAACTCATCCGCGCACGAAACGCCTGGCAGCGCCATGGTGAACAGCCAGCGCGCTTGAAAAGTCTCCTTAACGATCGTAATGCGCTGTTCAAACTGCCGACGAAAATCGGCGTCAAGCAATTCGCCGACTGTGCGACCGATGATCTCAGACAAGGGCTTGCCAAGATACGTTACAGCTGTTTCGCTGGCGGCCTGCACACTCAAAGTGTTTAAGTCCAACGCCAGAAGAAACCCGTGCGGCTGAATACTCCCCGGTACATGAATTGGTTCGCGGTCACACGAAGTCAACTGGGCCTGCGTTACGCTCATAGCGGCGCGGCCCCCTGTTTAACGGTGCTGCCGACCCAGGATTTGTAAGCTTCAAAAGTCTTGCACGCTGCGCGGACCATCGCGTCTTCTGCGCCAGGATGAGCGCTGGACCAGTCGACGAGAAATCGGCAGAACGCTTTCCAGCGGTTCCCGGTCGCCGGGCCATGTCCAACAAAAAAAGAATTACCATTACCGTGTGCGAGCTCAAGCTTTCTTTCAAGCATTCGCGCAATCACCTGTCCTCCAAGGGTCGATCCCTCGGTGACGTACATGGAGCCCAGCAGATTTGCCGGACTGCTGAAGTCCGGCAAACGGTCCATCGGCAACACTTCGCCTGGTAGTGGCTCTTCAAGCCACTGAAGATCGTATTGAAGGTCCTTCAGACGGGATCGATCCTGAAGCAGCGACTTGATGGCTGGATCTTCTACATGCGAAGCCGCATTTTCCCACGTGGCGAAAAATCCATAGGTGCGCAGCAATAGCCGGCGATATGCGGTCAAGTCAAACGTAGGATCATTAAAAGGCATGGCGGCTTCCGTTGCCAGGTGAAGTTCGGAGGTCTCTCGTTTCAGCCGATCAAGAATCAATGGACTGCATCATCTCCGGCGAATCTAGGGCTTCATGTTCTTCGGATGCGCATCCCGCACGGGCAATCATCGTGGCGATGTAGGCCGCACCAAATCCGTTATCGATATTGACGACTGTCACATTGGGGGAGCAGGAGTTCAACATGCCAAGCAGCGCAGCCACTCCGCCAAACGCAGCGCCATAGCCAACACTGGTTGGAACAGCGATGACCGGGACGCCGACCAGCCCACCGACCACGCTTGGCAGCGCGCCTTCCATACCGGCGCAGACGATCACGGCACTCGCAGTTCGTAACAGGTTCTGTTGCGCAAGGATTCTATGCAGACCGGCTACGCCGACGTCATACACCCGGTCAACGTCTATGCCCATGTACTCCGCTGTCAATGCGGCTTCTTCGGCAACCGGCATATCGCTGGTGCCGGCGCTGACGACGGCAATTTTACGGGCTTGCGGCAGCGCTGCATTACCCTTGAGTCCGATGATCCTTGCCATCGTGTGATACACAGCTTCGGGTACCGCTCGATGCACCGCATGCCACGCATCCGAAGAGGCTCGCGTGGCCAGAACACTTTCGCCTGAGCGCGACATGCGAAGAAAAATCTCGGCGACCTGCTCCGGAGTTTTACCGGCTGCGTAGATCACCTCAGGCATACCGATACGCAGCGACCGGTGATGGTCGATCTTGGCGAAGCCGGCGTCCTCTACAGATATCTGCGATAACTGCTCTGCTGCGGTGTGTGGTGAAGTGGCTCCGGACTTCACCTGTTCGAGAAGAGAAAGTAGTACGTCGGACCTCATCGGAAACCTGCAGCGACGTGGTGAGCGTCTGAATCAGTTTGGGCCTGCATGGCATAGGCGATAAGAGCGGCCTGCATCACTTGCTTAAGCGGAACGTTATGCGTTACGGCTGCTTTGCGGCAATCCTCAAACTCGGGCGCAGTATTGACAATCTGGTCATTACTGCTGCCGACTTTCACGCGGATGACACCGTAATCAGTAGACACGTCTACGATGCTCCGCTGCAGGATTGTCCGCTGTTCATTACGAAAACGAATGCCCAGCGTCGAGGTCTCGCGTAAAAGCAGGTGGTTCATGTGGTCCGCGTCTGCGGGCCTGCAGATGACTGTGAACAACGTTCCGAGGCGCCCCTTCTTCATTGCCGCGGGCTGCTGCATGACGTCGAGGGCGCCATGCTCCATCACGAGTTGAGCAGAATGCGCCAGAAGCTCGGGCGTGCCGTCATCAATCGCGCATTCAAGCACAGTGACTGTATCGTTTAGATCGGAACTGGTCTCCTGTGCATCGCTAACGGTTTCGGTAGTGCCGACACGGAGACGCAGCACGTTGGGAAATCGTTCCGGATTGCGGGAACCCGCTCCATAGCCTGTCCGGTCACTGCGTAATGCTTTCACTGGCTCAAACCGGCAGGAAAGCGCGCTCACCAGTGCTGCGCCGGTCGGAGTGGTCATCTCTTTGGCAGGGCCTTCACTGTAAACCGGCATGCCCTGCAGAAGTTCAAGCGTCGCGGGCGCTGGAACGGGAAAGCGGCCGTGTGCACAATCCACAAATCCTGAGCCTGTATTGATAGAGGAGCAGTACCATGCATCGACATCGAGGGCATCAGCGCCCACTGCGCCACAGACGATATCAATGATGGCATCCACCGCGCCGACTTCGTGGAAATGAACATTCTCGATCGGCATGCCGTGAATTTTTGCCTCTGCAGTACCAAGCCGATTGAACGCCAGCAATGCGATCTCTTTGGCCCGCGCTGTGATCGATGCGTGGCCGATCAGGTGACGGATCTCTGACAGACTGCGTCCGTGCACATGCTCATGACTATGCGAATGCGAGTGGGTGTGGGTATGAGAATGGCCTTGATCGTCGACGTGCGTATGCGAGTGCTCGTGCGTTTCGGCGTGCTCATGGACATGGCCCTGGACATCACCAGCGTCCTCAGCTTGGACTCCGTTCAGTAGAACTCGGGCCTTCGTGGACTGGATGCCGCTGCGATCGACCTTCTTAAATTCAAGTTGCACACCAAGTTTCAGAGAGTCGGCAGCGGCCTGCAGCAGAGCCGGCTCGACACCGGCATCGACCAGGGCACCAAGAAACATATCACCGGCGATACCGGCGAAGCATTCAAGATAAGCAATTCTCATGCGGTTCGTTTTCCTTCAGAGGCTGCAAGCAATACTGAAAACGGCAGCACCTCATTCATGGCACCTGACCGGTAGCCATCGCAGTCGACAGACACGAATTGAAATCCGCATGCCCGTACGCGGTCGCTGATCGTTTTAAAGTGCTGCGGCGACAACCATTGCGCCATTTCTTCGGGTGCAATCTCGATGCGGGCGACCGTTCCATGATGACGAACACGAAAGCGAATCATGCCCAGGTCGCGCAACGCCTCTTCCGCGGACTCGACCTGTTCCAGCGCTTCGGGCGTTACCTTGCGGCCATACTCGATGCGTGAGGACAGGCATGCCGATGCAGGCTTGTCCCAGACGCGCAGTCCAGCCTCTGCTGCAAGTTGCCGGACGTCCTCCTTGGTGAGTGAGGCCTCGGCCAGCGGTGCCTTCACGCTGTGCTTGTTCGCAGCGCCGTGACCAGGTCGATAGTCCCTAGTGTCGTCTGCATTCAGACCGTAGACAACTGTTGCGAAATCGGTTTCGATTCGCTTGCGCTCCAGTACGTCGAATAGTTCATCCTTGCAATGGAAGCAACGTTGCGCATCGTTGCGCGTGTAAGCTTCCTGCTCCATCTCGTTGGTCTCGACCACAAGCAACGGGATCCTCTGCTCTTCAGCAAAGGCAACTGCATCGCGCATCTGGCTGCGGGCCAGGCTGGGCGAATCTGCCAGCACCGCCAGAACATTTTCCCGGCCCAGGGCTTCGCAGGCGGCGTAGGCGAGATAGGCAGAATCGACGCCGCCGGAATAAGCAACCATCATACTGCCGTATGCGCGGAGTATTGCTTCCAGTGAGGCACGCCTGCCTTGCACCGCAGCAGTTTCAACCGCCGATTGCGTAGCATTCCTCATAGTCATCCCAGCCATTGCGGATTGTTAATTGTGCCGTCATAGATATGCGACACTTTATACCGCTCGAACTCGCCGGCCATGGCAGACGGAGCGACCTTCTGCAGGACAGCCATTTTCTGCTGCACATCCATGGGCTTGAAGTTTCTGGCGACGCCGAGCGCCTGTTCCAGGTTAGCGATCGACTCGCAGCCCGTGATTGTAATAGTCACAGGTACGCTCATGGCATAATGAAGCGCATCGACTGCTGATACTGCGTTGGTCTTCAGGATTGCGCCATTGCTCAGTGGCTTCATCCCCAGTACGGCCATGCCATGCTGGTGAGCAACCGGTATCACCTTCTGACCAAAGCTGTCATAGTGCTCGTCCAGCGCATTGACCGGGAATTGGGCGGTATCGAAGGTAAATCCATGCCGGTCTGCGATTTCGATCATGTGTAGATGCATCTCCGGACTCTTATGACCGGTGAAGCCGATGAAACGAATCTTTCCGTCTTTGCGCGCCTGCTTCAAAACATCGATCACGTTGCCGGGCTGGAACGCCTGCTCTGGATCTGTCATACGAATGACTTCGTGGATTTGCACCAGGTCGATGTGATCGGTCTTCAGGCGAGACATTGATTGTTCGAGCTGCTGCGTCGCAGCCGGGCCGGTGCGGCCGTCGATTTTCGTCATCAGAAACGCCTTCTGGCGATAGCCGTCGGCCAGCGCCTTGCCCATGCGCTGCTCGCTCACGCCGTCGTTGTAATCCCAGCAGTTATCGAGGAAGTTGATGCCGCTATCGAGCGCTGTCCGGATGATGTGAATGGCGTCCTGCTCGGTGACACTGGGCAAGCCGAGATGATAGCCGCCGATACCGATGATGGAGACTTCCGCATCCGCGCGGCCGAGCTTACGCCGCCCGATGCCATTCACGGTCGCGACAATCGGCGCGGGTGTGCGCGCGGCTGCTCCCTGAAGGGACGCCGCTTTGTCGCCCGGCTGGCCGATCGCTTTTTCCACGCTCGCGAGTGCCGCCGTAGCTGCTGCCTGTTTGATAAAGCTGCGCCGTTCCATTTGGTGCTCCTTTGCATCTATTGTTCTTGTCAATGATCGGCTTTACAGAGAGATGCCAATTACGTCTATACGTTGTTTTCTGCTAATTTACGCCCAAATTCCGTGGAATAGGGCGTTCGCTGCTGTTTGTGTTTATCCCGCTATCGTCCTGTAACCTAATAGAAACGCCAGCTCCGCCACGTGTTGAAAGTTCTGAAACCGCTTTATGCAGATTCCCGCCTTTAAATCTCACCTTAGTCCGATTGAGCGTCACCAGGTGAGAGCGCTGGTCTTTAAAGACGCAGTAGCGCTGCTGTCAGTCCTTTTCATCACCATACTGCTTGCCGTCGCCACCCACTTCCTTTTTAAATCCTATTCGGATCATCGGGAAGAGCTGGCGAATCGCTGGTTTAGTCGTGGTAAAGCTGCGTTGAACGCGCAACAACCCATCGTAGCCATCAACGACTTCCGGTCCGCACTGCTCTATGCGCCGCCGGCCGGAGAACGGCAGATGGAGATCGCCCTGGCCTCCGCGCTGGCTTCTGCGGGACGCATTCAGGAGGCAACGGCCTACTTCAACACTCTCCGTGAGGCCGAGCCCGGCAGCGGGGAGATCAATCTTCAACTGGCCCGGCTGGCCGCGCGTGCCGGCAACGAAGACCTGGCCAAGCAGGACTTTCATGCCGCGATCTACGGCAATTGGGAAGGCGATGGCTACATCAGGCGCCGTGAGACACGGCTTGAATTGGTACGCTACCTGATCTCCCGCGGATCGTTCGACCAGGCTCGCTCCGAACTGCTGGTCGCCTCCGGCAATGCGCCTTCAAGCGATCTTGAAGTGCAGCTGAAAATTGCCGGCCTGCTGGTTGAGTCGCACTTCCCTGTCGATGCCCTCGAACTTTACCGCCAGCTGCTGGCACAGCATCCGGAAGACTTTACGGCTCTCCAGGGGGCTGCGGATACGAGCTATGGAGTCGGCGATTATGCTGCGGCGTATCGCTACCTGCAGAAGTCGATGAATGTGCCGTCCTATGTGCACCGAAGTGCAGAGCTGCGCCAGATGGATCAGGATCAGTTGCATCGTATCGGCCGCATCATCGTGCTGGACCCATTGACTGCGACCTCCACGACGATGCTGGCGACACGATTGATCAATGACCGCGAGATTGCTCGACGGCGGATGGAAGCCTGTCTCCAGGCGAAAGGCGACTCACAGATAGGTGGTCAGCTTGGCGGTTCGCCTGATGCGGCAGGAGCCGGGCTGGCAGCGGTTTCGACACGCTGGCAGGCCGAACCCGAGCACCTGACTGTGGCCGGCCTGGCGGTCGATCCGGTTGCCCAGGAGAAGGAGCGCAAGCTCATCAACGATACTGAACTGGCGACGGCAAAGGCCTGCGGCAGCCCAACCGGCGATGACGCCATCCTGCTGAGACTGGCCGAGGTACCCAGCCTGTCTGACATGCAGGCGGAGCAGATGCATGAGTGAAGGCGCGATGGAGAATAACCGCGCGACGGACCGGGGACGGACGATTGTGACCGCGGAAAACACGTCCGAAGCAGCGGAGATGACCTCCCCGGAAGAACCCCTACCCAATCCTGCGGGCGGCGAGGCAATTTCAAAGCCGCTGGTGCCGGAGTCGGAGCTGCGCGAGCCGGTGCAGGCGCTGCCCGAGCAGATGGATATTCAGAAGCTTGCGCCTACCCGTGATGAGCGGTTGTTCCTGGTGCTCTCCATCTTCATCGGCGTCATCTCGGGATTGCTGGTCGTCTCATTCCGCATTGCAATCTCATGGGTACAGATCCTGTCGCTTGGTTCGTCACCGCACCCCGGCCAGTTGCGGCTGATTTTCGTCCCGACGGGAATGGGTCTGCTGGTGGCCTTCCTGGTGCAGCAGTTCTTCCCGGCTGCGCGTGGATCAGGAGTCAACCAGACCAAAGCCGCGCTCTATATCTACAACGGCTTTATTTCGTTCAAGACAGTCATCGGCAAATTCATCACGGCCGCACTCGCCATTGGCGGCGGCTTCTCGCTGGGACCCGAAGATCCGTCGCTGCAGATCGGCGCGGGAGTCGCTTCGATTGTCAGCCGCAAGCTGCGCTTATCGCGGCAGCGTCTGCGCGTGTTTGCGCCCATCGGCGCCGCTGCCGGCCTGGCTGCGGCATTCAATGCGCCGGTTTCGGCGATCCTGTTTGTGATTGAAGAAGTCATCGGCCAGTGGAGTGCCGCGGTCCTCGGCTCGGTCGTCCTTTCCGCTATTTCGGCAGTCGTGGTGGCGCGTACCTTCTGGGGATCGGAGCCGATGTTCCGTATCCCGTCTGTCACTATCAGCGATAGCCGCGAGCTGCTCGCCTATGCGCTGCTTGGTGTCGTTGGCGGGCTGTCGGCATCAGTGTTTTCACGCGCCTTAAAGTCTTTGCGACCCAAGCTGCGCAACCTGCCCACTTGGACGTTCTACCTGCAGCCCGCAGTCGCAGGGCTGATTGTCGGACTGATCGGCTATTTCGGCTTTCCGCAGGTCATGGGCCCTGGCTACGAGGTGATGGACCAGGCCATCCACGGCCAGTTCACCTGGCACTTCCTGCTCGCACTGGCTGCCTTCAAAATTCTCGCAACCACGGTCTCGTTTTCCAGCGGCACCCCGGGCGGCATGTTCGCGCCGACACTGTTTACCGGAGCCATGCTCGGAGCCGCAACAGGGACATTCGAGAAGTTCTACTTCCCGCACCTGCCGATATCGATCGGCTCCTACGCGCTGGTCGGCATGGGCGTCCTGTTCGCGGGCTTTTTGCGAGCACCATTGACGTCTGTGTTCATGGTGCTGGAGGTGAGTGGCAACTACTCCATCATCCTGCCGGTCATTCTCGCAAACACCATTGCCTACCTGCTCTCTCGCTCGCTGCAGCCGACGCCGATCTTCGAGGTCTTCACGCATCAGGATGGCCTGAACCTGCCGTCGATGGAGGAACAACGTGAGGAAGTCGGCCTGCATCTTGAAGATGCGCTGCGCCCCAATAACCTACCGATTTATTCCGGCTCGGACACCCTGGGGTCCGTCGAGCAGCAGATTGAAGATTCGAAATCGCCTGCGTTTTTCCTGCGCATGGAAGACGGCAGCTGGTTCGTCATGACGCGCGCAGATCTACGGGAGGCGGCCTCGTCGCATGGTCCGGATGTTCAGGTGGTGAAGGCCATTCCAACCGAGCGGGCGCCAAACCTGTTCCCGGATATGCCGATCGATAGTGCGATTCCTCATCTCGCGCGATGGTCCATCCTGCCCATTCAGAATCGCGCGGCGCGCGGAACTCTGGAAGGCACTGTCACACTGGCGGAAATTCTGGCGCGCTACCAGCGGCTTTAGAGGGTGGTTACGGTCGAAGGCGACACAGCAATTTCATCGTGGACCTCCAGAAAACGCTGGTTTGGCTGCATCGCTGGTGCGTATAGTGAAGCGCACATGCAGGCGCTCACACAATCTGCGGAGTCGTTTCCACTGTTCCTGTTGCCGAGCGGCGGTCGCTAAACATGTCCACGCACCCATCCAGCGGAAACGAAGAGACGCAGCTTTCATCTTCGGTGCCCGATGCGATGTCCCTGCCGACAACTCTGGTCATCGGTCCCTATCACCTGATCCAGCTCATCGGTCAGGGCGGCATGGGCGAAGTCTGGCTGGCTGAGCAGAAGGAGCCGGTGCGCCGCCGGGTAGCTGTCAAGCTGATCAAGGCCGGCATGGATACGCGCGAGGTCGTTGCTCGCTTCGAGTCTGAACGGCAGGCCCTGGCGATGATGGACCACCCGGCCATCGCCAAGGTGTACGACGCGGGCTCGACCATCGAAGGACGTCCTTACTTCGTGATGGAATATGTCGCCGGTTCGCCCATCACGACATATTGCGATCGCCATCGCCTGTCGATGCGGCAGCGCATGGAGCTGTTTGTGCTGGTCTGCGAAGGCGTCCAGCATGCGCATCAGAAGGCGATCATCCATCGCGATCTGAAACCCTCAAACATCCTCGTGACGGAAGTCGATGGAATACCAGTACCGCGGATCATCGATTTCGGCGTTGCCAAGGCAACCTCGCATCGCCTCGGTGGCGACACCATGTATACACAACTGGGTGCGGTCATCGGGACGCTCGGCTACATGAGTCCGGAGCAGGCCGACTCTTCCGGCCACGATATCGATACGCGCAGCGATGTGTATTCGCTCGGCGTCGTTTTGTATGAGCTGCTCGTCGGCGCACTGCCTTTGAACCTCAACAAGCTGGCGTATGACGAGGGTCTGCGCAGCCTGCGAGAGGACGACGCACCCCGGCCAAGTACCAAGCTGCGGACGTCGGGTGACCTCTCCACATCGACCGCGAAAAATCGCTCGACCGATTTGTCGACGCTCACGCGGCAACTGCATGGCGACCCGGATGCCATCGCGCTCAAGGCGCTTGAGAAAGATCGTGGACGCCGCTACGCATCCCCGCATGAACTTGCCGAAGACCTGCGCCGCTACCTGCGCGACGAGCCGGTCAATGCGCATACGCCAAGCGCTGCATATCGCGCACGAAAATACATTCGCCGCCATCGTGTTGGCGTGGCCCTTGCGGCGACGGCTGTCCTGCTGCTGCTGGCCTTCGCCGCGACCGAGGCTGTCCAGCTGCGACGCATCCGGCGTGAACGCGACCGCGCCGATCGTATCTCCGACTTCATGACGAACATGTTCAAGGTGTCGGACCCCGGCCAGGCGCGCGGCAATGACATCCGTGTGCGCGAGGTTCTGGATAAGGCGTCGACACAGATCAAGAGCGGTCTCGCACAGGACCCGATCCTCCAGGCCCAGCTGATGCAGGTGATGGGAACGGTATACAAGGAGCTCGGGCTGTATCCGCAGGCCGAGTCACTCACCCGACAGGCGCTGGCGACGAGGACCCAGCTGTTCGGAAAAAATAATCGCGATACATTGCGTTCGATGGATGCACTGGCGACCGTATTGAATGAAGAGAGCCACTATGCTGAATCGGAGAAGCTGGCGCGGGAGGAGGTCGAAGCCAGTCGCCGCGTGAACGGACCGGAAGACCGGGGTACCGTGGCCTCCATGATGACACTGGGTATGGCGCTGGCGGACCTGGGCCGCTATCCGGATGCAGAAAAAGAGAATGCACCGGCCCTCGAAATTGCACGCAGAAAATTCGGCCCTGCCGATGAACTTACGAAATCGCTCGCAGGGAATCTCGCAATCGATCTTGCCTACCAGGGCAAGTTTGCGGAAGCGGAAAAAGCGTTTCGCGAGACCTTTGAAATGAACCGGGACAGTCTCGGGGCCGATCATCTCACGACGCTCAAGACAGAAGGCAACCTGGGTGCGACCCTGCTGCAGGAAAAGAAGTACGCCGAAGCGGAGAAGACTTTTCGTGAAGTCGTGGATGGCGAACGAAAGGTGCTCGGCCCGGACCACCCGACAACGTTGCTCAGCGAGGGCAATCTTGCCCTCACTCTTACGCAGGAGAAGCGTTATCCCGAAGCGGAAGCCATGTTCCGCGAGACGCTCGAGGCCAAGCGCAAAAAGCTCGGCCCCGACCACAGGTCGACGCTGGTCACAGCCGGCAACCTGGCCGATGTTCTGCGACTGGAGGGCAAGCTGCCTGAAGCTGAAGTGCTAGCGCGTCAATCTCTGGAAGCACTGCAGAGAACGCTCGGCAACGACCATTCCGACACCCAGGCAGCCATGGTCGCCGTGGGTGAAGTGCTGACCGCCGAAGGGCATTATCCAGAGTCAGAAAAGTTCCTGCGAGAAGCCTATGCGACAAGGCTGCGCGTCCTCGGTCATGACGATCCGGATACGGCCGAGACTGCCTACGCCCTCGGCGAGTGCTATGCCCTGCAGGGGAAAAAGGATGAAGCGCTGACCATTCTGAAGGACGCGGTAGACCACGATCTGCCCTTCACCGACGAAGATGAAATGGTGGCGAGTGCCAGCTTCAAATCACTCAGCGGCGACCCGCGGTATGATGCCCTGCTCGAGGACGCGCGCCAGCGCTCGGCCGCCGCAAAAAAGTAGTACTGCGTGTTGATCGATCGCTGTCGTTACTCTGATATCCGCAGCGTGCTGATCAGGCTGGCGAGCGCTGCCGGCTGATTGCGTCGGCTCGGATAGTAGAGAAAGTATCCCGGGAACACCGGGCACCAGTCCTTCAGGACCTGCACAAGGCGACCCTCGGCGATCAGCCCCGCAAGGGGTTCTTCCAACGCGGTGCCGATGCCGATCCCTCTCAACACAGCGCGCATCACGAGGTCGGGATCATCAAAGGTGACGGGCCCCTGCGGATTCACGGTCAGGGCTTTCCGGCCCTTCTCGAACTCCCATCGATACATGCCGCTCTGAAATCGAAAGCCGATGCATGCATGGTCTTTCAGGTCGCGCGGCGTCCGGGGAAGGGAGCGGCTCTTGAAGTATTCAGGCGAGCCGACAACCGCCAGGCGCATATCGCTGCTGACACGCACCGCGATCATCTCCCGCTGAATAAATTCTCCAATCTGTACCCCGGCATCATATTGTCCGGCGACAAGATCGACAGGATCATTCGAGGTCGTGACCTCAAGGACGATCTCGGGATAAAGTTCTGCGAACCTGGCCAGTTTTGGCAACAGGACCACCTTGACGGCGGTTCGGGGAATAATCAGCCGGATACGGCCTGCAGGCTTCTCTCTCTGTTGCCGCGCCTCTGCCAGCGACCTCTCGATACGCTCCAGGGCAGGAGCAAGTTCTTCAAGAAGCGCCATGCCGGCAGCCGTAGGCGAGACACTTCGTGTCGTCCGGGCCAAAAGCTGCAGGCCAAGTCGTTTTTCCAGCCCCCGCATCGAGTGGCTGAGCGCCGACTGTGAAATGCCGATTCGACCGGCGGCACGGGTAAAGCTTCGTTCTTCCGCGACCATCGCGAACGCAGCCAGTTCACCGAGCTCATTCTTCATGATTCATGCATTTTACTCATGACTCTGACAAATGATAGCAGTCTAGTCTCATAACAGTCCGGGCACTAAGCTTAATCCAGCCGGCGTTATTCAGCGCCGTGCCGGAGGAAAGCAATGCAGAAACGCACATTGGGAAAAAGCGGCCTGGAAGTGTCAGCCCTGGGCTTCGGTTGCATGGGCCTGAGCTTCGGCCTGGGCCCGGCAACAGAGAAACAGGAGGCGATCAAGGTCATTCGCGCGGCGGTTGAACAGGGCGTCACGTTCTTCGACACAGCCGAAGTCTACGGACCGCTCGTGAATGAAGAACTGGTCGGCGAAGCCCTCGCACCGTTCCGCGGGCAGGTGGTCATTGCGACCAAGTTTGGCTTCAGGGCGAATCCTGAAGACGGCGGCAAATGGAACGCGCTCGACAGCCGTCCGGAGCACATCAGGGAAGTCGCCGAGGCATCTCTTCAGCGACTCAGGGTGGACGCACTTGACCTGTTCTACCAGCATCGCGTTGACCTGGAAGTTCCCATCGAAGACGTCGCCGGTGCGGTGAAGGAACTGATCGGTGAAGGAAAGGTCAAGCACTTCGGTATGTCGGAGGCCTCGGCGAAGACCATCCGGCGCGCGCACGCCGTGCAGCCTGTCACTGCATTGCAGAGTGAATACTCTCTCTGGTGGCGGGAGCCGGAGAAAGAGATCCTGCCGACACTCGAAGAACTGGGCATTGGCTTTGTGCCGTTCAGTCCGCTGGGCAAGGGCTTCCTGACAGGTGCGATCAATGAAAGCACGACCTTCCCCAGCAATGACATCCGCAGCACTGTCCCGCGTTTTGGCGCGGACGCACGGAAGGCGAACCAGCATGTCGTCGACACGCTAGGCAAGATTGCCGATCAGAAAAAGGCCACGCGCGCGCAAGTCGCCCTGGCATGGCTGCTGGCGCAGAAGCCGTGGATCGTACCTATTCCGGGCACGACCAAGCTACATCGCCTGGAGGAAAACCTCGGTGCAGCAAATGTAGAGCTTTCTGCCGAAGATCTGAAGCAGATCGAGAACGCTTTCGCCGGCCTCGAGGTCCAGGGTGAGCGTTATCCTGAGGCCTTACAGAAACTGGTGAATCGGTAGGGTCAAGGGAGAGGATTGCTCGGCTGCGAGCACACCGCCTCGCAGCCGGGACACGCCGGAACCTGAGCTGGTTGGCCTGTCGATGGTGCTTGCCTAAGGTGCATTGATTGACCGATAGTCTTCGCTGATGGACTGTTTTTTCGAGCGCGGAGCAACACGAGAGCGGCATTGCCGGCGATCACGACTGATGATTGCAGGCTGGTGCGGTTTTATGCTGCTGCTTTTCAGCGCGCGTATAGATGCGCAGGCCACACCCGGACCGTTCTACCAGTCTGCCGGCACCAAAAAGATGGCTGCGCTGCTGGCTGAGACCTTTGCGAAAACGGACTGGCGCATCGATCCGAACAAGGCCGATCAGCAGGCTGCCTACTACAGGCAGCTTCTCGCAACGCGCAGGTTGAGGCCAGTCGACCAGGTGCTGGTGGGCGAGCAGATGGCCGAGCAGCAATTGCGCGCAGGCGACAGTGCCGGGGCAGTCGCCACCCTTGAAGCGATGCTGGGCAATCCTGAATTGAAGGACGCCATCAACGCGCCGCCATTCGACACAAAGGTCCACCTGGCACTCGCCATGAGCTATCTGCGACTCGGCGAGCAGGAAAACTGCGCTGCCATGCATGGCCAGAAGTCGTGCATCTTTCCAATCCACGGATCGGGCATCCACCAGTTGCAACGAGGGGCTGAAGGGGCTGTACGTGAATTTTCCATTCTGCTCGATATGAACCCGAAAGACTTCGAGGCGCGTTGGCTTTTGAATGTCGCCTACATGCAGCTTGGACGTTATCCGCAGGACGTGCCGAAGCAATGGCTGGTGAAAGAAGACTTGTTCCGCTCCGAGGCTGATCTCGGCGACTTTCTCGATGTCGCACCGGCCGCCGGCCTCGCCGTCACCGGCCACTCCGGCGGCGCAATCCTCGAGGATTTCGATGGCGACGGACTGCTCGATGTAATGGTCTCGTCGTCAGGCCCGAACGACCAGCTGCATTTCTTTCACAACAACGGCGACGGTACTTTCACCGATCGGACGCGCGAAGCAGGACTCACCGGCGAGACCGGCGGCCTGAATCTTGTCGTCACCGACTATAACAACGACAGCCATCCCGATGTGCTGGTGCTGCGCGGCGGCTGGTGGGGCAAGTACGGGGCCTATCCCATTTCCCTGCTCAAGAACAACGGCAATGGCACATTTGACGATGTGACCGAAGCAGCGGGACTGCTGTCACTGCATCCGACACAGACGGCTGCGTGGGCTGATTACGACAACGACGGATTCCTCGACCTGTTCGTCGGGCATGAGTCGACTTCTGACGATCCGCATCCTTCCCAGCTCTTCCATAACAACGGCAACGGGACATTTACGGAAGTGGCGGGCGCGAGTGGCATCAGCAATCTCGGTTTTGTGAAGGGTGTAGCGTGGGGCGACTTTAACAAGGATGGACGGCCGGATCTTTATGTCTCCGTGATGTACGGCCACAATCACCTGCTGCGCAATGATGGCCCGGACAAATCCGGCAATGGCGTGTGGAAGTTCACAGATGTGGCGCAACAAGCCGGCGTCGCGCAGCAGTCGAACAGCTTTGCGACCTGGTTCTTTGATTACGACAACGATGGCTGGCCCGATATCTTTTCTGCCGGCTATTCGACGCACTCCATGCAGGATGTTGGCGCGTTCGAACTCAACCAGCCCTTCCATGCGGAGACGCCGCGACTTTACCACAATAATCATGACGGCACTTTTACCGATGTCGCGAAACAGACGCATCTCGATCGCGCCATCATGGTGATGGGTGCAAATTTCGGCGACCTCGACAACGATGGCTGGCTTGATGTCTATCTCGGCACTGGCGAATCGAGCTACGAAGCGTTGCTTCCCAATCGCATGTTTCGTAATGCCGGCGGCGCGAATTTTCAGGACATCACAACTACAGGCGGCTTCGGCCACCTGCAGAAGGGTCATGCGATTGCGTTCGGCGACATAGAGAACAACGGCTGCGAAGATGTGTTCGAAGAGATGGGCGGAGCCTTTCCCGGCGATCTGTATCAGAGCGTGCTTTACAAGAATCCTGGCTGCAAAAACCATTGGGTGTCGCTCGAACTGGAAGGAACGAAGAGCAACCGGGCCGCAATTGGTGCGACCCTTGCCGTAACGGTTGTCGATGCTGGACACGAACGCACCATCTACCGGACAGTCGGCTACGGGTCCAGTTTTGGTGGCAATCCGCTGCGGCAGCATATCGGTGTCGGCCAGGCCGCCAGCGTTAAAAGCATTGCGGTGCGCTGGCCGAGCGGGGCCGCGCAGGTGTTCAGGGACGTTGCGGTCAATCAAAGATTGCGCCTGCGCGAGGGTGATGCAGCATTGGTGCCCGTCCACCTGAAAACCATGACATTCGATACGCGTGCTGCGTCCACGATGAAGATGCCTATGGCGCACTAGGCTGCAGCGGGACCCTGTCGCTGCGCTTCTTTTCTTCTCACAGCGGCGCTATCCCTTAGACTGGAAACACACGGTCTTATGCTGAGTCTGCCCCGTCGCTTGATCTTCGGCCTCACCCTCCTCCTCGCCCTGACGGCAGGAGCGGGTATCTTTGCGGGCGCTGCCCTCAGCCACTCTGTTGCGCTCGACCACGGTCATCTGACACGCGAGGCGGCCATTGCGACACGCGATGTACTGGCGCATCACGTGCGCGTCGCGGCATCCATCATCGTTTTCATTGCCTTCTTCGTCGCCCTGGCCACAGCCTTCCTGGTGCTCCAGCCATTGCGTGCAGCTGCAGCCGCCGCGCGTTCCATTGCCCAGGGAAATCTCGATCAGCGTATTGAGTGGAGCCATCGCGACGAACTCGGCACAATCGCGACCGAGGTGAACCGCATGGCAGTCCGTCTGCGCGATCTGCGCGAGACTGAGCAGGGCCGCCGGCAGATGGAGTTACAGCTTTCCGATGCCATTGTTCAATCCATCTTCGAGCCCATCATTGTCACCGATGCGCGCGGCCATGTTCTGAAGCTGAACCATGCCGCCGACAGCATTCTGGGTGAAGCAGCAGGCGACCGCATGGCACTGACCAATACCCCGGGCGGCGAACGGATTCTCGAAGCGGTGCGCAATGCCGTCTCCATGCAGCGCCCGGTCTTTTCCTCAGGAACGACCGAAGGCGAGAATGCCGTTCTCCCGATGCGCATCGGCAATGCCGACAAGTCATACCGTCTGCGCACGACGCCCATGCGCGATGCCGACGGCAAATTACTTGGCGCCGTGAGTGTGCTTGAAGATATGACGGAATTGCAGGACCTGGACCGCTTCAAAAGCCGGTTCATCTCTGTTGCGTCGGAGAAGTTGCGCGACCCGCTCGAATCGGCGAGGCTCGGCCTGTATGCGATGTTGCGTGGCTTTGCCGGCGAGCTCCGCCCTCTGCAGACCGACCTGCTCGAAGGGGTACAGCAGTCGGTCGAAAGCCTGAACGATCTGATGGCCGACCTGATTGACGTGGCAGAGATCGACAGCGGCCGGCGCGATCTTCGGCTTGAACGGCTGCGCCCGATCGACCTTCTGCAGGACGCCAGCAACCGCCATCGGGATGAAGCACGCAAACAGCAGGTTGAGATTCAGATCAAGGCTTTTGCGGACCTGTCGCCTGTCCTGGCAGATCGACGCGCCATGCGCAGTGTGATGGACAACCTGATCGTGAATGCACTGCGTTACACCCCTGCCGGCGGCTCGATCACGCTCGAAGCAGAGGAGACTGCCGACCGCGTGCAGTTCTTTGTACGCGACACCGGCCGCGGTATCGAGGCCAGTCGCCTGCCGCGCATTTTTGGACGATTCGTCGAAGGATCCGGGCAGGCAACCAGCGATGGCGGCATCGGCGGCACCGGTCTAGGACTTGCACTGGTGCGCCGGCTGATCGAATTACAAAGCGGCCAGGTGCTGATTGAAAGCAAATTGGGCCAGGGCACGACCGTTTCCTTCATTTTGCCGTCTGGCGTACCAGCCATGAGCCGCCACATCGTCGAGGTGGGCTGATGGAGCCGATCAAGCCGACCGAACTGAAGATTCCCGACACTGAGCCACGCAACCTGCAGGAAGTGGCGCCACTGATCACGCGTGAACCGGCGAAGCTCCGCGTCTACATCGGTGCGGCACCTGGCGTAGGGAAAACCTACCAGATGCTCGAAGACGCGCACCTGCTCACCAAGCAGGGCATCGATGTCGTCATCGGCCTGATCGAAACGCATGGCCGCGCAGATACGCAGGCAATGATTCAGAACATCGAGATCATCCCGCAGAAAGAGATTGCGTACCGCTCGGTCAAGTTGCACGAGATGGATCTTGACGCCATTCTCGCGAGGCATCCGCATACCTGCATCGTCGATGAGCTGGCGCATACCAATGTCCCGGGATCACGTAATCGCAAACGTTACGAAGACGTGCTGGAACTGCTGGACGCCGGCATTAACGTGATGACTGCCGTCAATATTCAGCATATCGAGACGCTGAATGACGCGGTCGCCCGGTCGGCGAACACGCAGATCCGCGAGACTGTCCCGGACAGTATTCTCAAGCGCGCGGACGAAGTCGTGAACGTCGATATCACGGTTGAAGAGCTGCGCCTGCGGCTGCGCCAGGGTAAGATCTACGCGCCGGAAAAAGTGGAGCAGGCGCTGTCGAATTTCTTCCGGAAGGGCAACCTGAACATGCTGCGCGAGCTTGCCCTGCGAACGACGGCAGAGGAAGTCGGCACGCGCGCTGCCGAATATCGGCGCAACCAGGGCCTGGAACAGGCGCCGATGCCGGAGAAGGTGATGGTCTGCCTGACCCCCCGGCCTGGGGCTGATCGTCTGCTGCGCCTCGGTGCACGCCTGGCGGGAAGGCTCTCGAGCGATTGGTATGTTGTCCGGGTTGAATCACCCGATTTTGACGCTCGCCATAGCGACCAGGAAGCGGCGCATCGCATGGAAGAGTATCAGCGCGCCGGCCGCGAACTTGGCGCGAAAATAGTCGTGCTGAAGAGCAAGAATGTCTCGAACGCACTGATCGACTTTGCCAAGCAGGAGAACCTGTCCCACGTCGTGTTCGGTCAGTCGGCGCGGTCACGCTGGGATATCCTCCTTCGGGGTTCGGTGATCAATCGCTTTCTTTCCGAAGTGCGGGATGTGACCGTTCACGTGGTGCCAATGAACAGGCATCGCCGCGAAAAATAGATCAGCTCGCGACCGCCGACGCTTGGTACATGCTGATGGTCTGCAGGGAATGCATCAGGCCGAGATATTCCTGGTAGAGAACGCTCCAGCGAAAGCGCTGCTGGAAAATGCAGTAGGCCTGCGCTCCCAGCCTGGCACGTTCCGGCTCGTTTTCTGCAAGCGACCGGAGAGCGGTCGCCAGCTCAACGGCAGAATTCCTTCGAACCAGCAATCCTCCACCCCGCGTAAAGATTTCAGGAATGCCGCCGACCGCCGAGGCTACGACGGGAAGCCCCGAAGCCATCGCTTCCACATTCACCATGCCGAAGGGTTCTTCCCAGGTGGAGGGACAGCAGAAGATGGATGCCCCGCGAAATTGTTCTGCCAGGCGGTCGCCGGCCATGTGCGGAATAAAGGTCGTGTTGTCCGGACAGCTTCTGCGCACTGCATCTGCGTATGGCGACGAGCGACCCTCGCCAAACCCTGCACTCCCTATAATCTTTGCCTGCAGGCGCACGCCCTGCTGGGACAGGAGTCGCATGGCCTCAAGTAGTACATGCACACCCTTTTCCGGCACCAGCCGGCCCACAAACAGTACAGTCGGTGTGATCGGAACAACTGTGGCAGCCGCAGGATGAAAGCTATGCTCATCCGCGCCGTTGTACATGACGGCAGTGCGCCCGATATGCGGCACCAGGCAGCGCCCGAGACCTTCGAGAAAACGGCTGTTGAATACTGTGAGATCTGGTCGCAGCGTCGCGCTTTCGTTCGGATTCAGGTTTCTCAGGTGATCGTTGTGCATGTGCAGGACTACCTTGAAGCGGGCCCGCTTATGGGCATATCTGCCCAGGGCCAGCAGATACTCAGGGCGATTGTGAATGTACAGCACATCTTCCTCTGTCAGCCGGTTGGCCAGGCCCCGCAGTAACCACTGCATGATGGGAACACGTAGCGCCGTGCGCAGGCGAAACTCGCGTTTTTTCAATGCCACGCCATACAGTTGCATACCGCGATTTCTATGAATCCGATCAGCCCGGAAGTTCCACGTACCGTCGGAGGAAGGGCAGACGATCTGGGCCGTATCGTCGCGCAGGATGTTGGCAGCCCAGCGCGATAACGAGCCGCCATTCTGTTCAGAAAACGGCTCAACTTCGGGAAGTACATGGAAGATCATTGCGCCGCCTTCACCCCGCGCCGGCATACGCAACAGAGTTGGCGACATCGTCGCTATCCGCTGGTCACCCGAACATCAGGACTGCGATCATCCTCATCCAACGGCACCGCAGAATGCCAGCGGCAAATTGCTGTTTTTCAAAATAAAACGACGGCTGTTCCAAATTGGTCTGGACTGCTCAGGCATTGCGCAGTTGCGGCTGCCGGACGACCGGCCTTTGCCGGAGAGTTGCCTGGATGTCCGCCACGATCGACAGCGCGATGCTTGCCGGGCCGTCTCCCCCCAGGTCCAGCCCGACCGGCGCGTGCAGTTTTTGCATCCACCCGGTAGTTGTACCGCCGACCTGGCCGACAGCATATTTCAGCAGGTCAGCAGTGCGATAACGCGGCCCAAGCGCTCCCCGGTACAGCAGTTCCCTCTGCAGCAACTGCACCAGAATTTTTTTATCCTGTTCAAAGCTGTGTGTCATCACGACGGCTGCATCCGTTTCCCTCAGCCTCAATAAGGAAACGTCAGAATCAATCAGTACCACTACGTGGTCTGCCTCTGGAAAGCGACCAGCAGTGGCAAGGTGGGATCGGCCGTCCGCGACGGTGACCTGCCAGCCCATCGTATTCGCCTGGCGTACCAGCGGCTGCGCGTCATCGCCCGCACCGAATATGAACAGGCCGCAGCGCGCCGGGATGAACTCCGCAAAGACATTCGCCGGGTTTGCGTGAAGGTGGATAGATGCCGTTGTGGATAGCCCGCTGTTCAGCGCTTCTGCCGCGAGATCACGCAGCGTCGACAGGCCGCTATCGATGAATCCACGCTCACCTGCACCGGGTCCCGTGAGCACAAGACTGCAGGCAAGTGGCGTGCGCTCGATAAAAGCCTGGTGGAGTCTCCTGAGAAACGGATCGGCCGTCGCGCGGCGCTCCAGCAGCAGGTGCACAGTCCCGCCGCAACCCAAGCCGTACGGTACCGTACCGTCGATGGCATCATCCATCTC
Organism: uncultured Acetobacteraceae bacterium; assembly: GCA_964658655.1. Classification (GTDB taxonomy): domain Bacteria; phylum Acidobacteriota; class Terriglobia; order Terriglobales; family Acidobacteriaceae. The sequence goes on along the minus strand of CAZZZL010000011.1, from coordinate 35,082 downwards.
GAAGGAAGTGGAGTAGGCCTTCAAAATTGGCCCATTTTCCGTCAGCCACCAGGCCTGTTTGGTGACCTCGGCCTCCAGGCAACCGCCGCTGATGGTCCCCGCCCTGCGGCCGCTGCGCGTCAGGATCATGCGCGCGCCAGGCTTGCGATACGACGAGCCCTCCACCGCCACAATGGACGCCAGCACATAATCCTCATCAGCCGCTGTTGCAGCCTGCCATGCCGCAAGCACCTTATCAAAATCCGACAATCCTGAAACTCCTTGCCAACGAGCGTAAACCGATTCGATGCCGGAATACAGTCCTGTGCCACAGTCAAACTCGCCCATTCCAGTCATGCCAACTCGGCAGGTTCGCTCGGAGCGCTGCAATGAACTCCATGTCTCCGCGATCCAGCCGGGACAGCTCGACGGCACACTCCGATTAAACGAGACGAGCGCCACGCTCCAACTCCCATGCCCGGAGTGTGCCAGAATAGTTTTGAGCCTCCCATGTCCATAGAAAATCCCATTTCAGAAGTTGCCAACCCCGCCGATTCCACTTCCACCCTGAGCCCAGAAACTTCGACCCGCGAGGAGGTTGCTGCCGTACCCGCTAGCGGACCTGCGCTGCTGCCCGAAGCAGAAGAGTCAGAAGACTTCAGCCAGATCCTCAAGGACTTTGAGAAGAGCCATTCCAAGCGTGGCGGTGAAGGTAGAAGCGGCCAGCAGGGCGGATCGAAGGGCCAGGGCGGAAGCTCGCAAATCAACGCCACTGTTGTCACGGTGACGGCAGACGCGGTACTGCTCGATATCGGCTTCAAGACAGAAGGCATTCTGCCGCTGACAGCACTTGGCACCGCAGCCGCGACTGTCAAGGCGGCCGACAGGATGCTGGTTTCGGTCAAAGGCCGCAATCCTGAAGGATATTACGACGTTGTATTGCAGAAGATTGAAACGCCGAAAGACTGGAGCGCCTTCGAAGCTGCATTTGCAGACCAGTCCATCATCATGGGGACCGTCACCGCCACCATCAAGGGCGGCGCGTCAGTCGATGTGGGCATACGCGCGTTTATGCCGGCGTCACGCAGCGGTACACGGGACGCAGCAGAACTCGAGAAGCTGGTCGGCCAGGAGATTCGTTGCCGCATTTTGAAGCTCGACGTGGCCGATGAGGACGTAGTGGTAGATCGCCGCGCTGTGCTCGAACTGGAGCAGCAGGCCACGCGGGAGCAGAGATACTCGGAAATTAAGGAAGGCGACACTGTAACTGCGACCGTCCGAAGCCTGGCGGAGTATGGCGCTTTCGTCGACATCGGCGGCATCGACGCCCTGCTGCACATTGGCGACATGGCCTGGACGCGTGTCAGCAAGCCTTCGGATGTGGTCGAGGTGGGTCAGCAGGTCGAGGTCCGGATCCTCAAGATCGATGCGGAAAAGCGTCGCCTTTCTGTCGGCATGAAGCAGCTGCTGCCGCAGCCATGGGATAGCGCGGCTGAGCGCTACAAAGTCGGCGATCGGGTGCACGGAACCATTACCCGCGTCGCGGATTTCGGCGCCTTTGTCGAGCTCGAACCGGGCATCGAGGGCATGGTGCACCTCTCCGAAATGTCCTGGGCAAGAAAAGTCCGCAAGGCTTCGGACATGCTGAAACCGGGGGAGCGCGTGGAAGCTGTCATCCTGGGCATCCAGGTGCCGGAGCGCCGGATGTCCCTCGGCATCAAGCAGACCGCCGGCGATCCGTGGGTTGAAGTCCTTGATAAATATCACGTAGGTTCAGTGGTTGATGGTCCGGTGACCAGCTTCACCAAGTTCGGCGCATTCGTCCAGATTGCAGAGGGCGTCGAAGGCATGGTGCACGTTAGCGAGATCAGCGCAGAGAAGCGCATCGAGCACCCGCAGGATGTCCTGCGCGTTGGCCAGGTCGTACAAACGCAGGTCATCGAAATTGACCGCGAAAAGCGCCAGTTCCGCCTGAGCATGAAGCGGCTGATTCCGACCAGTCTCGATGAATACATGGCCGAGCGCAAGGTCGGCGACGTGGTCACTGCGCGCATCGTGGATATCAAGAATGATGTGGCCCGAGTTGAGCTCGGCGAAGGTATCTTCGGGACATGCAAGCTGCCGGCGGCGACAGGCGGTGACGGGTCGAGTGCCGCTTCCGACAAGCCCGACCTTTCGGCGCTTAGTTCCATGCTGAAAGCGCGATGGAAAGGCAATGCACCGGCAGCGACCAGCTCGCAATCGGTGGCTAGCGGGCAGGTGCGCAGCTTCAAGCTGGCCAGCATCAATCCGGAAACGAAGCAGATCGAACTGAGCCTGCAATAGCGGGCTCAGAGTGGTCTTAAGCGGAAGACAAATCCGCGACGGGCATGTTACCGTTACCATTCACATTTAAGCAGCCGTCCCGGTGACGCGGAAGTTATTCGCCTCCATGCGTCCCCGGGCAGATTGAGGAAATGTTCGAATGATATTTTCAAAAATCTCATTGCGCGCTCTGCCACTTTTTCTGCTGTGTTCCTGCGGCCTGCTCCGCGCTGAAGTTCGCCTGCCCAAGATCATCAGTGACCACGCTGTCCTGCAGCGCGATGCGCCGATCCACATCTGGGGGTGGGCCGATCCCGGCGAAGCGATCACCGTCTCGCTGCATCAGCAGCATGTGGACGGCACTGCCGATGCACTCGGGAAGTTCAGCGTATATCTCCAACCCGAAAAGGCCGGCGGCCCGTTTGATCTTACAGTCAAGGGCAGCAGCACTGTCACGGTCAGCGATTTGTTGATCGGCGATGTATGGTTTGCATCCGGCCAGTCGAATATGGAACTGCCGCTGAACGGATTTCCGGGTTCGGCTGTCCTGAAGAATGGTCCGCAGGAAATCGCCGCGGCAAATCATCCCAATCTGCGTCTGCTGCATATTCCCAACCATGCCTCGATGTATCCGGTTGACGATCAGCCTGCAACATGGACCACCTGCACGCCGGAAACAGCGGCGACCTTTTCTGCCGTCGCTTATTTCTACGCTCGTGAAATTTCCGAGAAAGAGCATGTGGCGGTCGGCATCATCGACTCCACCTGGGGCGGTACGCCAGTAGAAAGCTGGGCCAGCCTGGGCAGTCTCTCCGCCGACGCATCGCTGATGCCGGTCTTCCACACGTGGTCTCGCCTTGCCGCGACGCAGCAGGATAAAGACGCTGCCATTGCAGCGGAAAAACGTGAGGACGAAGCAGCAAAACAGGCGGGCAAGCCTGCTCCCCAGCATTCATGGCATCCCAATCTGGATTCATGGGCACCTGCCGGACTGTTCAACGGCATGATTGCGCCGGCGACGCCTTACGGCATCAAGGGCGTCATCTGGTACCAAGGCGAAAGCAACAGCCCTCATGCCAGCGCCTATCTGTACAGCAAGGTCTTTTCGACCATGATCACCGACTGGCGCCGGCAGTGGCAGGAGGGCAACTTCCCTTTCCTGTTCGTACAGATTTCCAGTTTCAGGTCCAGTCCCAAAGAAGACTGGGGCATGCTCCGCGACCAGCAGCGCCGTACGCTTGCGATTGGCAATACAGCAATGACCGTCACGCTGGATGTGGGTGAGCCTGACAACGTACATCCGGCCGACAAGCAGACAGTCGCCGCACGACTCGCTCTTGCCGGTCGCGCATTAGCCTATGGGGAGCAAGTGGATTTCTCCGGTCCGCTGTTCAAGCAGGCTGTTCCTGAAAAAGACGGGATCCGCGTGCTTTTCGACCACACGGCCGGCAGACTCGTTTCGAAGGCGAGCGCTTTACCGGGCTTTGAAGTGGCCGGCGAAGATCATCACTTTACTGCAGCCAGTGCGAAAATTGATGGCGATACTGTGATAGTTACGAGTTCAGCCGTACAGCATCCGCGTTATGTGCGGTATGCCTGGGAGAATGCTCCGCAGGCAACGCTCTTCAACAAAGACGGCCTGCCTGCCAGCACATTCACATCAGAAGATGCACCGAGCGGCCCGGGTGTAGTGCTCAACTAACCCGGGTCTGAATTTGTCACCGTGAGCGAAGTCGAAGGACATGCGTCTCTCTTCGCCGCCAATGAACTGCATACGAGTCCACCCATGATTCAGCATATCCGCAAGTCCCTCGCTGCACTGCTCGCTCTTGTTCCGGTCGTAATTTCAGCCCAGACGATGCCGCCGCTCACCGCGGCCGATGTCACCAGCTATGTCGGCTCATACGGCCCCTACAACGGCAGATTTCTGGCCGGTGGCGCAGGACTGCAGAAGCCGATCCCCGAGCATGACACGCTGCTGGAAGCTTCGGCGACGTGGACCATGTCCGCATGGGTGCGGCCCTCTATCGCAACCGGGAGCCCGACATTGATTGCGGGCATTGGCGACCCGCTCGCAGAGGATTCGCGCTACTTCGCGATCATGGACGGCAAGCTTGCCTTCCGTCTCGGTGATGGCAATGTGCTGAACACCAGCACGGCACTGACGCCAGGGTCGTGGCATTTTATCGCGGCTACATTTGACGGTTCTGTCGTTCGCCTATTCGATGACGGCGTCGAACTCACCGATGGCAAACTCATCTACGCTGCTGTCGCGCCGGTCATCGAACTGGCACCCGATGGCAGTGCGTGGCCGCCGCCCCGGCATGGCGGCGATGTGCTGCCCGAGCGCCCGCACTTCGGCGGCCTGATTGCTGCGTTTACCATCCAGCGGCCGGTACTCAGTGCCCAGGCGATAGCCGTCCTGGACAAGCAGGCACCGGATTACGCGACGATCCAGTTTGAAGAAGGCTCAAAGCCCTGGCCGGTGCAGACGCGTGGACAGGCGGGCTACCGTGCGCCGCAGGACCCCTGGACACTGCCCACCTCCGCCGCCGGCTTTTCGACGCCTGTCGCTGCACCGCTTCCGCCGGCAAAGACCACCCTGCGTGAAGATGCTGCGAATCAGTGGACGCTGAGCGGCGGGTGGAAACTCGCCGAGGCTCCGAAGGTTTCTGCCGACGGCGCCAACATCGCTGCGCCCGGTTTCCACGCCGATAAAGCGTGGATGCCCGCGACCGTGCCCGGCACCGTACTGACGACGATGATCGATCGCGGCATCTATCCCGATCCTGATTACGGCCTCAATAACATGGCTATCCCGGAGAGCCTGAACAAGCAGGATTACTGGTATCGCTCCGAGTTCACCGGCCCGAAACTTTCAAATGACCAGAAGCTGTCGCTCATCTTTGAGGGCATCAACTATCAGGCCGATGTCTGGCTCAATGGCCATGAGCTCGGCACGGTCAAAGGTGCGTTTATCCGCGGCGTATTCGACGTGACCGGCATCCTGAAACCGGGCGAGAGCAACGCGCTCGCTGTGCGCATTTCGCCGCCGCCCCATCCTGGCATTCCGAATGAAGAATCGATCAAGGGCGGCCCCGGCGATAATGGCGGACTGATGTGCCTTGACGGCCCCACGTTTGTCGCGACAGAGGGCTGGGATTGGATTCCCGGTATTCGTGATCGCGACAGTGGCATATGGCAGGATGTAAAACTCGTTGCCACGGGCAGCGTCAGGATCGGCGATCCGCTGGTCGTGACGACTCTCCCCTTGCCTGACACCAACTCCGCCAAAGTCGACATTACCGTGCCGCTCCGCAACACATCACCGGAAGCAGCAAGCGGCACGCTGACCGCAGCATTCGAGGGCGTGTCCATCGAGAAAAAGGTACGCCTCGAGCCCGGCGAAAACTCCATCGAACTCACGTCGGCTGAGTTCGCGCAATTGAATGTGCAGCATCCTCGTTTGTGGTGGCCCAACGGCTACGGCAGGCCTGAGCTATACCATCTGAAGCTCAGCTTCGCGAGCAACGGTACGGCGTCGGACACGAAGCAACTGCGGTTCGGCATTCGCGAGGTGACCTATGAGCTGAGCCTTCTCGACAACACCGGCCAGCTGCGGCGTGTCGAATATTCTCCACAACTCGCGCGTACGACAAAAGCTTCTGTCGTCGATGTGACCCATGATGGTATGCGCCAGATTCCCGGCGGATGGGCATCGTCAATCGCCGCCGGTCAGGACGCTTCGCCTGCATTCACCACCATGGCGGACAAGCAGGGAGCGCCGTATCTTATCCTGAAAGTGAATGGCGTCCGCATCGCAGCGCGCGGCGGCAACTGGGGCATGGATGACTCGCGCAAACGAGTATCGCGCGAACGCCTCGAGCCTTACTTCCGCCTGCATCGTGACGCGAATATTAACATCATCCGCAACTGGGTCGGGCAGAATACCGAGAGCACATTTTTCGATCTTGCGGACGAATACGGCCTGATGGTGTGGAATGATTTCTGGGATTCGACCGAGGACTACAACACCGAACCAGCCGATCCCGCACTCTTTCTCGGTAACGCGAAAGATACCATCCTCCGCTTCCGTAATCATCCATCCATCGTGATGTGGTGTGGCCGCAATGAGGGCGTGCCGCAGCCGATCCTCAATGACGGGTTGGCCGAACTCACGCATACGCTTGACGGCACGCGCTACTATTCGCCGAGTTCCAACCGAGTGAACCTGCAGGACAGTGGACCGTACAGGTATCAGAATCCCGCTGATTACTTTAACAAGCTGAACCACGGCTTCTCGGTCGAAACCGGTACGCCGTCTTTCTCGACACTCGAATCCTTTCAGCACTGGATTCCGAAGGCAGACCAATGGCCGGTCAGCGACGCCTGGGCCTACCACGACTGGCATCAGCAGGGGAACGGTGCAGCGGCGCCGTTCATGGAACAGATCGAGACCGAGTTCGGAGCGCCCAGCAGTCTCGAAGATTTTGAACGCAAGGCGCAGATGCTGAACTATGTCGATCACCGCGCCATCTTCGAAGGCATGAATGCGCACCTGTGGACTCCCAACAGCGGTCGCATGTTGTGGATGACCCAGCCGGCGTGGCCCAGCAATATGTGGGAGATCCTGAGCTCCGACTACGATACGCAGGCCTCGTTTTACGGAACCCAGAAAGCATGCGAGCCGCTCCATGTGCAGATCGACCTGTCAAACTACGATGTCGCGGTCATCAACACCACGCCCACCGCGACGCCCGCTTTGACACTCTCGGCGAAGGTCTATTCCCTCGACAATCGTCTGTTATTGAGCCGTGATCTTGCACTCGATGCCAAAGCCAATGCCGCTACACAGGCCTTCAGGCTCGACCTGGCACCGCTGTTTGCCCAAGGTGTCGTGCTGGTTCGACTGGAGTTGAAAAACACTTCCGGTGCGATCGTCGCTACGAATTTTTACTGGCTCGCGGGCGTGGACAAGGATTACCGGGCCCTGGCCCGCCTGCCGCAGATGGCGCTTCATGTAACCGCAACTGAGACGAAAGAGAACCGCGAAGTACAGATCCACGTCCACTTGCAAAATCCGGGCACGACAGTCGCGCTCGAGAGCAAGCTGACTCTGGAAAATGCATCGGACGGCAGCCGCATCCTGCCTGCCTATTTCAGCGACAACTATATTTCTCTGCTGCCGGGTGAATCGGCCGACGTCGTCGTCAAGGCGCCCGAAGATCAGGTGCATGGCGCTGCGAAAATTGCACTGCGCGGCTGGAATGTCACTCCTGCGAGCATCGAGGTCCCGTAGAGCCGGAGCAACGGTAGCAGGAGTAAGCTGCTTCCATGGATACACCTGCCGACGAGCTGGTGCAAAAGGCCCGGGCGATCTATCAGGACGGCGGTCTGAAGGATGCGCGACTGCAATTCGCTGCAGCCCTGCATGCAGCGCAGGATAACTGCGATCGTGCAGCGCAGGCCGAGTCACTCGTTGGTATCGGTAAAGTCGATCGCGACCTCGGTGACCTCGACTCGGCGCGTCAGCATTATCTGCGCGCCGTCGAAGTCTTTCGCACCCTCGATCAACCTCTCCGCCTGGCACATACCATCCGCCATGTTGGCGACATCCATTACGACCTGGCTGACCACGAAGAGGGTCTTCCGCACTACGAAGAGGCACTGAGCATCTATCGGAAGCGCAGCGATACGCCCGTGCTCGATCTGGCCAACACCGTAGCAGGCTATGCCCGGCTCCAGTACGTCCGGGGAGATCGCATGGCCTGTTCGCATCTGTGGCACGAGGCGCGTGCCCTCTATGCGTCGGCCGGCGTGCAGCCAGGAGTCGATGAAGCGAATGAGTCTCTCGACTTGCTGAGAAGCACACCGGAGTAAAAGTTGCAGCGATTCCAGTTTGCAAAACATCTCATAGCGGCGACAATCGAGCTACCAAACGCATGCGACGTTACAAATACCTGGATACACTCACTCTCGGCTTCGTGGTTGTCCTGCTGATCTCGAACCTGGTCGGTCCAAAAATCTGCCAGATTCATCTCGGTCACTTCGCGACACTTAACGTCAGCGGCGCACAGCTTCTCTTCCCCATCACGTACATCTTCGGCGATATCTGTACTGAGATCTACGGTTATGCTGCCTCGCGACGCGCCATCTGGCTGGGATTCTTCGCGACGCTGCTTCTCGATGGAATGGGAGAGCTGGTTGTTGCCATGCCCTCCGCGCCTGCGTGGAAAAATCAGCAAGCCTTCGAGATTGTCTTCGGCCTGGTGCCGCGCTTCGCAGTCGCCAGCCTCATCGCCTACTGGGTAGGCGAGTTCACGAACTCCTACACACTTGCTAAGTTGAAGATCCTGACCCGGGGCCGCTGGCTCTGGACGCGGACCATCGGTTCGACCGTCACGGGACAGGCGGTCGACACCATGATCGTGATCCTCATCGCGTTCTGGGGATCGCAGCCGGCGCTCATCCGCTCCATCATTATTTCGTCCTATCTCACCAAGGTTGCGTATGAAGTTCTGGCCACGCCGCTCACCTACGCGGTCGTCTCATTCCTCAAGAAGAAGGAAGGAGCCGATGCGTTCGATGACAAAGCGAACTTCAATCCGTTTGCCATGAGTGCGACTGCGGTCGATATTGCGGAGTAGGCTATGAGCGTGACTATGCGTGCCGTCATCGCGAAGCAGCAGGGCGGACCGGAACAGCTCAGCCTGGGGACGATCCCCATGCCGATCATCCGCAGCCAGGAAGTACTCATCAAGGTCGCGGCAGCGGGCCTGAATCGCGCAGACATCCACCAGCGGAACGGCAACTACCCTCCGCCGCTGGGCGCCTCGAACACGATCGGCATGGAGGTTTCCGGCCACATCGCCGAAGTGGGCGCGGACGTCGAGCGCTGGCATGTCGGCGACCGTGTCTGTGCACTTCTGGCCGGCGGAGGCTACGCAGAATATTGCGCAGTTCCTGCCGTGCAATGCCTGCCTGTTCCCGAGAATCTTTCGCTGGTCGATTGTGCAGGTCTGCCTGAAGCTGCATTCACTGTGTGGGCGAACCTCTTTCATGAGCCGCTGGTTCGTGCCGGCGAAAGTTTACTAATCCAGGGCGGTACCAGCGGCATAGGCAGCTTTGCTATCCAGGCTGCTCACGTGCTCGACGTGCGCGTGGCCGCGACGGCGAGTACGGCCGACAAGCTGCAGCTTTGCCGCACACTCGGCGCCGATGCTGCCTTCTCCTATAACGACGACTGGTCATCGGCCGTACGAGAATGGGCAGCGCCTGGAGGCGTCAATGTGATCCTCGACATGATCGGCGGCGACTACTTTCCAGTGCATATCGACCTGCTCGCCACGCGCGGCAGGTTGACGCACATTGCCTATGCGCGTGGCGTGGATGTGCGGCTTAACTTGCTGAAAATTATGCAGAAGCGACTCATCATTACCGGATCGACGCTGCGCTCGCGCTCCATCGAGGAAAAAGGTGAGTTGCGCGACGCCCTTGAAGCCACATTATGGCCGTTCGTCGTAAAGGGGCGCATCCTGCCCGTGGTCGACCGCACCTTCCCCATGGAGAAAGTTGCCGACGCTCACCGTTACTTCGAGCAGGGGCAGCATGCGGGTAAGGTTCTGCTGACAACGTAGATCCTGCAATTGAAAATGGACGCAAAAAAGCCCCGCAGCCAAGCGAGGCTTTTTCAGAGAGAAAAGAACGGGTTATGCGCTGAAGGACGAACCGCAGCCGCAAGTGCTCTTGGTGTTAGGGTTCTCGAACTTGAACCCGGCCGCTTCGAGTGTCTCGACGTAGTCGACCACGCAGCCCTTGAGGTACATGAGCGAGGTCGCGTCTACGAAAACCTTGATATCTTCGAAGCCGTAGACCTTGTCCATCATGCCCTGCTGATTCTCAAAGGACATGGAGTACTGAAACCCTGAGCATCCGCCGCCAACCACACCGATGCGAAGACCGGCCGGCAGGGGATCCTGGGTCGCCATGATTTCACGCACTTTGGCAGTGGCTGAAGGGGTCAGCACGAGCGGGGCTGCCGCAGTCTTCAGTTCTGCGATTTCCGGACCCTGGTGCTGGTGCCCGGTCTGGCTTCCTGAAACTATTGCTTCTGCAGCTGTTGCCATGCGTATCCTCCTGGATAGAACAAACTAACTTCAAGTTTAGCCCGCGTGCGCTCCCAATACAAGCAGCTCGCAAACTCTGTAACACTTCGATGCCCGGGCGTGGCTCACGACTCAAAATCGGGCGCCTCTATTAGAGAGGGACACCGCGGCTACTCAACCGTAATTTGCGGTTCAATCTTGCTGTATTCCGCTTCAGACAAGACACCGCGGCTCACCAGGTCGTGCTCGCGGACATAGGGGCGCTTTTTGATGATGTCCCCAGCCTTTGTAAAGGAAACGCCGGGCAGCATCGCGAGTTCTACCAGCGTAGCCGTGTTGAGATTGATCTTGTCGCCCGGCTTAGCAGTGTCCTCGTGCAGCCCCTGCTTGACCCCGCTGGCTACGTCATTAACGTCCGCCTCGGCATTAGCCGCAGCCTTTCGGGTGGCTTCGACGGCAGCTTTGGCATCCTGCTTCACGGCAACGGTCGTTTGCGCGGCCTGCTGCTGTACCTGCTGGTGGGTCGGTGGATTACCGTCACAGCCCTGCAACCCGAGCAGCAGAAGCGCAGGCATCCATACCCTGGTCATCTCCCTCAAAAAGTGAGACTTAGCGGCAGCTGTCAAGTTCATCGACTCTCCTCTGCGTGCTTCCATTCTGGTGATTCAATACCGGCGGCTGTGCCTGCAGTGTGATGCTTACCCCAGGGTGCGCGATGTGCCTATAAATCACTTCCCAATCGTTATTTTTTAGGACTATAGTGCGAGTCCGAACGGCCCCTCTGCTGGACGGCATGCTTTTGACCGTCCGGCACCCGGACCGGCTTGAACGCTCAATCCGAGGTGCTCTATGACACTGATGTCGCTTCTCTGGATGGTGTGGGCCGGAATCACAGTCGCACTCCTGGCCCTCCTCATTTATCGCGGAACCCTTACCCGTTATGAGGAAGATTGCCTGTTCCTCGACGAGTCCTCCAAACACCAGCATGATGAACAGGACATGCTCCTGCAGCGCATGCGTAAAATTCAGCCCGCAGTCAAAGCCTTTGCGGTCGGAGCCTGCGCCATGTCGGCCGCGATCCTTGGCATGTATGTTTATGACGCGATCCGGCAGTTCTACCTGTAGGGCCGTCCGGGTCTTTAGCGCTGACAGGAATGCCCCATCCCTGCGAGGCGGAATGGGGCATTCTGTTGAAGTCAGCTACTGAGAATCAGCCGCAGGCGGCGCGGAAGGCACTGCTGTTTCATTTTTCAAAAAACCTTTTGCATCCACGTCCAGCACGATCTGCCTGTCGTAACGGACGATGCCCGCGGACGCCTGCTGCAATCCCCACTGCACGTAGGGGATAACGAAGTGCGTCGACAGGGTGACGTTCTTTCCGTCTGCGGTCATCGTCAGGATCATGTCCACCGGGTGATCCTGGCCTCTCACCGTTAACGTTCCGCTGGCCTTTAATTGCTGTGCGGTCTTAGCGGCCTTCATTCCTTCGATTTTTGTGGGGTGGAAGATGATCGCCGGGTACGTCGTGCTGCCTAGAATGTCTTTGCGCCACTTTTCGTCGCGTCCCGCGTCGCCGGTCGAAACGCTTGCCGCGTCAATCAACACTTCGCCCTGGGCCAGACCCGTCGCAGGATTAGTGACGACATCGCCGCCCTTCAGTTTGAACGTTCCACGCGCACTGTGCAGAAGTGACTTCAGCGTGAAACGGATCGTCGTCGCCTCGGGATCAAGATGGATTGTTACTGTGTTCGCGCTCGCTGTGCCTGAAGGCGAACCGGCGGCAGCCGTCTGCGCCTGGGCGTGACTCATCGTCGAGACTGCCGCCGTGAGGACTGCGAACATCGCCATGCACCGCGGTGATCTGGATCGCCACTCCCGGTGGCTTTTCTTGTTTCCTGCAAGAATCATTTGCCCAGACTGCATCGTTTCTCCTGATCCCTTGAATGACCTGACCTGTACCTGTCGCAAAGCAGTTGGAATGCCTCTGCGACAATTGCGTTGCAAAGCATTCACCGGCGGAATACCCGACGCTACCGCCTTGACCCTTCGTGAATATACAGTTTCAATGTTTTGAACGAGGAGATCGAGCACACTGATGAAATATCTCTGGATAGCCCTCGGTGGCGCGGCAGGAGCCATCGCCCGCTACTGGCTCGGAAACCTCATCTACGCCCGTTTTGGCACGCGTTTTCCTTATGGCACGTTTGCCATCAATGTCAGCGGATGCTTCCTGATCGGACTGTTGATCACGGTGCTCGACGAACGAACCAGCATCAACCCTGTCTGGCGCCTGCTGCTGCCAGTCGGCTTCGTCGGCGCCTACACTACCTTCTCCACATTCGAATATGAGACGTTTGCGAAAGCGACGCAGGGGCAGATTGGTGTGGCACTCCTGAATGTCGGCCTGAGTGTCGTCGTTGGTTATGTCGCCGTTTACCTGGGAGTGATCTCCGGCCGCCTGATCGCGTGATGAATCACCGGGGATCGCGCAGGGGCAAGCGCACCGGGGGGGTTTCAACCGTGACATTCCTGCCTGGGCAAACCTTCTAACCTGCTTGTTTGTCGCGCGAGACAGAGACTTAATCGACGGCCAGGCTGATCTGGTGCCGCACGTCGGCACCTCTCACCCAGAAAATCACATCCATCGCGATATTCGTCGCGTGGTCGGCTACCCTCTCCAGGTTGCGCGCAATCACAATCGCGTTCAGAATCTGCAGGCTCGCGTCGGGACGCTTCAACATCACTTCTGTCAGATCCTCGTGCGCCATCCGGTTCATGCGGTCGATCTCGTCATCCATTGCGATCACGGCTTCCGCCGTCACCGCATCAGCGTCGAGCAGCGATTGGATCGCCTTACGGATCATCTTTCCCGCATAGCTTCCCATCCCCGCAATGTCCACGGGAAGATGAACACTCTCGGTATCCAGCAGATCGATCGTGCGCTGGGCAATGCTCATGGACTGGTCGCCGATGCGCTCGAGATCTCCGTTGATCTTGATGACGGCGAGCAGGAAACGCAGGTCAACTGCCATCGGTTGCTCTTTTGCGAGCAGCTCATAGGCCATCTCGTCTACTTCACGGTGGGCCAGGTTGATCGCTGCTTCGTTTTCCCAGACATATTCGCAGAGTCCGCGGTCGCGCTGGAGGTAGGCTTCCACCGACGACTCGGCTGCCTGCTGCGCGAGCGCAGCCATCGCGAGCAGTTTGCTCTTCAGGTCTTCCAGTTGCTGGTGAAAGTGAATACGCGGCAATGTTCTGACTCCTGCTGCATTCTCTCGCATGGACCCCTGTTTTCGATAGAGAAAGTTCTGCATGTGTATCTAAAGTTGCAGGCGATTTCCCAATCAGCGAAAACCTTCCATCCTGTAACAATGGATCGCCTGACGGCCTAAACGGCACATCCGCAGTTGCAGACTAGCCCAGCCTTCGCTCGGCTTCCTCCGTCGCCTCATAGATCTCTTCAAACGACTCGACGGCAAACAGAATCTGCTGCATCTCGGAGATGGAAAAGTCCTGGGCCATCACGGCATCCAGGTTGAACGGCCTGATCTCTGGTCCGCCTTCGACGACGTACCTTGCTTCGCCATGCGACGAGATCAATCCGCTGCCGTACAGCTTGATCTCGCCCTGCTGGCGGATCACGCCGAACTCGACGGTAAACCAGAAGAGCCGACCCATCTTCAACAGGTCCTCTTCTGTCGTCAGCTGTGTACATACCTGTCCATAGTGCTGCAGGAAATCGGCGAAGACCGGATGCGCGTGCATGGGCACATGGCCGAATACATCGTGAAAGATATCCGGCTCAGGAATGTACTCGAGCGACTCTATACCGCGGATACTGATGGTCGTGGGAAACTGGCGGGTCGCGAGCATTTCGAAGAACGCAGGCGCCGGAAGATAGCCGCTCACGGGCCGTGCACTCCAGCCGGTACGCGGACCCAGGCGGCGGTTGACCGCGGCCAGGTCAGGAATGGCGTCCTTGCGGAGACCGATGCGCTCGAAGCCATCGAGGTACTCGGCGCATGCATGCATCTCGAGCTCCGGCATGCGCCGGCTCACAAGCTCGGTCCAGACTGCATGCTGTGCTGGCGTGTAGGCAGACCAGTCCTGATCGATCAGGTAAGGTCGCGCCGCTGCCAGTCGTTCATCCGAAATCGCCACGCCTGGCAGTTGACCCAAATCTGTCGCCATTACTTCCCTTCCAGAATGCGTCCTCTACAAAACTCTAAAGCTTGGCATCCGCAACAGGACAAAGTCAACCCTCGCAGCTTCTAGCGCCCGAGTTCCTTGCGAATGATCGGCGCAACCTTGGTTCCGAGGATTTCGATGGCGTGCATCATCTTTGCATGGGACATCATCGAAACGCCCATCTGAAAGGTCATCCTGGACAAACCGCCAAGAGCCTCGTGCTCATACAGCATCTTGGCCGCCACCGTTTCAGCATCCCCGACGATCAAGGCGCCGGTCGGCCCGCGCAGTGCGTCAAATTGAGAGCGGGTGGTGGGCGGCCAGCCGCGCTCCTTGCCGATCTGCGTGAAGGTCTGTGCGTAGCCCGGAAAGAAGTCGTCCGCGGCCTGCTGCGTCGTATCGCCGGCGAAGCCAATGGAGTGGATGCCAACGATCAGCTTCTCCGGGGCATGCCCGGCGCGCTTTGCTGCTTCGCGATACAGATCGATGAGCGGCCGGAAGCGGTGCGGCTCCCCGCCAATGATCGCCACCATCAGCGGAAGACCAAGCGCGCCGGCGCGGGCGAACGATTGCGGGGTCCCGCCGACGCCCAGCCAGATCGGCAACGTCTCCTGCAGCGGCCGCGGAAACACCGCCTGCCCGGTCAGCGCTGGACGATGCTTGCCAGACCAGTGGACATGCGTGTTCTCGCGAATATTCAGCAGCAGGTCGAGCTTCTCGGTAAAAAGCGAGTCATAGTCCTCGAAAGGCAGTCCAAACAACGGGAATGACTCGATAAACGAGCCGCGCCCCACGACAATTTCAGCGCGCCCATGCGAAATCAGGTCGAGCGTCGCAAACTCCTGAAACACCCGCACCGGGTCATCGGCGCTCAACACTTTCACCGCAGCCGCCAGGCGGATGGACTTCGTACGCGTTGCAGCGGCAGCCAGAATGACGGCCGGCGCAGAGTCGAGAAACTCCGCCCGATGGTGTTCACCGATCCCGAAGACGTCGAGCCCCACCTGGTCGGCCAGCTCCATCTCTTCAAGCAGATTCTGCATCCGTTCGACCGGCGAAAGCAGGACATTCGTCACTGGATCTACAATTCGAGCCGCAAAACTATCAATCCCTATCTGCATGTCTGTAGCTGTGCCCTCATTCCGATTCTAAGGGCTTCATTTCCGAGCACTCTGTAGACGCTTTTGCGTCATAGTGATTGCAGCGGGCAAGAGGGGCGGATCGGCCATGTGCTTTTCAGCAGCAGCGAACTTTGTTGGCAGCGGCGTACTGGGAGCGATCGGCGTGGTCACGCTCACCCGCGTAAGGCATCGGCGCGAATTGCTTTTTGCCGCGCTGCCAACTCTTTTCGCCTTCCACCAGTTCATCGAGGGATTCGTCTGGCTCGGGCTCGACGGAATCCTGTCACCGACCATCACGCACAACATGGGTGCGGCGTTCGTGATTTATGCGCAGGGCCTGCTTCCGTTACTGCTGCCGCTGAGCGTTTTCTGGTTCGAACCGGATCGCGCCAGCCGTATGCGTATGCTGCCGTTCGTCATCCTTGGCGGCGGGACAACGCTCTACATGCTGTGGGGACTGGCGGCGTACCCGTTGAATATCTACGTGCAGCAGAACAGTATTGTTTACATTAACCCGGCGACTAACAACACCACTCTTGCCATCCTCTACGTGATTGCTACGTGCGGATCGCTCTTCTTCTCCAAGGTGCGCGCAATGATCCTTTTCGGCGCCGTCAACCTTGGTATTCTGATGATCGTCATCGCCGTGCGGCGCTTCGCGTTCACATCGCTCTGGTGTGCCTATGCGGCCATTGCGAGTGTCATCATCCTGAGATACTTCTGGACCAGCCACAGCGAGCGGCCCTTCGCATACGCAGACATCTTCTAGGAGAAATCAAGTCCCGCGCCGCGCTCCTGAAAAGTCTGGCTGGTCGCAGCGAATCAGTCTTCTGGTTCTTCGTCGGCTTCAGGAAACACCTGGGCCTGCGACAGAATGCTTCGAAGCAGGGCGGCCGGATACAGGGCAATGACCCCGTCTTCGAAACTTACGACCACGTCCCCGTTCATCCGGTCCACGTTTACTACATGCGGCTCAATCATGAACCAAGGCTTTCACTCTTAGACTTTTTTGTCAGTGCGGTAGCAAACGCTGAAGCCTATTTCCGTGCCCGGCTCTGCGTATCCCGCGGGTCGCAGGTATAACAGCGCTCGCTCGTCGCAAGATCCTGCTCCTTATCCGAGCGAACGGTTCGATAGCAGTGAAGGCAGATTGAATCGTGGGACCCGTCTTTTTTGTCTTCTGCGGATAGAAAGGCGGATCATCGGCCAAGGAGGGCCTTCTTTAAGGCGCTGGGGCGTCCAACATGCGCTGAAAGGACAGTACAGCTTAGCCCCTGCATTGTCACCTGTATACCATCTTTGGAACAGCCATCCGGGGTTGCTACGCATCGCGAGCGATCGACCCGTAAGTATAGATCCGCAGTACGCCCTACGCCGTCGGCAAGCCCCTAGTCAGGCGTCACAGCACTGATATATGGTGATGGGTCGCGAGCACAACTGCTTCCGCGCATGAGCCACGAACCAAATCAGCTCGAATACGGGCCAGGAGTATAGAACATGGCAACCACGATTGATCGCCGTCAGCACCCCGAGGTGCAGACGGCCAAGGATTTCCTACCCCTTAATGGCACCGATCATGTCGAGTTCTACGTTGGCAATGCCCGCCAGGCTGCATACTTCTACCGCGTCGCGTTCGGCATGAGCCTGGTGGCCTACGCCGGTCCGGAGACCGGTCAGCGCGACCGCGCGTCTTATGTGCTGCAGCAAGGCAAGATCCGTTTTGTGCTCACTACGCCGCTGCGCCCGGCCGGCGAGATTGCCGACCACATCCATCGCCATGGCGACGGTGTCCGTGACGTGGCGCTCTGGGTGGATGACGCTCGCCAATCCTGGCGCGAGACGACGAAGCGCGGCGCTCGCAGTGTCCGCGAACCCTTCGAAATGAAAGACGAGCACGGTACGGTTCACCTGGCGACCATCGCCGCCTATGGCGACACGGTCCACACCTTTGTCGACCGCAGCCGCTATACAGGACCATTTTTGCCCGGCTATCGCGCCGTTGCCACCGATCCGCTGGCCCGCCCGACTGGCCTGCTGCACATCGATCACATGGTCGGAAACGTTGGCTGGAACGAGATGAACCGCTGGGTCGACTACTACGGGGACATCATGGGCTTTTCCCTGTATCAGCACTTCGATGACGCCGACATCTCGACGGAATACTCCGCCCTTATGTCCAAAGTGATGGCCAACGGCAATGGCCGCGTAAAATTCCCCATTAATGAGCCTGCGGAAGGTCGTCGCAAGTCGCAGATCGAAGAATACCTGGAGTACTATCATGGCCCCGGCATCCAGCACCTGGCCCTCGCGACCGATGACATCATCGCGACCGTCACCCAGTTGCAACACCAGGGCATCGAATTCCTGAAAGTCCCACATGCTTACTACACCGATCTGCAGACGCGCATGGGCAAGATTGATGAACCGATCGAGGAGCTTGAAAAGCTGGGCATCCTGGTCGATCGCGACGATGAAGGTTACATGCTGCAGATTTTCACGCGTCCTGTGGAAGACCGTCCAACGCTTTTCTACGAGATCATCCAGCGCAAAGGCAGCCGTTCCTTCGGCAAAGGCAATTTCAAGGCACTCTTCGAGGCAATCGAACGCGAACAGGAAACCCGCGGCAACCTCTAACTCACCGTTACGGGCGGGCACGCCGCGCGTTCATGCTTCCGTCGGTAGAACCCTGTGTCGCCGGGCAGGCCTGCAGGTTGCGTCGGACTGTTTAATGGCCGGGCGTTCAGGCGCGACCTGTAATGTCTGAAATCACTATCGAGATCGCGTAGCGCGTGCGCCCTGACCGTAAGTACCGTACCCTAGAGACAGGATGATGCGCCTGCTCATTTACCTGTCCGAAGTGTTTATTGGCACCTTCGGCATCACACGCCCGGCACCGGAGAAAGAGCGCCAGGTCTCGGTCGCGCTCGGCGGGTTCATCCTGGTCTCTTTGCTTGGCGGCTTCGCCCTCGTCTTCTTCCTGCTGTACAACATCCGCACGAGCCACTGATTGGCGGCTGACTCTACCAGCGCCACTCGCGCCCGCATCGCAGTCGCGGCCTGCTTTTTCGTCAATGGCAGTGTTATTGGCGGATGGGTGCCGCATGTGCCGGACAAGGCGCGTGAGCTTGGCCTGAACCCGGCGCAGCTTGGCGCCATCCTGCTTGCCGGCGGCTGCGGCGCGACACTCGCTATGCCGCTGGCCGGCTGGCTCACCTCAAAGATCGGCAGCAAACGCGTGGTCGTCATCGGCGGCTGCCTGATGCCCCTTGCACTCACCCTGGCAGTGATTGCGCCGGCCCCGTGGATCATGGCCGTCGGCCTCCTGCTGCTTGGACTTTCAGGCGCATCGATGGATGTCGCCATGAACTCGCAGGGAGTGGTCGTCGAAAAGCAGATGGGCCGCCGCACCATTTCTCTCTTCCACGGCGTGTGGAGCTTGGGTGGCATGCTCGGCTCCGCCGCGACTGCCGCTGCCCTGTCCCGTGGCTACAAGCCTGCGCTGGTAGTAGGCGTGCTCGCGGGGCTACTGATTGCGATCATCGGCATTATGCAGCGTGGGCTGATTCAACATGCGGCTGAACAGTCGCACGGCCGACAGCACATGACGCGGCCGCACGGACGCCTGCTCTTCCTCGGGATGCTGGCATTCTCAGCGATGCTTTCGGAAGGAGCAGTTGCGGACTGGTCCGGCTTGTACCTGCGCGTCGTACGTCACCTGGGGGCCGGCGTGGTCGGGTACGGCTACTCGGCCTTTGCCGCAGCCATGGTGATCGGCCGCGTCACCGGCGACCGGTTTGTCGCACGCGTCTCCGAGCTGCGGGCACTGCGATATGGCGGGCTGCTGGCCGCATGCGGAACCATCATTGTGCTTTCGACTCATGGCCTGGTCGCTTCGCTTCCCGGCTTTGCACTGATGGGCTTTGGCCTGTCGAACGTCTCGCCGATCCTGTATCGTTCCGCCGGCCAGGTGCCGGGTGTCGCTCCGGGCGCAGCCATTGCCACGGCCGTTGGTATCGGCTATGCGGGATTGCTCATAGGACCGCCCCTGCTTGGCGTACTCGGACGGGCAACCGGTGTCGGTAGCATCTTCATAGTGGTCACGCTGCTATGCCTTGCACTGTCGTTCGCGTCACCTGTTTTGCGCCACGTCCACGCGCCGGAATAGCGCCGGGCCCATCAAACATGTCTCATTCTGGCCGCAACGTCGAACGACGGCATCTTTTACTCACACGTACAACAAACACAGCAGATTCTCTGGTCAAAAATAGGCGAACACACACTGTAACTATTTACAGGACAGCGCCTTGAACAGCGCCCGGCGTGACAAAAGCGGTTGAGCGGCAGCCGCTATTTCTGCCGCAGCTTTTCGGCATGCTCAACCCAGGAGATCGGCCGCCAGGCCTTGGCCTGCACCGGCCAGCGAAGATCGGTCGCGCCGTCCGGCAGTACCGTCGTCAGGACCCAGTCGATGCGCGCGGTAGCGTCCTCAATCACTGCCTGAAGTTCCGGATCGTTCTGCACCGACGCGGAAAAGACAACGGCTGTCAGCGCATTGCGAATGTGATGATTGACTTCCGCGGCGATCTCCATCCTGCGCGCCAGCAGCACACGCCGCCGCTTTTCGTAGATCAGCAGCATGTAACAGAGCGCGAATGCCACGACGCACGTGTAGAGATCTGACGCAAAGAGTTGCTTGGCGTGGTGAAACAGGGAGTCTACACCGAAGCCACAACCGGCGATTGAGACTGCCAGTAGCAGCGCGGCCAAAAATGTACGCAGGTTGAAGTATGGCTTGTCCTGGGCCTTGAGCATGGGTCTACCTACCATGCTATCGCTTCTCAGTAGAAGTTGCCCTGTGCAGCCAAGCGGTTAAGAGCGCAAAAGAAACGCAGAAATCGCGGACAAAATACCCAGCAATCCAAACACTCCGCCCAGCAGGGCATACGCTCGCTTGCTGGTCAGCAGCGTGATCGACGTAATCACCAGCCCGATCTCCAGCATCGCTTCTCCCAGGTCGAAACGATCGGCGCGACGCTCGGCCAGGCGCCCTTCGGCTTCCTGCTCTTTCGCTTTCGCCGAGCCTTCCTTCAGATCGCTGTCCCACTGCGCAGAATGCTGCAGATACCTTGCCTTCAACTGGTCGGCAGCAGCCTTATCCGTCACTGGGAGTGTTGAAAGCAGGTCGGCCGTCAGCGTCGTGTCATTCTGCCGGATACGCTTCGCCTGATATTCATTCCAGTCGTCACTTGCACGCGCCTGCGACAACACAGCCTCGGTCGAAGCCCGATGTCCGAGCAGCGTCGTCACGGC
Organism: uncultured Acetobacteraceae bacterium; assembly: GCA_964658655.1. GTDB lineage: Bacteria > Acidobacteriota > Terriglobia > Terriglobales > Acidobacteriaceae. Next base: position 14,075 of record CAZZZL010000011.1, on the reverse strand, counting down.
AACCAGCACGGCAAGGATAGCCATCATCAACGCGACGGGACGCATGGACGAATCATGCGCAGCATGCTCGTGATTCTCGCGGAGTTCGTTCGCTTCAGTCACTTCCATTGAATCATCCTACCCTTCTATGTGATGCCTTCCGGCTGGCCATGCGCGGGCGGCCATACTGGCCGTATAGGCAGTTTTTGAAGAACCAGGAGGTACTACTCCTGGGTTTCTTAAAGTACGCCCTTTGTGGCAAACCCCGCCCGCCATGCAGGCGCCGCCGTAGGCATTCGCAGGATGCCGGCTTAATCCTCGGAACCGCGGAGGTTGATCAGCGACTGCATGTCTTCCAGTGTTGTTGTGTCGCCCTTGATTTCACCGGAGGTCGCGAGCTCGCGCAACAGCCTTCGCATGATTTTGCCGCTGCGGGTTTTTGGCAGAACTTCGGTGAACTTCAGATCGTCCGGCCGGGCGAGCGCTCCAATTTCTTTCGCGACCCAGGTGCGCAATTCTTCCTTCAGCTCCGGGCTTGGCTTCGTTCCTGTTTCGAGCGTCACGAAGGCTGCGATTGCCTGCCCCTTCATCTCGTGAGGACGGCCAACCACGGCGGCTTCCGCGACCTTGGGATGCGCGACCAGCGCTGACTCTATCTCCATGGTGCCGAGACGATGGCCACTGACGTTAATGACATCGTCGACACGGCCCATGATCCAGTAATAGCCGTCATCATCGCAGCGTGCACCGTCGCCCGTGAAGTAGCTACCCGGAATCTCCGACCAGTACGCTTTCTCGTAACGCTCGTCATCGTTGTAGATGGTGCGGGCCATGCCCGGCCATGGTTTGTGAATAACCAGCAGGCCGCCGTGGCCTTTTGGTACAGGACTGCCCCCTTTCGTAACAATTTCCGGCACGATACCGAAGAATGGCCGCGTCGCCGATCCCGGTTTCGTCGGCACGGCGCCGGGAATCGGTGCCATCATGATCGCGCCTGTTTCCGTCTGCCACCACGTATCGACGATCGGGCAGCGTTCCTTGCCGATGATTTCGTGATACCACATCCAGGCCTGCGGATTGATGGGTTCGCCCACTGTTCCGAGTAGCCGCAGTGACGAAATATCATGCTTCGCGACGTGCTCATCGCCCCACTTGATGAACGCGCGGATGGCTGTTGGCGCGGTATAAAAAACCGTGACCTTGTGATCGGCAATGATCTTCCAGGTACGATCCTCGTGCGGACAATTCAATGCGCCTTCATACATCACAGTGGTGACGCCATTCTGCAGCGCACCGTAGACGACGTAGGAGTGCCCGGTGACCCAGCCAATATCAGCGGTACACCAGAACACATCATCGTCGCGCAGATCAAAGATAAATTTGCTGGTCAGGTAAGTTTGTACGGAATAGCCGCCGGTCGTGTGAAGAATGCCTTTCGGCTTCCCCGTCGTACCTGACGTATAGAGAATGTACAGCGGATCTTCTGCGTCGAGCGGCTCAGCGGGACACTCAGTCGAAGCGTGGGCCATGAGTTCATGCCACCAGTAATCGCGGCCGGTATGCATCGTCACGGGACACTTGGTGCGTTGATACACGATGACATGCTTCACTGACGGGCACTGCTGCAACGCTTCATCGACGACGGACTTGAGCGGCACCTGGGCGCCGCGACGCCAGCTCGCATCCTGCGTGATGACGGCGTTGCATTGCGCATCGTTGATGCGGTCGACCAGCGCATGCGCCGCGAAGCCGCCGAAGATCACGGAGTGAATGGCACCGATGCGAGCACAGGCCAGCAGCGCAATCGCCAGCTCCGGGGTCATGCCCATGTACACGGCAACACGGTCGCCTTTGCGAATCCCCCGCTGTTTAAGTGCATTCGCAAATTTCTGTACTTCGACATGCAGTTCGGCAAAGGTCAACTTGCGGACTTCGCCATCCGGCTCGCCTTCCCACAAGATCGCGGTGTGGTCACGTTTGCTGCCCAGTGCGTGGCGGTCGACGCAATTGTAGGAGAGGTTCAGCTGGCCATCGGCAAACCACTTCGCATGCGGCAACTCCCAGTCGAGCACACGGGTGAACGGCTTGAACCAGTGCAGTTCTTTCGCGGCCTCACCCCAAAACGCTTCGGGGTCATCGATCGACCGTTTGTACATGGCTTCGTATTCTTCCATGCTGCCAATGCGCGCTTTGGCGGCAAACTCTGCGGGCGGAGAAAAGACGCGGTTCTCACGCAGCATGGAGCTGAAGTGGGCATCCTGCGGTGCGCCCTTTTGAGAACCCGTGGCGTCGATGGACATACGTGGTCTACCTCTCAATCTTCAATACGAATGCTCACAACATGGAGCGATAGATACATGCGCTCCGACTTACACTATCTGCGCAGACGCATGAGGGCAAGTACAGTGGCGACTACTGCCCGGGAAGTTCCGGCTGCAGCACCCCGCACTTCGACTAGGAGCGCCGGACATAAATCCGATAACCCGCTGGATGGTTGGCGTGGCTTGCCCAGAGAACCGGCCGCTGCCAGTCGTGCTCCTCGACAAGCGTGTAATGTTCGCGCAGGTAATCGTCGAACCGCGGCCAGCGCTTGAGCTTGTTGTACGTATCAAGCGGCTCGCCACTGCTCGAAAATGCGGCCGGGAACACCTGCTTGCTCACCACGAATATGCGTGGCGGATTCTTCCGCAGGTCCTGCCAGAAATGTTGCCGCATCTCTTCAATGACTGGATTCGATTGCGGCGCAAAGAAATAGAAGTCGACAAGAAAGCCTGTGCTCTGCACCAGGTCCATGCGGTAGAGCGTACTGATGCAGCCGGAGAACGCATCCATGCATTGCACACGGCCGGAAAGCTGGCTGCCGCCAAGCCTGTTCAGGTCGGCACTCAGCTGGTCGTAGTAATCGTCATTGCGCCAGTCGAAGCGGCTGATTTTGAAGGCACATAATGGCGCGAGGAATACAGCGGCGAGCAGACCCAGTGTGCCGGCATAGCGCAGGCAATCGGCCAAGGTCGGCCTTCCGTTTCGATCATCAGGGGCTGTCGAAGAATACGCGCGCTGAAACTGCAGCATGACGAACAGCAGCAGGAATGCCAGGAACGGATAGCGGTGATAGACGAATCCCTTGCCCTGGGCGACAAAGGAAACCAGGCAGAGCAGCAGGCCGCAGTAGAGCGTGATCCTCTCCCACTTGATTTCGAGGATGGCCAGCGAGCTGCCTGGCTTCGCATTTTCCGCTGAACGCGCAAGAGATCGACGCGACCATAGCCGTCTGATGTCGATCAGTAGCCAGACAAGTCCCCACAGCACGAGGAGTGACGCGAGCGGCGAGAAGCTGTGCAGCAGCAAGTACCCGACAGGGCGTCTCTGCAGGGTCGCATAGTAGGGCCACATCCCCCGGACCGCCTCAAGAAACGCTAGTATCGAATGATTCGCCGCAAGAAAAGTCGAGACCGCCGCGAGTGGAATGCAGAGCCCCACCAAGGCCGCCAGCAGATACGAAATGCTTCGCGTTCGCCGACGCTGTAACTCTATCCACGCCAGCAGCAGGACGAGTACAGCCGCGGGCAGCACCGTGGGCTTGATCGTTATCGACAGCGCTGAACATACGCCAGCAATTCCCAACAGCGATGGTCGATGCCTGCGGAGCGCATGAAAAGCAGAGGCATATGCGGCAAGCAGCAGCACGGCCATCACAAGATCGCGCTGACCGCCCTGCTCAATGCCATCGCGGCCATGCGCAAGTCCAAGGAGACATCCCGCAAGGAGCGCCGCGTACCTTCCATCGCGAAAGAATCCCTTCGCAGTCTGAGCAGACGTGGGCCACGCGATCGCGATCATCGCCATCATCGCGCCGATGATCAGTGAGAAATCGAAAACTCTGAGCCCGGCGCGCCCGCCTCCGAAAAGGTGCACGACCAGCCAGTCGACGAGATATGTGCCCGGCATCTGCGCATCGACAATCTGCCGGTAAGGCGCCATGCCATGCGCCATCAGCAGCACCAGGTAGTGCACAGATACAGCGTCGCCGACGAGTGGCCAGTGCCAGGAAGCGACGAAAAAGAACAGCAGGCATACCGCAGCGATAGCGCAAATAATTTGCGGAAGCAAGGTATCACGGCAGACTTGTGAATCCGCAATTCTATTCATGCTTGCGGACATAGATGCGATATCCTGCGGGCCGTTCCGGACGATTGCCCAGCCGCACATACTGCTGTGGCGTGCGCTCTGCGGCAATCTCGTAATGCGCGCTCAGATAGTCATCGAACTGCGGCCAGAGCTTGAGCTTGTCGTAAGTGTCCGGAGTGGCGGGATTGATCGGAAAAACCATTTTCGTCACGAGGAACACACGCGGAGGATCGTTCTGAATCTCATCCCAGAACTGTTTCCTCATCGCTTGTACAACCGGATTGGAGTCGGGCGCGAGGAAATAAAAATCCACGATAAAGCCTGTGCTCTGGACCAAGCCAAGACGGTAGAGGGTGTTGATGCAGCCCGCAAACGCATCGATGCATTGCACACGGCCAGACAAAGTACTACCGCCTGCGGTCGCAAGGTCGGCGCTCATCAGGCGGAAATCTTCGTCATCACCCCAGGCAAATCTCCTGATCTTGTAAGCAGAAATCGGGGCAAGCGCCAACGACGAAATGCAGAGCCCGCAGACACCTGTCATGCACCAGCTCAGGCCGAGCCCGCGCCTGCTTTTTATCAGCAGCCGCATGCCCTGAAGCGCGTGTCTGAACTCAGACATGGCAATCAGCAGGAAGAACACAAGAAACGGATAACGGTGGTACGGAAAGCCTTTTCCCTGGGCGATGAAGGAGATGAGTGAAAGCAACAAGCCCGCGTAAAGGGCAGGACGTTCCCAGCCTGGCGATGCATCCTCTGCAACAGGGCTGGTTCGGTCTGCTGTGTATCTCAGGACGATGCAGATCAACAGCAGCGGAAACAGTATGGTGACGGGCGAAAGAGAGTGGCCGAGAAGATAGGCTACCGAGCGTCTCTGCAACGATGCGTGGTAAGACATCAGGCTGATGCCTCCATGCAGAAATGCACGAAGCGCCTGTTCCCGCAGCAGGAAAATCAGGACAGCTGCGATCGGCACAAAATTGCCGAGTACCGCTGCAAGGAAAGGCGCGCCAAACGGCCGATGCGTTCGCCAGAGATGCCACAGCGCGAGGACAAAGACCATGACAGCCGCCGGGAAAACGGTCGGCTTGATAGTGGCAGCTGCAGACGCGCAGATCCCCCCGAGAAAAAGCAGCCATGGCCTGTCTGCCCGCACCGCATGGAACGCGCACGCATAAGCGGCAAGCAGCAGCACAGCCATCATCAGGTCGCGCTGCCCTGCCTGCGGAATGCCGTCGCGGCCATGGACCAGCGCAAACAGTCCGCCGGCCAGCAGCGCAGCCCATCTGTCATCCGTGATGAAACGACCTGCCTCGGCGGTCGGCCACGCGATCGCCAGCATGGCAAGCGCTGCGGACACCATCAACGCGAAATCGAAAAACCGCAATCCCAACGCGCTGCCGCCAAAGATGTGTATCACGATCCAATCGATCAGAAAGGTGCCCGGCATCTGGGCGTCGACGATCTGCCTATAGGGCGCCATGCCGTGCTGCATCAGCAGGACCAGATAATGGACTGAGACGGCATCGCCCACCAGCGGCCAGTGCAGTGTGTCCACCACAAAAAACAGCAGGCAGGCTGCCATCACGGCACACAGTATTCGCGGCAGCCGCTCGGCCCAGTGCGAGAGGCGCGGAATACCTTCAGCGGATGACATGGGAAGCGGCTTGGGTGCGGCGGGATCGATGCGAGAAGTGTTGCAAATACCCGGGCGAATGGCAATTCCTGCATCCTACGTCGCACGATGCGTGCCGTCCGAGAGGTTCGTCACTGATGCGGGTGGCGTAAAAGTGGCTTACACTCGAACGCGGCACATCGCGTGCATATGCGCTCCAGCATCATTGAGGTCTTCGAAAATGGCTGCATTTTCATTTCTGGATCGGGACCGATCCATTGCTTCCCCCGGCTTCAACCGATGGCTGGTACCACCAGCCGCATTGGCCATTCACCTGTCGATTGGCCAGGTCTATTCCTTCAGCGTGTTCAAGAATCCTCTGCTGGCGCTCACCGGCGCGGATGGTTCGCACTGGGATTTGAAGGCAATCGGCTACATTTTTTCGATCGCCATCGCAGTCCTCGGCGTGTCGGCCGCCCTCTTCGGTAAGTGGCTGGAAACGGCCGGCCCACGCAAGGCGATGTTCCTGGCCGCGGTCTGCTTCGGGGCTGGCTTCGTGATTGCCTCGCAGGGTGCTGCCCTCCACCAGTTGTGGATGGTTTACCTCGGCTACGGCGTAGTCGGCGGTGTGGGGCTGGGGATGGGCTACATCTCCCCCGTCGCCACGTTGATCAAGTGGTTTCCTGACCGCCCGGGTCTCGCCGGCGGCATGGCCATCATGGGCTTTGGTGGCGGCGCCATGATCGGCTCGCCTCTCGCTACTAAACTCATGGCCTTCTACAAGGCCGGCGGTCACGCGGCTATTCCATCCACCTGGCTCACCATGGGCCTGTTTTATTTCGTGCTCATGATGTTCGGCGTGTTCACTGTGCGTATTCCGGCTGAGGGTTGGAGGCCGGAGGGCTGGACGCCTCCCGCCAAGTCGGAAGGGATGATCAGTTCACACAGCGTCAAAGTGCAGCAGGCGATGAAGACGCCGCAGTTCTGGCTGCTCTGGCTGGTGCTCGCGCTCAACACGACTGCCGGTATCGGCATCCTCGAGCAGGCGTCGCCAATGATTCAGGACTTGTTTCATGGCAAGGTCCTGGCTGTTGCCGCTGGAGGCTTCGTCGGCGTTCTCAGCCTGTTCAACATGGCCGGCCGATTTATCTGGGCTTCGCTGTCGGATTACATCGGGCGGAAGACCACTTTTTTCATCTTCTTTCTGATTGGACCGACCCTCTACTGGTTTCTGCCACTCACCGGCTCGGCCCACCTGGACAGCATTGCACTCTTCGTCCTCAGCGCGGGCGTCCTGATCAGCATTTATGGCGGCGGCTTTTCAACAATCCCCGCTTACCTGCGCGATCTGTACGGGCCCTATGACGTCAGCGCCATTTACGGACGCCTGCTGACAGCCTGGTCGTTCGCCGGCATTGTCGGGCCACTCATCGTGAACGGCATCCTCGACCACTACGTAGCCCAGGGTCAGCCGAAATTGAATGCCTATCCGACAATTCTGCACATCATGACCGGACTGCTGATCGTCGGCTTGATAGCAAACCTGCTGGTGCGGCCAATCCAGGAGAAATACTGGATGACCGAGACCCCCGACCAGCCCTTGAGCTCTGTAGCGCACTAACGATCTTTGAATCGAGATGGAGAAGGATTATGACTGAAACTGTCAAAAAATCATCACCAGCGCTGGTCGCGGTGGCTTGGGCGATCGTTTCCATCCCCCTGGTCTGGGGGATTTACAACACCAGCCTAAACGCCGCGAAGCTCTTTACTGGCAGCGTGACAAGCGGGCAGACGATAGAACGGCAGCACTAAGCGGGCCGATTTCCATCGCCAACACCCCCTGGATGGACGTACGTATCCAGGGCGCCGCCTATGTCATGAATGATGCCATCCACGATCAAAATCTCAAGGTCGTGTTCCGTATCGATCGCATAGTCGAACTGGAGGGTGACAGCGCGGTGGCCCTGGACAGATATGTCTTCCAGAGTTCGCATCTTTTCGAAATGAAGTTCCGGGCTGGTGAGGCCGAGAGCCGGCTGGCCGGATGAAGCTTCATTTTCGTAAACAGGTGCGTAGTATTCCTGGTAATACTCAAACGCGCGGGCTTTGATCCCAGGCAGCAGGGCGGGCAGGATTTGCAGAAAGTTCTGGAAAGTCTCGGCGTACTGGTCCAGAGACTGCAAAGTGAGTGCTGTGGGCTGCTCGCGCTTATGAAACGAGACACAGATCTGCTGCCCGGCAGCGTCGTTACCAAAGCCGGGAATCAGGAAAAGGTTTGAGGATTGCGGAATGTCGTCGAAGTTGGTCTGAATCTCACCCCAATATGGATGGTTCATCATGATCTCCTCATTTTAGCTACCTGGGGGCGGGTCCGGTTTCGAGGGCGCTTGCCGGGCCGATGGCGACGTCCCAACCCTGCGGAGTCTTTACAAGAGTGGCGGTGTGGGGGAGTGGACGGGAGATCTCGAGTGCCATTATGGGAAAGGCGTGCTGTACAGCCGGAGCGGCCGTCCACGCGGGGGCACTGGGGATTACCGATTCGTAGGCAACGTCGGTGACATCGCCAAAGTTCTCGTCATGGCGGAGTGTCGTGCTGTCAATGTGCTGAACGCGCGGTTTGCCGTAGCAGAGATTACCGAAGCCGGGCCGTCTAGTATCGGGGCGGAAATATGTGCGGGCAGAGTCCGCGAGTTGGAAGCGCTGACCGTCTTGCTCCTGGCTGCGGGTGAGCAGGCCCTGGGAGGCCAGTGCCTCGAGGCTGGGGAGAATGTCCCGTCCCGGGTTGACAAGGGTCGGGAGGGCGACAGGTTCGAACCAGAGGCAGGAGGGTTCGGTGTCGTAGTAGTGATTGATCGCGTCTGTTGCGAGTTCGTTGAAGCTTGCAGCCTTGGATTTCATCTGGTTGCAGCCTAGTGTGAGCACCGGCATGCAGAAGCAAAGAAACGAAACGATCATAAGCAGACGCCGTCCCCGCATCCGCCCGAGCGGGTATTCCGCAAAAACGGCATTTTCGCCAACGGCTAATGGCGCGATCTTTGTCCTCCCGGGATCTTCACCCGGGTTGGCAGCAAACAGTCGTCGTCCAACGATCTTTTCGGTAGTCCACCCAGCCTCAAGCATAGCGCTTCTGGTGCCACTCCCATGCACTCTTGATGATAGTGTCCAGTTCGCTGTTCTTCGGCATCCAGCCCAGGTCTCGGGCAATGGCAGCTGAGCTGGCAATCAGGATAGCCGGATCGCCTTCCCGGCGGGGATTTTCGTCGACCTTGATGGGCCTGCCCGTCACACGCCGAACAGAATCAATCACTTCACGCACGGAAAAGCCCTTCCCGTTGCCCAGGTTGTAGATCAGCCGGCTCCTGGTCTCGAGCGACTCCAGCGCCACCAGGTGCGCCTCGGCCAGGTCAGACACGTGGATGTAGTCGCGGATACAGGTGCCATCCGGAGTGTCGTAATCCTGGCCGTAGATGCGGATGCTCTCCCGACGGCCCAGTGCAACGTCGAGGATGAGCGGGATCAGATGCGATTCAGGTTCGTGGGCCTCGCCACGGCCCGGAATCGCGCCCGCTACGTTGAAATACCGCAGACTGGCATAGTGCAGGCCGTGCAGGCGATTAAACCAGGTCAACATGTGCTCGACGAGCAACTTTGACTCCCCGTAGGGGTTTGTAGGTTTCAAGGGGGCGTCTTCGGTGATTGGAGTGGTTTCCGGTTCGCCGTAGACGGCAGCGGTCGAAGAAAATACGAAACGGCGTGTTTTGCTGGCGAGTATCGCCTCAAGCAGGGTCAGGGTGGATGCGGTGTTGTTGCGGAAATAGATTTCCGGCCTTTGCATGCTTTCGCCGGCTTCAATGAGAGCGGCAAAATGCAACACACCATCAAAGGCTTCCGTCTGTAGCAGTGTGTGGACCCGCTCGCGGTCCGCCAGGCTGGCTTCAATCAGGGTGGATCCAGGGGGCAGCAGAGCACGGTGGCCATGACTAAGGTCATCGAGAATGAAGACAGTGTGGCCACGATCGAGAAGAAGTTGTGCGACGGTTCCGCCGATATATCCAGCACCGCCGGTGACGAGTATTTTCATGGTTCCCTCGTTGCGATTTGCAAAGCCGTTTCGCCTACCCGACTATTTTCGCCGAAAGCGGCTGTTTGTTTTCAGAATCCGGGAGTTTTCGCATCCAACGAGGCAAAAGACGGTTTAGCGACCGGAATATGCCGGATTCCTAGTGTCACCGGAGTATCTATCCGGCAGATTTCAAGGGCCGTTCATGGACGAGGTTGGTATTCTAGGGAGTGTTCAGACAGGGGACGGGAAACGTACACGTCAGTGTGCCCTGCCACCACTTTCGAGGTACTGTCTTCGCTTTCGTTCTACGCTATCGTTTGAGAACTCCCCGGTACTTTCGTACCCGCGGATTGCGGCAACCGGAGCAGGCAAAGGACGCATTCGGGACCGGAAGGCACAAAAGATTTGGTACGGGCACGGCGCCACAGTTGGGCTGCACGCCGGAAGTCCGGATCGTTGAAATGTCGTCCAGGCGGGACGGCAAGGTTATGAAGAAATCACATCTCTTCCCAGCAGAGAGCAGGAAATTGGATATGCCGACACAAGATGTTTTAAACCGCGCGAATTTTGGATTGCTCGAAGAGCCCGGGGGCCGTTGGCGCTCGTTTGGCGTGAGCGCCGGCATCAACGCATCGATCCTCGTACTGGTGACGTTGTTTGCTGCCGCCAAGATCCATCAGGCCCAGGTCAAGCGCGATATGACGCAGCTGATCGTCCCGGTCGATCTGCCCAAGCCGATCAAGCCGCCGGTGCCGAAGGTAAAGATCGTGGCGCCTCCCGTCAAGGTGATGGCGAAGCTCGATCCGCCAAAGATCATCGTCCCCAAGCCGGAAATTCTTCCTCCGGCCCCGGTGAAAATGGACATCCCCAAGCCGGCCCCGGTTCTGCCGCCGGCGCCACCAAAGGCCGTCGCGCCGCCGCCAGCTCCGAAGGTCGGACTCTTCACGAGCCCCAAGCCGACAGAGGTGGCCAACAACATGACCAAGCCGACGCCGACCACCGGTGGTTTCGGTGATCCGATCGGCGCCAAGCCGAATCCAAATTCGACCAAGCCCATGCTCGCCTCTGCCGGCGCTTTCAGCCAGGCAACCGGCGCAAACCAGGGTGCAGGCGCGGCACGTAAGGGAACAGTCCAGGGTGTAGGCTTCGGCTCGGGCGTCGTGAATGGCGTCGCAGGCGGCACCAGCCACGGAGCAGTCGCATCGGCCGGCTTCAGCAACGGAGTGGTGGGCGGTACACCCGGCGGGACTGGCCATGGCACTGTCTCCGGCGGTGGTTTCGGCGGTCCGGCGGTAGGCGGCAAGGGTGTCCAGGTTGCGCAGGCAACGGAGTCAGCATTCACTCCCCCGGTCGTCCTGTCGGAGCCGCGTGCAGAGTACACATCCGAAGCGCAGGCGCAGCATGTGCAGGGAGAAGTCACTCTCCAGGTACGCTTCCTCGCGAGCGGTCAGGTTGAAGTATTACGTGTCGTCACCGGTCTCGGTCACGGGCTGGATGAGCAGGCAAAGCACGTCGCGGAGAACATCCGCTTTACCCCAGCAAAAAAGAACGGTCAGCCGGTGGATCACGTTACCTTGATCCACATCACCTTCCAGTTAGCCTAACCGGCCACCAGGCCAAGTCCTACTTGTATCAGTAACTGTTTGTACCGGCATCATGACCAACGGGCGGGGCGGCAGTTCACGTGTTTAACAGATTTAGAGGAGCCAGGAAATGAACCTGCGGAACGTTTGGACTACTACCCTGCTCATGGCGCTTGGCGTTACGGCAGCTCAGGCGAAAGAGAAATACGCACCACCTATCGCCCTGACGCCAGAACAAAGCTCTCTGGTGCAGAAAGCGATTGCGGCTGAAAAGATCACCATCAAGTCAATTCAGCAGCACTCACCCCTCGTACAAACCTACATTCAGAACATGAAGGGCGATACCAAGCTGTACGCCGTTCCCGTCTCTGACCAGTACATGCTGCAGCGCGTAGATTTCGCCAAGGGTTTCTATGGCAAGTCGTACTCGGCTGAGGGTGGCGGCCAGAAGCATGGCATGTTCAAGGGTTCGGCAGAAGCCCTGCTCGGTCTAACGAAGGCATTCGGTGTCCAGTTCGTACCGGATGGCTTCCTGGACATGATGTTTATCGATCCGAGCGGCTTCGATCAGCAGCACTATGACTTCGTCTATGTGCGCAGGACGTTCCTCGGCACCATCCGTACCGATGTGTTTGATGTCCGCCCCAAGCCGAGCACAGGCCATGGCCGCTTTACCGGCCGCGTCTGGATCGACGACGATTCGGGCAACATTGTCCGCTTTAATGGTACGTACACCGGCGGCGGCGATGACGACGCTTCCAACAAGGATTATTTCCACTTCGACAGCTGGCGTCAAAACCTGCAGCAGGGTGTATGGCTGCCGGTGGGCGTGTATGTCGAGGAGACCTCGAAGAAGGATGCTGAGCATCCGGTTGCCTTCAAGGCCCAGACCCAGATCTGGGGCTACTCGCTCAAAATTCCTACGCACCAGACTGACAACGAGTCGATCAAGATTGACGACGTAACCGATCAGAGCGCCAGTTCCGAGGATGTAAGCCCTCTGCAGGCGCAGCGTGAGTGGGTATCGCAGGCAGAAGAAAACGTCATTGACCGTCTCACACAGGCCGGCCTGATGGCAGCGCCCAGTGACTTCGACAAGATCCTCGAAACAGTAACCAACAACATCATCATCGGCAACAACATCGAGCTGGCAGCACCGGTACACTGCCGGGTCATGCTGACCACGCCGCTGGAGTCTATCGCGATCGGCAACACCATCGTCCTGAGCAAGGGCCTGGTTGACACCCTGCCGTCGGAAGAGTCACTCGCAGCTGTTCTTTCGTTCCAGCTGGCGCACATCGTGCTGGGACATCACATCGACACCAAGTATGCCTTCAACGATCGGCTGCTCTTCCCCGACGAGTCGACCTTTGAGCGCATTCACATGCAGCATACTGACGGCGATGATGCAGACGCGGCCAAGAAGGCGGTCGCTCTCCTCGACGGTTCCATCTATAAGGACAAGGAAGGCAACGCCGGCCTCTACTTCGCGCAGCTCCAGGTACGCGAAGGCGAGCTGAAGGCTTTGAATTCCCCACGCCTGGGCGATGCGATGATCAAGCCGGACGGTACGGCATGGCTCGAAGCCCTGCAGAAGAAGGCTCCCAAGCTCGATATGGATAAGCTGGACCAGATCGCAGCGCTACCACTCGGAAGCCGTTTGCGTGTAGATTCATGGGATGACAAGGTGTACAGCCTGAATGCAAAGCCTGTTCCCCTTCTGAATGCACGCGACAAGATGCCGTTTGAAGTGACCCCGGTATACTTCAAGCTGCAGCGTTATGACCAGGCCCAGGCCGCGCAGGCTACCGCAGCTGCCCCTGCTCCTGACCCGAATTCGACGCAGCCGAACCAGGCTGCCAGCACTCAGTCCACGCCGCAGCAGTAATGGCGGAATAGTTACTGAATTGATACACAACGTAAACGACCGAAGTGTCGTCGAAACAGGTGACGCAGGGTTGGCCAAAATGTGCAACCCTGTTCATAATTGTGCAAATCGAGATTAGCGAGAGAGATACCAGTGATCAAAAAATATCTTATGCTCGCCAGCCTGTTGCTCGTTCCAGCATTGGGTAAGGCACAGGTCAGCGCAGCAGGCATAGGCGGGAACCAGTCACTGTACGTGGGTGGCTTTGGATCCTACTTCGCTCCCGATTACGGGTATTACAACCTTTACGGCGTAGGCGCCTTTGCCGACTATAATCTGACTCCGAAGCTGGGGGCCGAGGCGGAAGTCCGCTTCCTGAGATTCCACCAGCTCTCGGATATTCACGAAGATAACTACCTGGTAGGCCCGAAGTACAATTTTTACAAGGGCCACAAGATCACGGCTTACGGCAAGGGTTTGTTCGGCATCGGCGAGTTCAACTTCCCGCTGAACGCCGCCCACGGTGGCTACGGTGTGGTGGCCTTGGGTGGTGGTGCGGATTACCGCTTCCATGGCCGCTGGTCAGCTCGCGGAGATTACGAGTACCAGATCTGGCCCGGTTTTGTCGGCGAAGGTCCGCGTGCCAATGGCCTGAGTCCGGAGGGCGTTAGCTTCGGTATCGTTTACCGCATCTTCTAACTACAACTCCCTGGACAACATTACAAAAAGCCCTGGAGATGCCTCCAGGGCTTTTCTTATTGTCATTACTGCCGCTCTGTCCCGAAAAAACGAACAGGCCCCTTCGATGAGGCCTGCCGGTAAGTTTTCGCGAGTTGGGAT
>CAZZZL010000010.1:98924-131382 GCA_964658655.1 uncultured Acetobacteraceae bacterium | reverse complement strand
GATAGCCGTAGCCACCACGATAGCCGTAACCGCCATGCCCGTAGCCCCAGCCGCCGACGCCTCTATATCCATAGCCGCGACCCCATCCGCCGCCCCATCCACGACCCCAGTAACCGCCGTACCATGGGCCGGCACCGATGAACAGGCCACCTACGAACCAGTTCGGTCCGTAGTAGCCATAGGGAGCACAGGCGTAGGGGTAGTAGGAGTAGTAACCGTAATCGCAGACTGGCGCCGCCGCTGGGTAATCATACCCATAGCCGCCATAACCGCCACCTACACCAATGCCGACTGCCACCTGGGCGTCAGCGCGCTGCATCAGCACGGGGCTGGCAATCAGGGCAAGGAGCAAAATGTATCGTAAGTATTTCATCGCACATCCCCCATCCATTCCGCCTGACGATGCCGAAACCATCGCTAACCGCGGATACCGGAACGAGCTGAGAGCTTTTCTGGTTAGTTCCAAACCCTCACTCATTTGAACAACAATCCTACGCAAAAGTTGCGCGAATAACCTTAGCGTTTATGTGGGCTTCGCAGGGGGATGCGTCAGCACAGGTCGAGCAACCATTCCACGGAACGCGATTTGGCTCGCTGCAAGTTGATAGAGTAGGCAGAGCAGGAGCACACCAGGCATGTTCGCGAAGACGCAGCGGGTCCACTTTATCGGGATAGGTGGCATTGGAATGAGCGGGATAGCGGAAATCCTGCTGACCCTCGGCTACCCGGTTTCGGGCTCGGACCTGCGCCGTTCGGCCATTACAGACCGCCTGGCTACCCTTGGCGCGACCATCTTTGAGGGCCACTCGGCAGCAAATAGCGTCGGCTCAGCCGTCGTTGTGACCAGCTCGGCCGTGAACGAACTCAACCCGGAAGTCATGGAGGCGCGCACCCGGAAGATTCCGGTGATCCAGCGCGCCGAGATGCTCGCCGAGTTGATGCGGCTGAAATATGGCATCGCCGTCGCAGGTATGCACGGTAAGACGACCACTACCTCCATGATTGCGACTGTACTGGCTGAAGGCGGGCTCGACCCGACGATCGTCGTTGGCGGGCGCGTGGATGCGCTCGGATCCAATGCACGCCTGGGCACCTCGCGCTATCTTGTGGCCGAGGCGGATGAGAGCGACCGGTCTTTCCTGAAGCTTTCGCCGATTCTCGGCGTCGTCACCAACCTCGATCGCGAGCACATGGATTGCTATCGCGATATGCAGGATGTCGAAGACGCGTTTGTGCAGTTCATGGACAAGGTGCCGTTCTATGGTGCGACGACCGTCTGTGTCGATAACGATCAATTGAAGGCGATCCTGCCGCGGGTGCATCGGCGTGTCATCACTTATGGTCGTTCCGCCGACGCAGACTTCGTGGTGCGGCTGCTGCCGTCGGACGGCAGCACCGAAGTATCTGCCGTGCGCTCCCGCTTTGAAGTTGTGAACGGCAATGCCGTGCTCGGGCCATTCACACTCCAGGTACCCGGATTGCACAACGTGTTAAATGCAACTGCTGCTGTAGCGATTGCTGTGCAGCTGGAGATTGAGCCTGAGAAAATTGTGGCCGGGCTCGCTAAATTCCGTGGTGTCGATCGACGCTTTCAGGTGAAGGGTGTCGTCCATGGCGTGACCGTTGTCGACGACTACGGCCATCATCCAACCGAAATTATCGCAACACTGAACGCCGCGCGTTCCTGCGGCTACAAGCGCGTGCATGTACTCTTTCAGCCGCATCGCTATACGCGCACACGGGACCTGCTGCCGGAGTTTGTAAGGTCATTTGCGGATGTCGATTCGGCGCAGATTCTCGATATCTACGCCGCCAGCGAAGAGCCGATCGCAGGCGTAAACGCACCGGCCCTGGTGACAGCCATTCATCGCCACGGCGTGCAGTACGCGGCATCATTTGCCGACGCGGTGAAGGCTCTGGCTGATGTCGCTACAGACGGCGATGTCATCATCACGCTCGGTGCCGGAAGCGTATCGCAGGCGGCCGGCATGGTGCTGGATGAGTTGCGGGTGCGCCGAGGGGCGTTTAACTGACAATAAAGCAGTTTTTGTGCACAAAATGGTCGTTTTCAGGCAGAAAATGCAGTCGAAATCTTATGTTTCGCCAGCACTATAGACTGTTCTGCGCAGACACATTTCAACTCAAGGAACTTCCATGATTCGTTGTACCGCACACCTTCTTGCGAGCCTTCTTCTTTCCGCCGGCCTGGTCGCGGTGGCGCAGCAGCCAGCTAAATCGACGGCACCGGTGCCGCTGGTGGCAGCGCCGCAGGCAGACCCGCAGGTTCAGCCTGACGGCAGCGCAGTCTTTACGCTCACCATGCCGAATGCGCAGGCGGTCGGCTTGAATCTTGAGAATCACAAGGAGCCCATGCTGATGACGAAAGGGGCTGACGGCAACTGGACTCTGACGGTTCCCGCGCTGGCTCCGGAAATCTACAGCTACTCCTTCAACGTGGATGGAACGCACATCACCGACCCGCACAATACCCAGGTCAAGACCAGCTTCTTCAACGTAGACAGCATCTTCCTGGTTCCGGGCCACCCGGCAATGCCATGGGAGATGGCAGATGTCCCGCATGGCAACATCGACCACCACTACTACCACTCGAAAATTGTCGGCAGTCTCGAGAACAGCACCAGTCAGTACTACGTCTACACGCCGCCCGGATTTGATCCGCACAGCAAGCAGAAATACCCCGTGCTTTACCTGCTTCACGGCTACTCCGATGACCCGAGTGCGTGGACAACGATGGGCAAAGCCAACCTGATCCTCGACAACCTGATTGCTGCCGGTAAAGCGAAGCCGATGATCGTGGTGATGCCGTGGGGCTATGGCGACATGAAAGTGATCACGAGCGGCTGGGCTGCGTGGCGCGACCCCGTGCTGGTGATGAGCAACTTCACCCACTTTGGCGAGGCCCTGCAGCAGGAGGTGATGCCACTGGTGAACGCGCAATATCCCATCTCTGACAAGCGTGAAGATCATGCCATCGCCGGCCTGTCGATGGGCGGCGCCGAAACGCTGCTCGTCGGGCTGAACCATACTGACTACTTCGCCTCGATCGGTGCTTTCAGCGCGGGTGGCATTGGTACGGAATTCTTTGACATGCTGTTCCCCGCGATCACAGCGCAGTCCGGCCCGCAGATACAGGCAAAGCTGAAAGTCTTCTGGGTTGCCTGTGGAACCGAGGACGGGCTGAACGAGCCCAATCAGAAGTTCATCGCGTGGCTGCAAAGCAAGGGCATGCAGCCGACTGCGATCCATTCCCCCGGGATGGCGCATGTATGGATGGCATGGCGCGAGAACCTGGCCGGCTTTGCTCCTCTCCTCTTTCAGAAATAAGTACTGGGCGACCTGCCGCTGAGCGGGTCGCCCAGTTGCCCACATTCCCACAGCGCTCCACAGATCACTGCACCACTCCCGCACCTTGGCACTAGCCTCCCGTGCGCGTACCTTGAGAGACACTGGACGAACGTAATGGCCGGATCGTGGCAAACCCTTTGACGGAACGTGCCCGAAACCGCTCCAGACGCGCCCATTTCCGTTCTCCACAGGCAGAAATACGGCAATTAGCGACCGCCTGCTCTTCCGGGCATCTAATCACAAGATGTAGGGGTTTTGATCTTGACACGGTCTATACACAGGGCTAACTTCACACTTGCAGCCCGAGAATGAGCCTCGCCGCTCACCCGGCCGTCACCGAATAAAAGCAATACGGCAGTTGACCAAACCGGCATTTCATTCCCAGCAGGGAACGAGACTCGGTGCCCCATCTTTTGTATTTTGTTTCGCTGCTGTACCTGTCCCCGATCCACTGTTTGCGTAGTCCACAATTCGAATTTATAGGAGTCACCCATGGCCGAGGCCACCAAGCAATCCGCCACTTCCGCAACTGAATCCACCCGCGCCACCAACGGCGCCGGAAGCTCAAAAAACAATGGTGCCCGTCCTGGCCTCCAGTACTCTCGCCGCTTCTCGAAGCCGGGTGTGTCGCCCTATAGTGAGGTCCAGTGGGAGCGCCGCACAGCGGCCATCACGGACTCCAAGGGCAAGACCATTTTTGAGCAGAAGGAAGTGGAAGTGCCGGTCGACTGGTCAATGACCGCGACCAACATCGTCGCCTCGAAGTATCTGCACGGCCCGATGGACGCAGCGCCAGGTGGCCCGGCTGAATTGACCAGTGCCTACAAGCGAGAGACTGGTGTGCGCGAGTTGATCGCCCGCGTCTCTGAGAGCATTCGCGACTGGGGCATGGACGGCGGCTACTTCGCAAGCAAGGAAGATGCGGACAATTTTCATGACGACCTCGTCCACCTCCTCGTGAACCAGAAGGTCGCGTTCAACTCGCCGGTATGGTTCAACGTCGGCTGCGATCGGCTCGAGCCAGACTCCGATGCCCGCAATTGGCACTGGGACCCGAAAACGCGCGAAGTCCGCTATTCCGTGACTGGCTACCGGAATCCGCAGTGCTCTGCCTGCTTCATCAACTCGGTCGATGACTCGCTCGATTCCATCCTGACGCTCGCGAAGACCGAAGGCATGCTCTTCAAGTGGGGATCAGGCACTGGCACCAACCTGTCGCCAATCCGCGGCTCGCAGGAACTACTGTCCGGCGGCGGTACGGCATCAGGCCCACTCTCCTTCATGCGCGGATTTGACGCCTTTGCCGGTGTCATCAAGTCCGGCGGCAAGACCCGTCGAGCCGCGAAGATGGTCATCCTGAACGTCGACCATCCCGACATTGTTGACTTCGTTGAGTGCAAGGCCAAGGAAGAAGCGAAGGCCCACTCGCTCGTTGCTGCCGGGTATGACGGCAGCGGTCCTGACTCCGAAGCGTACTCCTCGATCTTCTTCCAGAACGCCAACAACTCTGTCCGCGTGAACGATGAGTTCATGCAGGCATGGGAAGCCGATAGCGACTTTTCAACGAAGACTGTGAAGGACGGCGCGCCGGTCAACACCTATAAGGCTCGCGACCTGATGCGCAAGATCGCGCAGGCAACGTGGGCGTGCGGCGATCCCGGCATGCAGTACGACACGACTATTAACCGCTGGCATACGTCGAAGAATAGCGGTCGCATTAATGCTTCCAATCCCTGCTCCGAGTACATGTTCCTCGACAACTCGGCCTGCAACCTGGCAAGTTTCAACCTGATGAAGTTCGTCACACCGTCAGGTACGTTTGATATTGCGGCTTATCGCGCGGCAGTCGACACGCTCATTATCGCGATGGATATCCTGGTGGACTCTGCCGGTTATCCGACCGAACTCATCAGCCGCAATTCGCACGACTATCGTCCGCTCGGTCTTGGCTACGCAAATCTTGGCGCACTGCTGATGGCGATGGGCCTGCCGTATGACTCCGATGCGGGCCGCGACTTTGCCGGTACGCTGACTGCGATCATGTGCGGCGAAGCGTATCTGCAATCGGCCAAGCTCGCCGAGAGTTGCCCTGAGCTTGGCAGCGCCACAACGCTGACCAATTCGGTGACGCGCAGCGGCGGAGCCTGCCCCGGTTTCTACGTCAACCGTGAGCCTTTCCTCGATGTCATTCGCATGCATCGCGCGGAGGTCAACAACATTGGAAGAAGCAAGTCGTCTGCCGAGCCGTTCAGTGTTCCGCAGCTCGACCAGTTGATTGCGGCCAGCAAGGAATGCTGGGACCAGGCACTCGCGCATGGGGAGAGGTACGGCTATCGCAACTCGCAGGTCACTGTGCTTGCACCCACAGGCACCATCGGCTTCATGATGGATTGCGACACGACCGGTATCGAGCCAGAGCTCGCGCTGGTGAAATACAAAAAGCTTGTTGGCGGCGGCATGATCAAGATCGTTAACCAGACTGTTCCAGCTGCACTCTTCAAGCTCGGCTACTCCGACGACCAGGTGCAGTCGATCGTCAGCTATATCGATTCGACCGGCACGATCGAAGGCGCGCCTTCCATCAAGCCCGAGCACCTCTCGGTTTTCGATTGCTCCTTCAAACCTTCAAAGGGAACCCGCACCATCCACTACAACGGTCACATCAAGATGATGGCCGCGACCCAGCCGTTCCTCTCCGGCGCTATCTCGAAGACTGTCAATCTTCCGACTGAAGCAAGCGCTGATGACATCGCGGAAGTCTACGTCGAAGCCTGGCGCATGGGCATCAAGGCGGTTGCAATTTATCGCGATGGTTCGAAGGGCGTGCAGGTGCTGAACGTCTCGGATGACAGCGGGAAGAAGGCGAATCCCGAAGCAGCGGCACTGGCGGCATCTGCCGAGCGCATTCTTACGGCGATTTCGCAGGGCAATGCAGCCTCGACAAAAGATGTGCAGTTACTCGAGCGCGCGCTGGAGAACAAGATCTCGAGCAAGCTGGAAGTGAGTGCCAAGGCGATAGCAGATGCTGCCCATACCTTCGAGATCGCCATACAGAATGCAGTCTCGGGCGTTGTCGCCCCGTCAGCTCCTCCTGTAGCGGCCCCTGCGCGAACCGCGTCCACTGACAACGCCCAGAACCCCAACGCTCCGCCACGCGCCGTTCGTCATCGTCTGCAGGAAGAGCGCGCATCGCTGACCCACAAGTTCTCGATTGCAGGACACGAAGGCTACATCACCGTTGGCCTTTATCCGTCGGGCGAGCCGGGCGAAATCTTTATCAAGATGGCGAAAGAAGGTTCCACGGTTTCCGGACTGATGGATTCATTCGCAACTGCGATCTCGCTTTCGCTCCAGCATGGTGTGCCTTTGAAGGTGTTGTGCGAGAAATTTGCACACACCCGGTTCGAGCCCTCGGGCTGGACGGGCAACGAGCATATTGGCTATGCCAAATCCATCATGGATTACATCTTCCGCTGGCTCCAATTACGCTTCCTGTCCGGCCAGCAGCTTGATTTGTTCGCAGGCCTGGGCGCCCCCCAGCCGCCGTCGGTTCCCGTACTCGGAACCATCGGTGACGCGGCTGCACCCTCCGCAGGCGACCTGGATCTGATGGCCTCTGGTCATCCGGTCACCGGCGCGGGACAAACCATCATCCCCGGCCACGCTGGAACAGTGGTGCCCACCAGCGGTCACGCAGCCGACGCGATGCGCGGCATGTATGACATGGGCGACGCTCCATCATGCCTGACGTGCGGAGCGATCATGGTACGTAACGGTAGCTGCTACCGATGCATGTCCTGCGGCAGCACGAGTGGCTGCAGCTAGACGTTTCGCGTAGACAAGGTAGGGCCCGGCATTTTGTCGGGCCTCTCTCTTTTTGAAGAGCACTGCCGCCTGTACTTAGCTTTTCCACGGAGAATTGCGAATCACTGTACAAAAATTGCCGCGACGGAAGGTAGGGTCCTTGTCTGCAAGGACATCAGCTTTCACATTGCCAAACGTCGTCTCCGGCTTATGCTTGATACCGTCGTAGAACGCCTGCAGAATGTCCTCTTTGAAGTTCGGAGTTCGAGGGTAGGCACGCACGATCGACTCGCGGTCTGCGTCGTCGAACCCGCTGTAGTCAATGCCGAGCACATCCATCTCAACACCTGCCGTCACCAGTGCTACGACTGGATGCATATACTTCGGAATGTCGGGCGTCGTATGCAGCGCAATTGCCGTCCACACCTGGTCGATGTCCTGTTCTGAAAGTTTATGAGCGCGCAGAAAATTGCGTGCCCCATTCGCGCCGTCGACTTCGAAGCGATCGGCTGCGCTGCTATAGGCTGGAACCAGGCCGAGGTCATGAAACATCGCACCTGCATAAAGCAATTCCGCATCGACGTTCAGCTTGCGGCGCCCGCCGGCAAGTGTCGCGAACAGATACACACGGCTCGAATGATTGAAGAGGAGTTCTGATTCAGTATCGCGAATGAACGTGGTGATTTCGTTCGCGAGCTTGCTGTTCGGAACGCGAATTTCCGTATGCTGTGTAATTGCTGTCGTGGCTGTTGTCATGGGAAGTGCGCCTCCAGCGCATTTGTTCTACTTCCTCACGCTAGGCTTGATAACTTGCCGGCGCCACGACAACGTTGCTGCAATTTAGGACATGCTTCTTTCGCGGGACAACGAACTCCTGAAGCGGCTGGCATATTCGGCCGCTGTCACTCCGAGAACGCGGGTGAAAGCTCTGCGCATTGCCTCGCTCGAATGGAAGCCACATTCGTCGGCAATCTCCTTCAATCCCCTGGGCGAAGTGTCGATCATCTGCTGCGCTGCTTCGACTCGCATCCGGTCGACAAATTGTCCGGGATTCATTCCCATTTCACGCAGGCAAACGCGCGTGAAATGGCGGGCGCTTATACTCATTCGATCTGCAAGCAACTCGACTGTAAGAGGCTCTCGCAGGTGCTCGAGCATCCATACCTGCAGCTCGCGCAGGGGAGTGGTCGCAGCCGATTGGTGCGACAACATGTGGCTATATTGGGCCTGCCCGCCGGGCCGCACCAGGAACATCACAAGAAACCGTGCCACGCGCAGGGCAATCTCGTGGCCATGATCCTCTTCCACTAGGGCAAGCGAAAGATCTATCCCTGCAGTAATGCCGGCCGATGTATAGGTGCATCCGTCGCGCACGAAGATAGGATCGGAGCGCACCTGCACAGAGGGATATTCTCTTGCAAGGCGATCGCAGAATGTCCAGTGCGTCACCGCCTGTTTCCCATTCAGCAGGCCGGCCTCAGCGAGCAGAAATGCACCGGTGCAAATGGAAGCGACACGCCGCGAACGCTTTGCCGCTGCTGTGATCCACGAAACAAATTGAGCATCGTAGGTCCCGCTTTCCGCGCCCGGCCCGCCAACGATAATGAGTGTGTCGATGGGCCCGTCAATCTCGGCGATCGGCGTAGCATCACCGAGCACAATGGCGCGATTGGTCCTGAGGCTTCGCTCCGCGCCGGGGTTGGCCAGTTCCACTGCATAGCCGGGCACGTTGGAGAAAACTTCGAGCGGCCCTGCCACGTCGAGAATCTGCACGGGCGGCGGCCCGGTAATGACTACTCTCCGCATGCAATGAGTGTAGCGCCAGGCTAAGTTGTCTTTCTCTCACGCGCTCAATGCAGCTCGACATTAAAACCAGTTGTAAGCCGTCAGCAGTGCCAGTAAACCGACGAGTCCTACGAGCAGCAAACTATGTTTCAAAGTGAAGCGCAGCAGCCGTGACTGCTCTGTTACGGAGATGCCAGTAGCTGCGGCTGCCACGGCAATCGTCTGCAGGCTGATCATTTTGCCCATCACGCCGCCCACGGAATTGGTCGCCGCCATCAGCACCGGGCTGAAGCCCAACCGTCCCGCCGTCACCACCTGGAGATTGCCGAACAGTGCATTCGAGGACGTATCGGAACCGGTGATAAAAACTCCTAGCCAACCCAGCGTCGCACTAAAAAATGGAAACAGCCCGCCTGTTGCTGCGAAGGCAAGCCCCAGCGTAGCCGTTGCTCCGCAGTAGTTCATCAGGAAGGCCATCGCCAATACTGAAGTCACTGTCAGCGTAGGTAACTGTAGCTGATGCAATACTTTTAAAAGAAGACGCGCGGATTGCCGGGCGCGCAGCCGCCCTGTCAGTATGGATAGGAGTGTCGCGACCATACAGGAGGTACCCGCAGCGGCAAGCCAGTTTACTGTGTACAGCGCGCCATAGGGCGAAGGGGCTTTCACGATTGGTGGCATTCGCACGACCACGTCGTGCAGCATTGGCCAGTGCAATACAAACGTCGCAGTGTCGAGAAGTGTGCGCACCGGCGACCATCCCCATAGAAGTACACAGGCCACCAGCAGCAGGTAGGGCATCCATGAGTACAGCAGATTACCCGCACTCTGACTGGCTGCGACCATGTTCGAGGTTTGATCAGCCGTGACATTTTGAGAAGCTATGCCGGTCTCTACCGCATTCGATTCTTTCGGCTGCCAGACGCGGAGCAGGATCACCAGTGCTGCCATTGCCGAGAGGGAAGCGAGAATGTTTGTGAGTTGCGCGCCCAGATGAACCGAGACGAAATATTGAACCGCGGCATAGACGCCTCCCAATACGAGTGTCGGCAACACGATTCCGGATAAACCTCGGAACCCCCACATGGCAACGATCATGTAAGCAGGCAGGATGAACACGACCGGCGTACACAGACGTCCCGCCGCAGCGCTCAGCCTGGCCGCTGATAGACCCGTGGTGCCGGCAAGAGTAAGAATCGGTATACCAATCGAACCAAACGTAACAGGCGCTGTATTTGAGAGCAAGCATAGCGCGGAGGCTGCGAAAGGATTGAATCCAAGGCCGATCAGCATGGTTGACGCGATGGCGACCGGCGCTCCGAAACCTGCCGCGCCTTCAAGAAACGCTCCGAATGCAAAAGCGATTAATAATGCCTGCATGCGGGGCTCGGTGGTCAGTCGGCCGATGGATTGCTTGATGCCTTCAAATTGACCGGTCTCGACAGAAGTGTGAAAGAGCGCCAGCGCCCAGAAGATGATCCATGTAATGGGAAAAAGTCCAAAGGCAATTCCTTCGGCCGCTGCACTGAGCGCGGGCACTATCGGCATATGATATGCAGCGAGCGCTACAAGGAAGGTGACACCCAGCCCGCAGAGACCGGTCAACCATGCAGGCTTGCGTAAAACTCCAAGCAGGAAAAGCAGAGTCGCAATCGGCAGGGCCGCAATGGCCGCGGAAAACGCTAGCCCTTTGCCGAAAAGCAGGTAAGTTTGAGACCAGGTCATCGTCGCCCTCGCGCGCAACGACAGGATACCTGCAATCGCTAATTTTGCTGCAGCGGTGAAGGGGTCAACGGCTGCCCGTTGCATCGATGTCATAGTGGGCTTTCCGGAATTGATTGCCTGCCTAATGAATCGCCGGTTTTTCTTTTGAAGCTGTTGAGTTGTGTCGAAGCTCTGCGCATGCGGCGAAGCGTGCGAGTTACTATATTCTCCAGGCAAAAAGAGTGGCCATGCGAAGCGCATTTCTGCGATTTTACGGGGCAGTCGAGCGGGATCCGGCCATTGAACAATGGATGGATCATCACAGTGGTGAGCTTGGCCTTCTCGCGCGCCGCTGGTTCGAGGTCATGCGCAACTGCGGCGATGAGGTGCGTGAGCTCTTGCACGATGGCTGTCCCGTTGCGTGCCTCGGCGATGCGCCCTTCGGCTACGTAAACGTGTTCACCGCGCATGTGAATGTAGGCTTTTTTCACGGCGCCTCTTTACCCGATCGAACACGATTGCTGCAGGGTGCCGGAAAATCGATGCGTCACGTGAAGTTGAAACCTGGAATGGATAGAGAAGACGCAATTCTGAAAAGCCTAATTCATACTGCGTATCTCGATATCAAAAGACGCGTCGAGTCCGAGTGACTTCTAAACGCGGCCGATTCGCCTCGTTCCGTAAGGTAAGAGGAAAACCCAAGCCTACGAGTCGCCGCCCTCATTGTCATCGTCAACTTCGATCACACTGATGGCGCCATTGCGCTCAAGGATTGCGTATTTAACTGCCGACAGGTCTTTCAAGCCGCGGCCACGCGCAGCAGCCATCACGTCGGTATCCTGGATACGCATGTGATGCATCGTCTCAGGACGCCATTCGCCTTTATCCATAAGGACGAGCGGCGTACCATCGACAATTCTGCCAAACCAGCCATACTTCTGTTTGAGCCAGGAAAACAGGACATGCATCAGGCTGACGGTCATGACAACGCAGATCGCATTGGTCATCGAGCGGTCATCGCCGACAATTGACTGGATGGTGATGCCGCCGATAAAAAAAATCAGGACGAATTCGAACGGTGTCATTTGTGCGCCGGGTCTGCGACCGATTACGCGCACGATGGTCAACATGAACAGGTAGCCAATAATCGTTCGGCTGATCGTTGCCACGATTCCTCCGTTTTTTTAGAAAGGCGCAATGTCTATTACGAGAAATAAGGATTTCGGTTAGGGCATGACGAAGATTCTTGTTTGCACTTGCGAGCCGCCTGGGATGCCTATCTGAAGTTTGAAGATACCGGTTTCGCCCGGTTCCAATGCAAATTGCACAGTTGGCTGTTGTCGCTTGCTGCCGAGTTTCTCCTGGCCGATTTGGAAAGTGTAAAGAATGCCGCCGTCCTGCGGCTCCGATGTCAGCGGCTGGGGAATGATCCGTTGATTGCCAAGCGGATCGACATATCCCTGGCTCAGCCAAAGTTGAAATTTTCCGTCGTGAATAGCAGAGGGTGCAATCAACACTGAAAGGATCGAGGGAGTGCGGAAGCGCTCAATGCGTTCGTACTTCACGGTGAAGGAATTGTCCGCTGCGATCATCTTCGCGTTGGCGATGGGTCCGCGGCCAAAAAGTCCCAGCAGGTCCAGTACGACAATGATGACGAAGGCAATCCAAACGGCGCGTTCGAAACGCCACCATTTTCGCTGAAATTGCAGGTCAGACCCGACTGCAATCTCGTTGTTTACCTTTGCGACCGAATCTTCTACCGGTGACTTGTCGAACGAAACTGCCATCCTGCCCTCGCCTGCTACAGGAAGTGAGATGCATTCACTGCGGGCAGATACTATCGCTGATGGCGGATCGACTTTCAACTCGTAGCGACGTTTTGTGTGACGTTTCCTACGTAGATGCGATGTGCACGGTGATCACACGGGCGTCGCCTTCGCCGTGGCTCAGCGTGATCTGCCCATCGGCTCGAGCCAGCAGGGAAGTGAACTTTTCTCCCCATTCGATCAGCACCAGGCTATCTTCGGTAGTCATCTCTTCGATTCCGAGAGACTGGAGCTGCTGATCTTCTTCCAGCCGGTACAGGTCGAGATGATAAAGCTGCACGGGGGCTTTGGTGATAGGCGAGATACCTTGATATTCATGCACAAGGGTGAACGTCGGACTCGTTACCGTTTCAGCATCCGACGCATGCAGGGCTTCTGCGATGCCCTTGACCAGGGTCGTCTTACCAGCGCCTAAATCGCCTCTTAGAATCAACAGTAGGGGTGGCTGGAGCTGCGATGCGAGCGCACGTCCGGCATCGATCGTTTCTTCTGAAGAAGTAGTGATAAATGTGCGGTCGATCGCGGCACGGGTTGTAGTCAAACCGCTGGCCTCGCCGGGTCAAATGTTCCTGGAAGCCCCTGGAGCCAGGTGAAACCGTCGCCGGTCTGCGGGCGGAAGCGGAAGGCCTTCCAGAGATGATGAATGACATCGGTGGCAAGCAAGGTGTGCTCGTTCTGCTCGGCGACCGCGAAGTCAGCCGCCAGTCCATGCAGATAGACTGCTGCCTCGACAGCGATGCCAGGATCATCGCCGTCATGGGTGCCGTATTGTGACACGAAAGCCGCCACAATGCCGGTCAGAATATCGCCACTGCCGCCCTTCGCAAGGCCGGGATTGCCGGTGGTGTTTATGGCCAGCCGCCCATCCGGATGCGCGATAATCGTTCGCCAGCCTTTGAGTACGAGGATGACCTGGTGCGCCTGCGCATACGTACGCGCGAGGTTCTCGCGATCCGCCTCAACTTCCTTGATGCTCTTGCCGACGAGTCGAGCCATCTCGCCGGGGTGTGGCGTGAGCACGATTGTCCGCAGGGTTCCATCCGGGCACCGACCATGGATGTCATATTTCCTCTGTGCAATCGCGTTGAGTGCGTCAGCATCGATGACTATCGGCAAGTGGGTCTTGTCGATTAACCCCGTTACGAAGTCCTGGGCATCCGGGTTTTCGCCGAGCCCCGGCCCAATCGCGATGACCGACTTCTTTTCAACCATGTGCTTGAGGCTGGCATCGTCAAGGTTTGCGGTAGAGATGGCCCCATTGCTGCCGGCCAGCAAGGGCATCGTCATCAATTCAGGTGCGATCGAGGCCACATTCGACAGGATAGATTTGACGACTCCCGCGGTCACTAGGCCGGCGCCGGCGCGCAGGGCGGCGAGTGAGGCCATGGATGGCGCTCCGGCCTTGCCGTCGGCGCCACCGATCACAAGTACATGGCCGAAGTTCCCCTTATTACTGTCCGGGGAACGGGGCTTGTCTGAAAGGCGCTTCGACGAGCCGGCCCAGGTCAGGCCGCTGCTGCTTTGAATGGCTTCGTCCGGTGAGCCGATGTCCGCAACGACCACCGGCCCCTGCTGCAGGTTTCCCGGACGCGTAATGCCGCTGCCATGCATGAAATGCCCGGAGATGTGAGCCAGCTTGGGTGCGGTGAAGGTAACGACGGCATCGGCTCGGAAGGCACCAGGTTGAAGAAATTGCCGCGCATCGGCGTCCCATCCCGAGGGCAAATCGACGGAAAGCACGGGGATTTGGGGAAAGCGATTGAGTAATGTACCGACGGCTCCTGCCAGACCGCGCATTGGGGACCGGAATCCTGTTCCGAAGACTGCGTCCACGAACAGATCTGCCGAGCTGCAGGTCGAGGCGACGTCGGGAGCAGATAAGGCAGCTTCGTCGAGCACTTCAAGTGGCAATCGGCCAAAAGAGGCGAGGCGCAACTTTTCGAGATGGGCGCGCGCTTCGCCTGTCACGTCTGTCGCTGCGCCGATCAGAAAGACGGCGACCTGGCGACCGGCTTCTGCAAGCTTGCGGGAGGCCACCAGGCCATCCCCGCCATTGTTACCCTTGCCGCAAAAGATCACAATGCGGCTGGCAGACGGGAGTTCCTGCTGGACAAAACGTGCCACCGCTGTGCCTGCGTTCTCCATGAGGGTCGCGAAGGGTACGCCGAACTGCTCTGCCGTTCGCTTGTCAGCAGCCTGCATCTCTTGCGTGTCAAGAATTTTCATACTGTCCGGATGATTCTATTCGGTCGCGGCGTGTCTCGCCGCCGAACAGAGGACGCCGCTGGGAGCGCCAGCGGTAAGTCTGGCGAGCGGCCAAGATGATCAGGAAAAGAAAAGGGCTCCCGTGGGAGCCCTTTCAGGTCGAGATGACTACTGAAGATGGCAATCGACGCTAAGTCCGGCTGCTGGTCACACAGCGATCACAGCGTTGTTTACTGAGACACGCCCTGTGACAGGGTGCGGGTGGTGTCCATGGGAGGCGTTCCGGCCTTCGCGAAATAGCTGTGGTCCCACAGGCTGCGATAGAAGACGCCGGTCAGTTCGGCTGCTTTCGGCCCGAAGGTCGGACGTCCGCCTTCGAGAAAAATGACCGTGGCGATCTTGCCGTACGAGGTATCCGCAAAGGAGACGAACCAGCCGTAGCGGATGCCATCATTCGAGCAGGTCCCAGTCTTGCCAAGAATCGGCAGCTGATCGAAGTTGGTGCGCAGGGAGCGAGCTGTACCGTACTGGACGACGGCACCCATGCCAGGTGCTATATCCGGAATGACGCGTGAAATGTCCAGCTTCCGCTTGATCCGCGGCTCAAAGTTCACCGCCTCGGCAGGAGTCGTCGGATGCTGGAGATAATAGAGCGTACCACCGTTGGCGATGGCTGAAACCAGTGCACCCAGCTGTAGGGGGGTCATCGAGACACCTTCGCCGAAGGAGCACATGCGACCTACACCGCCCGCGCTTTCCGGAAGAACGGTGTTCGGGTAAACCCCGAGCTGTTCGCCAGGGATATTCCAGCCAGCGAGTTCGCCAAGACCGAACTGGTTGGCGTAGTGGCGCACGCGGTCGAACCCGAGCATGCGGCCAACTGTCTCAAAATAGAGGTTGTTCGAGTGGGCGAGGGCGTCCGTCAGCGTCATGTGGTAGCCGCCGCCGAGGTGCACAGGAGTGTCCTTGGTAATGACGCCTTCTTCAAGGGCTGCGAGTGCTACCGATACCTTGATGGTGGAGCAGGGCTCGGCACCGCTCGACAGGGCCAGCTTCTGGTTGACCATGGCGAGGATTCTGCCATTGCTCGGGTCGATTGCGACTACCGTGCCATTCATGTTACCCAGAGCTTCAAGCGCTGCCTGGCGAACAACCGGATCTTCACCGGCAGTCGAGTCGCCGGCAGTCAGATCTGTCTCGGCGAACGAGTCACCCGAGAAATGCTCATAATAGCGGTGCCGCACCAGAACTGCGCGACGAAGCCTTCCATTCCGACCGCGCACATAGGTCACACGCGTCACAGTAGCGGCGCGATGTCTGCCGCGAACTGCACCACGGCTAACCACGTGATGAGCCGAAACACGGGCCGCCTTATGGGTCGCATGACGTTTGTGCGTCTGGGCTTGCACGAGACTGAAGGGAAGACAAAGCAACCCGACAATCGTGACGAAATGGAGGAAGCGCTTCATGAAACCGCCTTGTCGCCCCAGTAATAACCCGCAACACGGCGGGAAGACTCGCTGGCGCTTCTGCTATTCAAAAGTTTACTTGTTCCGGGGTTGAAACCCAATGGTATATGAGTCAGACAACATGTACTGAAGTTCCGTTTCGGGATCGGCGTCCTTCGCAAAACCCTTTTTGGTACTGTTACCAGCTTCTTATTGCATTCAACGCCAGAAATCTCTTCGTCGCAGTCACACGAATAAGGCAGAGGGCGGAACCTTCGTGGGATCCGCCCCTCTGGACCGTTTTAGAGCCCGCCGCCTTGCCGCATGAACGCGGGAATATCAAGGTGTTCCATGTCTGGTTCTGCGGCTGCCTGACGCCCGGTAACTGGCGCTGCATCAGCAGTTTTGCCATCTTCGAAAAAATTCGACGAAAACAGTTCCGGACTTACCGGGGCGCTTCCCGAGACGGCTGACGCTACCGTACGCTCTGTGTCGGCTATCGAAAAAGCGTCGAGAAATCCTGACGCCTGGACCTCTTCGACTGCCGGAGCGCCTGCGCCGAAGACCGTTTCCTTTGGATGCTGCCAGTCCGATCGCGATTCAGAACGAAGTGTCTGGCCGGCCTGGGGCGAGCGTGCCGTCACCGGCTCGTTGCTCACCTCGCTCGCGAAACGGGGCTTGCTGGGACGCGGTTCAACCGGTACCGGGGCTACCGTGTCGGAATAAATCGCTCCGCTGAAGGACTTGCTGCGCTTCTCGACCGTACCCTGCTTGAAACCGGTGGCGATGACCGTGATCTTTACTTCGTCGCCCATCCGCTCATCGAGCACCGCACCGAAGATGATGTTGGCATCTTCGTGAGCTGCATTCTGGATGAGCGTCGAGGCTTCGTTCACTTCGCTCAGTTTGAGCGAACTGGAACCGCTGATGTTGATGAGAATGCCCTTGGCGCCGTCAATCGCACCGGCCTCGAGGAGCGGGGAGGCCATAGCGGCCTGCGCAGCTTCGATGGCACGATTATTGCCCGCGCGGACTGCCGTGCCCATCACGGCGTAGCCCATCCCGGCCATAGTGGTTTTCACGTCCGCAAAGTCACGGTTGATGATGCCCGGAATGGTGATGATGTCTGAAATGCCCTGCACGCCTTGCCGCAGAACGTCATCAGCGATCCTGAATGACTCGAAGAAGCCGGCGTCCTTGGCGACCGCGAGCAGCTTTTCGTTCGGGATCACGATCATGGTGTCGACTGAATCGAGCAGCTCCTGCATACCGCGCTCGGCCTGCTGCATGCGGCGCTTGCCTTCAAAGGAGAATGGCCGCGTCACCACTGCGACGGTCAGCGCGCCCATCTCACTCGCGAGCGAGGCAATAACCGGAGCTGCCCCGGTGCCGGTGCCGCCGCCAAGGCCGGTGGTGACGAAGACCATGTCCGCGCCTTCGAGCGCTTCGATAATTTTTTCCGAATCTTCGAGAGCAGCGCGACGACCCACGTCCGGGTTCGCCCCGGCGCCGAGTCCGCTGGTCAGCTTCACGCCGAGTTGCAGCTTGACGGGCGCCTGCGAAAGCTGCAGTGCCTGAACGTCCGTGTTGGCGGCGATAAACTCGACGCCTTCCACTTTTGCCTGGATCATGCGGTTCACGGCATTGCCACCGCCGCCGCCCACGCCGATCACTTTGATCTTGGCGCCTTTTGGAGTTTCGTCGTTGTATTGAATGCGGATTTCTTCCGGGTTGGGCGTGCCGTTATCCATTTGCTGTTACTCCGTGTTCTACAAAGTTTATTTCCAATTTCGCTACAGGCTGCCTGCAAAAATCGAGCGCAGCTTGGCGCGGAGACCCTGGTCTTCCGCGGCTTTTAAAACTCCTGTGCGATGCGTATATAAGAGCATGCCGACGGCTGTTGAAAACTCCGGCTGGACCAGATCTTCCGGCATGCGCGACAAAGGCACCGGATAACCGATGCGGGCAGGCACGCGCAGAAGGCTCTCGGCAATGTCGAGCAGACCGGCCAGGCGCGCGCCGCCGCCAGTCAGAATGCAGCCGGCGCCAAGTGCTTCGAGCACGCCGCCCTGACGGAGATTGTCACGCAGCATATTGAAGAGCTCGCGACCGCGGGGTTCAAGAATCTCGCTCAGGAAGCGCTGTGACACAGCCCGCGGCGGCTTGCCTGCGGGACCACTGACTTCCACTTCACTCCCTGACGGTACAGACGTCACGACGCAATTGCCGTAATGAATTTTCAGAAACTCCGCTTCTTCCAGCGAGATATGCAGACCGACGGCCAGGTCGTTCGTAAAGTGGTCGCCACCGATCGGGATGACTGCGGTATGCGCGACCGAACCCTCGAAGAAGACGACAACCTCGGTTGAGCCCGCGCCTATGTCGATGAGGCAGATGCCGAGCTCGCGTTCATCCGGCGAGACGGTTGCCTCGGCCGCTGCAATCCCTTCAAAGATTGTGTCA
This sequence comes from uncultured Acetobacteraceae bacterium, assembly GCA_964658655.1. GTDB lineage: Bacteria > Acidobacteriota > Terriglobia > Terriglobales > Acidobacteriaceae. The sequence continues at coordinate 112,781 of CAZZZL010000010.1, read as the reverse complement.
GTCACTTCGAGGCCGGCCTTGTTCGCACAGGTAACGATGTTCTGCGAGGCGCTGGCGGAGCAGACAGAGATGTGCAGATTTACTTCCAGCCGATTGCCGACCATGCCGACAGGGTCATGGATGCCCGGCTGTTCATCCAGGATGAATTGCTGGGGCAGGAGATGAAGGACTTCGCGGTCAGCCGGCAGCGATATCGATCGCGCGCGATCGACGGCAGCGCGCACATCTTCGCGGGTGATCTCGCGCAGACGAGTTCCCAGGCTGATGCCACCGCGACTGTTCAAACCGCGCACATGCGGGCCGCCCACGCCGACAACACAATGGTCGATGACGGCGTGTGCCACCTGCTCAGCTTCATTCGCCGCGTGCGTCACCGCGCGGATTGCGGGATTCAAATCAGCGATCAGGCCTTTGCGGATTCCTTTCGAAAGAACCTGCGAATGGCCGCGGTAGCGCAGGGCACCTTCATGCAGTTCGGCAACCAGCACGCGCGTCTTTGAGCTGCCTATGTCGAGGACCGTAATCAGGCCGTCTTCTTTTTGCGCCATTTAGTAATCCCGGCCCTTCAATGCTCTCAAGGGAGCTTTAGAGGCGGCTTTGACTGGTCGCCATGGCTTCCTCATCACCACTTTTTTCTTTGCCGCAGGTTTCGCCGCAACATGCTTTGCTGCGACTGGTCTGGTCGAGGGCGTGGCAGTGAGAGTCGGCGCAGTGTCAATTGCATTGGCCGGGTTGCTGCTTGCACTCTTATCCATTTCGAGCACGGTCTGCCGGTCATAACGCAGGTCGATTGCGGCAAGATGGGGATACTGCTGCCGCCATTCTTTCAGATGCTGCTGGTAGGTCTGATAGCGATTCGCGAAGCCTTCATCACCGAAGTGCACAAGTATGTCTGCACCGGCCGAAGGCATCATGGCCCGAACGTCCTCGGGATCGGCGACGTCCACTTCGCTCAGCTGCTGCGACGGTTTTGGCCCAGTCGCCGGCCCGACACTATTGATGGCCGCGACGAACGTTTCATACTGCTGCATTCGTTCGGCTCGCGTCTCGGCCGGGTCATTCGCGTTGATGCCGAGCACTACTGGAAACGAATAGTGCTTGGTCGCCAGCAAGGCCGGCGGCATGTCGAGAAGAACACCTGTCGCATCGACTAACTGTATTCTGCTGCCGACCCGCACGAATGCTTCAGGAACTCGCTCAATAATCGAAATGCGCAGCTGGTTCGGAAGCAGGCGCATAACGGTCGCATGCTCCACCCATGGCAGCTTCTGTAACGCGGCACGGCGCGCGGCCAGCGGCACAGTGAAAATATTGTGGCCGACGTCTGACCCGAAAACCGCCAGCAGCTCCGTCCGTGTGATCTCACTGTTTCCGAGAATCTGGATGGACGCCGCCGTATCGATGCGGAAGCGTGGGTCTTCCAAAAAGAAGTTACGCACCAGGATGAAGAGCGCGGTCAGTATTCCCAGCGCAACCAACAGGCCCAGACCGAGTGCAATGCGGCCCCATTTGCTTGCGAGCAGGGCATTGCGGCGGACTGGCACGCGCCGGCGCGACCGCAGGAAGGAACGATCGTCCTCGTCAGGGAGGAACGTGTCGTCATCGTCGTCCAGTTGTTGATCGTAAAGCTGTTCACGGTCGCGTGTTTTGCGATTGCGTGGACCAGCGTCTGCAAAATCCTGTCGAGAGGAGTCGGTGCGTGACGTCCGGCTGGACGCACGGGAGCCGGCCCGCGGCTTGATGGGTTTTTCGGGACGGTAAAAGTCTTCGAATTCCTCATCATCCGCGAGTACCGTCGTCCGGTAATCAGTGGGTCCGGTTTTTGCCACGCCCGAGCAAGGTCGTGAGAGTCGCCAAGCTCAATATATCGCGCTTTGCACGCCGCCCCGCAAGCCGAATTCTGCGGTGTGAAAAAGGTATACGCGTGGGAACTAGCGGCCAGCCCTTGCAGACGGATGACCTGTTGTGACGGGCAGCTTACGTGCGCGGCTCGATCCGCTTTGGCAGGATGTCGTCGGGCGGAGAATGGTCGGGTGCGAGCTTCTCCTCGACCTGGAATCGGCCCGAATAGCCGAACAGCTTGCCCCATCGCGTGTTTGAAGCGGCGACTCGGATGCGGAAGCACTTCTCCGCGTCATCGTACCACTCGCATACGTCCGCGACCCCGGAGAAAAACATCGGAAAGCGAAAGGCTATAGGCCCTTCGTAAAATCGCTGCTCGCCGGATCGGATCAGGATGCCGCCATTCGGCGAGACGCTCAGCTCCAGGTCGACAGCGAGATGCTGATGCGTTCCCAGGTAGTCGATAATACAGCCGCGTTTTTCGCTGTAAATCATGTAGGCATCGAAGCGCCGCACCTTCTTTGTACGAAAGGTGCGCACCCAGCTCACGGTTTCACGGCCGAGAGGATCGCGATAGGCGTAGTTCTGAATCGTGAACGGGACATTGCGCCCGTGCTCAGGAAACATGATGCTGCGCCAGGTGCCGACGTATAAAAATGGCAGCGTGTAGGGCGCGCCATGCCACACCTCGTCCATCACGCCGGTTCCGATCGAGGCTCTGCCGCCCTCCGCGGTAATCGAAAACCGTCGTTGTATTTCGGGGTGCAGCTTCGAAAAATCAGACCCCATCGCGCGCTGGTAAATCGAGATCAATCGACGCCCTCCTTCTTCCTTTTGCATTTTTTCGCAGACGGCAATTTTTTTGACGCCAGCCAGCCGGCCAGCGAGAGAGCGATCATACCGACATTCAGCGTTACCGGATTGAACGCAGCTCGCAGGTAGAGTGGCGATTGCAAAGCTACGGTGATGGTTGCGAGCAGCATCAGCACCGCATTCAAAAGCAAAGGAATCCGCGACCGCCAGAACATGAGAAATAGCAGACCGACCAGCACTTCTGCGCCGCCCATCCATGGCAGAACGGCGACGGAAGCTCCTGCATTCTTCAGCATGATCTGCTCGTCGATATTGCGGAAGATTAGCTTCGGCACAAGGCCGTGCCATAACCAGGTGAACGCAATTGTCAGACGAGCGATCGCGTGGATCGACGCAAGCTGCAGCGAAACTTCCGGCGGCTGCCCATCATCAGCCCAGAGGCGCAGACGATCGAAGCTCCACGCCGTAGCCCATCCCATCAACGGCCGAAAGAACAGGCGATCGATGATCCTTCCGGGCAGGCCGAAGCGCACCTGGTAGTCATACCAGGTAAAGAAACGCAGGCCGCGGTCTGTCGGAACGTAGCGCCAGTATCCGGAACCCTCGCGGATGAGCGACTTGGGATCGTCGGACGCAAAGCGAAGAGCAGAAGTGGTATCGCCCGTGTCAGCGGAACGCAGCCCGACGCTCTCACCTGTGCCCTTAATGGCGAGTCCAAACCCGATACGCGTTTCATAAAGGAAGTGCTGCGGCAGATTAGGATCAGGGCGCGGCAGATACTCGATGCGCGTAAAGCGCAGGTCCCATCGCTGGTGCAGCGCCGGCTGCTGGGTCAGGCGCCAGACCTCGTCGAGGTCGGACTGGATCAGGATCTCGACATAAATTCCGGGGGCTTTCTGCACGGAACCAGCTTAGTCGAGGCGAGGCAAATGTATCGTCTGAAATCGACCGAAGTTTAGACATGTGCGCGAAAGGAAGATAATGGAGCCCGGGGCCGCGCACGGCCGTGAAAGGAACGATGGCACTTTATTTCAGTACCGGATCAGAAACAACTGACCTGACGTCGCAACAGTTGCGAGAGGGCCTCGCGCTTGCGCTCGCAAAGCTCGGCGAGCGCAAGCGTGTCCTGATCGTGCCGCCGGATGCTTCGCGGTTTTACTCGCGCGCCGGCGAATTGACGCAGATGACCTACGGCATCTATGGCGATGCGGTGAAAGCCGTGCTGCCCGCACTTGGCACACACACGGCGATGGATGAACCAGCGCTCGCCCGCATGTTCGGTGACATGCCGCGCGACCTCTTCCGTGTGCATCGATGGCGCGATGATGTTGTCACGCTCGGCGAGGTGCCATCTTCGTACATAAGACAACAGTCGGAGGGCAAACTCGATTACGCATGGCCCGCGCAGGTGAACCGCCTGCTCGTCGAGGGGCCTGGCGATGGCAGCAGGTTTGACCTGATCCTTTCCATCGGCCAGGTGGTGCCGCATGAAGTGATCGGCATGGCAAACTACAACAAGAACATTCTCGTCGGCACCGGTGGCGTGGAAAGCATCGACCGCAGCCATTATCTCGGCGCGGTCTACGGCATGGAACGCATCATGGGCCGCGCGGATACGCCTGTGCGCCGCGTGCTCAACTACGCTTCGGACTACTTCCTGCAGGGTCTGCCGATCGTCTATGTACTGACGGTAGTCGGCCGGGATGACGCGGGCAAACTTGTAGTGCGCGGGCTGTTCATCGGCGACGATGTTGAGTGCTTCGAGCGTGCGTCCGAGCTGGCGTTGAAGGTGAACTTCATCCTGCTCGATCGCGAGATCAACAGGGCTGTCGTCTATCTTGATCCGCATGAGTTTCACTCGACCTGGCTCGGCAACAAGGCGATCTATCGCACGCGCATGGCTCTGGCCGACAACGCTGAGTTGATCGTGCTGGCGCCCGGTGTCCGCGAATTCGGCGAAGACCCGGCGATCGATACGCTCATCCGCAAATACGGCTACTTCGGCACACCGGCGACTTTGTCAGCCGTTGAAAAAAATGTAGATCTTGCCGGTAATCTGAGCGCGGCGGCGCACCTGATTCACGGATCATCCGAGGGTCGGTTCAACATCATTTACTGTCCCGGCACGCTCACGCGCGAGGAGATTGAGTCGGTGGGCTTTGGCTATGGAGAGCTTGAGGAGATGACGGCCCGCTACAATCCCGCCGCATTGAAAGACGGCTGGAACACAGTGGACGGAGAGGAGATATTTTTTATCTCGAATCCGGGCCTGGGCCTGTGGGCGCATCGTGATCGCGTGCGCCATTGAACCCTAGCGTCCAGGACCAGTTCGGCCAGATCGATATCTACGTTTTTGACCAGATCCTGCGCGGCAACATCGTGCCCGGTATGCGCGTGCTCGACGCAGGCTGCGGATTTGGCCGCAACCTGGTGCACCTGTTGCGCGAAGGCTGCGAGGTCTTTGCGCTCGACGCCGATCCGGAGGGGGTCGCCCACGTGCAGCAGATGGCTGCGTTGCTGAACACAGGATTGCCGGCGGCCAACTTCCAGGTCGGCGCGATCGAGCAGATGCCTTTTACGAATGCGTTCGCCGATGTCGTCCTGTGCAATTCCGTCCTGCATTTCGCACGCGATGAGCAGCATTTTCGCGCCATGCTGACCGAGCTCTGGCGCGTATTGAAGCCCGGCGGCATGCTCTTCTGTCGCATCGGTTCGCGCATCGGCATGGCTTTTGAGCAAGTACGCGAGGGCATCTTCAGCATCGGTGATGGGCAGGAATGGTTCCTGGTCGATGAAGCCATGTTGCTGTCGCTGACGAAAGAGCTGGATGCTGTATTAGTCGATCCGCTGAAGACGACCGTCGTGCAGGACTATCGCTGCATGACGACATGGGTCCTCCGCAAGCGGAATAAATAAGGTTCGCAGGCTCAAACGGCTGGCCCTTCCAGGTCCGCTTCGAGTTTTCCCGTGCGCAGACAGGAAGGGCCGCAGCTGTCTAAAACGTGATGACGACCTTGCCGATCTGGTCGTTGCTTTCGAGGTAATGATAGGCCTCGATGGCCTGAGCGAACGGAAAGGTTCGCGCTATCTCCAGCTTGAATGAGCCATCACTGAGGTGGTCGAAGATGTACTTCGTCATCGTGTCCCAGTCGGGGTGTCTTTAAGCTCGCCAAACGTATAGCCGAACATGCCAATCCTGCGGGCGAATGTAGTCAATGGGAACGGCGTGGGTTCCTGGAGAGCGTGCCATACAGAGGTTGTTCATCCAGACTGCGGCGCCTTCGGTGGACGACCGGGAATCAGGAAGCGCGCCGAGCACACTCGCCGGGACGACTGCCTGCTGCCATGACCGGGAACTGCTTCATCGAAAAACCGGGGATGGTGCCGAAACGCCCTCTAATTGAATCTTCCTGCTTTGTGAGGAATGTTGGATGATGGAGCATGTCGAAAGCTGCCTTCGTCCGTCATGCAAAGCGGGTTGCTGGTTAGGCTGCGCGGTAGTGTTGTCTTTGTCATGGTGCTCTCGTGCCAAATCTCAGGGAACGGCAATCCCACCCAATGCACTCAGCCGAGTCTTAAGTTTGAAGCTGCCGCAATTGGAGGGAACGGTCCCCGTGTACTACTCCGAGGGCCTGAAGGATCTGGCGCTCCGCGATCAGGCCGAGATTGCGGACTGCGCTTCCTGGTACAGCAAACAGCTTCATGTATGAGTTACTGTTACACTTTCAGTTCTTAATGAGGCGGATTGGAACCGCGTCGGACAACTCGCGGATTATCCGATGGCTGAGGCCTTTCCGAAGGAAGGGAACATCATTATCATGCCCGATTCTTTTGCCAAGTTTCCTGGGCAGAAGAAGCATGTCGATCTGAACAAGAAGCTAAGCTTCATTGCGTTGCACGAGACCGGTCACCTTTATCAACGAGCTGTGCATCTGGAAGGCCCAGACCTTTTCATGCAGGAGTTTTTTGCCACGATGCTGGCCACTGCTTATTCTTCCGCGTTGCGGCCTGAACTTATCTCGGACACCCTCGACTCACGTAATGACACGAAGCAGCGATATACGTCTTTCGAGGACATGGATCTCATCTACGACGGGGTGGGCTTCGACAACTACGATTGGCTGCAGGTGGAGACAGTTCGGTTAGCGTTGTTCTTCGTAAAAGGACAGAATATTGCTGAACTGGTCAGGAAATCGCAGGCTGCCTTCCCTGCAGGCCAGGCAATGTCCAACAGGGAGGTATTTCGGAGGTTAGAGGCCATTCGGCCTGGAATTACAACCCTCGCAGGTGCACTGGCCCAACCGACTACCCTGAAACCCATCGTCCCGGCTGCGTGTTCAGCAGCACCTCGGAGGGAGGACGGAATCGGCCACTTCGGAGTGCTGAACGCGAGCGACCATGGCATTACAGTCGTGGACGATGGCGTCAAAGCGGTCTTGCCGCCCGGCTACACCGCTGAGCAGGGCTCGATCGGCACCCAGTTCAAGTTGCCTTCCGGTAGATGTATCACTTACTCGGGTCTGCCAGGCTACATCGTTTTGAAGTGACCTGCAGCATCAATGTCCTCGATGACAATGTAGAGGAAGCGAAGCTGGCTATCTCCTCAAGATGCTTATTTTGAGGCATGGGCATCTTCTTGAAAGCCGGGTCTTCGATAACCTGCTGCTACGCTTTCCAATCGTGCAGCCGGCTTGCGCCCTTCGACAAACACCGTGGCTACAATGTCAGGTTTCAGAGACCGATCTATCTCAACCACTCTTGAGCAAATGCGCCCTGAATCTAAGCCCGTCTACTCCCCGTTACCGACCAGTGCGAAGACCGCGCCCTGGGGATCCTGGCCATGGATGATCCAGCCACCGCCGGGCACCGGTGCGGGGCCGTGGAGCACCTTGCCTCCTCCTGCCTCCACGCGTTTGACAGCTGCTGCGATTGAGTCGACGGCGAAGTAAAAACTCCAGCTCGAGACGGGCATCTGCGGCGGTTTGTTCATCATGCCGCCGTCACCCATTTCCTTGTGGTCGCCTTCATCGAAGAGGCGATAGAGGCCCATCGGCCCCATGTCCATGTCGCTGAGTTTGGTCCAGCCGAAGAGCTTGTTGTAAAAATCAAAACCTGCGTTGAGATCGGTGGTGGCGAGCTCGTGCCAGGCGATGGTGCCTGGAGTCGGCGGTTCGGGACGCTGCGGCGAAGGCATGGCCGGGTTCGGCGTGAAGACTACGATGGCCGCGCCCTGCGGATCGGACATGACAGCGAAACGCAGCATCCCCGGGACATCCGTGGCCGGCTTCCAGAGCTTGCCGCCGGCCTCAACAATCTTTTCGATGTGTGCATCGACATCATCGACAGAAATGTAGCCGATCCACCCGGTGTGCCCGGTCATCTGCAGCATACCGGCGATGCCGACCTCGCCGATGTTGAAGGTCGTATAGGCAGGGCCATCCCCGCCCGGCATTTCGTTGGTCGTCCAGCCAACAACGTCGGCATAGAATTTCCCCGCGGCTTTTGTGTCGCTGGTCATCAGTTCATACCAGCCGAATCTCCCCTTGGGCGTAAACATGATGAGGCTCCCTCTGCCGGCGCATCCGAATGCACGCCGATGAAACGAATAGAATCGCCATCCACTAGACCAAGAGGAATCGTTCCCGTCAACAATCATTTTCTCGACGAAGGATGTGCGGAGGGGATGGGCTTGTTCGCCCCGTCTGCCGGAAACCGTACTTGCTTCGCTGAATTCTCTTTGCAGACGGTCAGGCCCCATACAAAGCCACTGTCGTGTGGCACTATCCCTGCCGACGATTTTGTGCTGAACAAGCGAAAGCTGTTGTCGTGATTCTATGGGCCGCGTTGGCCAAGCAACTGCAATCATTTCAACGTTACTGCGGCTGGTGCCTTGCAGTGTAAAGGCTCAGCGCGTTGATATACTCCGAGAGTTATGTATGCCCGTACGCTGCCGCTTGAAGATGAGTCTGTGATTCGCGGAACGTGGCATGAGCGGATGAACGCCGGCGAATATGCCGTGCATTTTTCGCACTTTCCTGCGGATGATTACAGCGCGCCGTACTGCACAGTGTTTGCAACTCTTCCAGATGCAGAAGCATATGCCCGACAGCGGTCAGGCGAAGAGCCCACTCTCCGCTGCACGATCTACGATCACCAAGGGTTCGTTGGCGCGCCGATCCGGGACATTCGAGGAAGCGCCTACAAGGACAAAGACGGACTGTCTCCACTTTTTCGGCGATGGGCAGGGAGCACCCTGTTTTTCAGCGGAGTGGTCCTGACGATCATCGATTGGCACACTGATTTCAGATTGGGCTGGCCCGCGATGATCGGCACGCGCATCCTTGTACCCGGGCTGGCACTCCTGCTGATAGAGGCGGTCGTCCTGTACACCGCGAAAGAGGATCGCAAGGTGAGGACAGGCTAGCCGGCTTGCATCAACGCGCTTCTCAAATGCGGAGTCTTGAAACTTCGCGACGGAAGGTAAGCAAGAGTCTCATCCATGGTTTTTGGCCTCGCGACCTTGCGTGGTGCACTTCAAATCAGCAAAGGCCCAGCGCATGAACGCGGGGCCTTTGCTGAAAGTAGAAAGAATGGCGTTGAAGGCGCTTCTGGCCGTCGGGCCAATATTATTGGTTTTCGAGCGTCCAGCCTTCTTTTTCGAGCACCAGCGTTGCTTCATCGACTGGCTGGTCGGACATGGCGCGGGCTACTGAAGGAAACGCGGTTTTGACAGCCGGGGTGTTAGCCCACGTCGCCGTGTCCTTGATGGTGTAGTGGTAGCCGACGTGAGTCATCTGCACACCACGGAACTCGGATGGCGCAGAGAAGTTGTCGACGCTGGTGACTTCGCGCTTGCCGTAGCAGAAGCGGCCGTCGCCGGGAACCTTGCGGCCAGTGTCGGTCAGGGTGAACTGTAGCAGCGTCTCCTTGCCTTCCTGAGTGGAAGTACGCGTGAGCAGACCCTGATCGGCCATGGCATTCAGCTGCGTGCGCGTATCGGTCAGCAGCTTGTCATCCGCGCCAACACGATAGGGGAAATGGAGCGAACGGGAGAAGAGGCAGTCGCCGTTCGTGGCGTAATCCTGGGTGATGACCTGGGCAAAGTTCTCTTTGCTGACCGAGGTCCGATCGGTACATCCCGCAGAGGTGATAACGACAACGCCAGTAGCCAGAAGTGCAAAGCTGTTCTTGAAGTTCATGTGTGTGATCTCTCCCAAACTTGTTGCAAGGCTATCGTGTAAAAAAGGCGCTGCACAGCTTACCAAGTAGGTAGAAACGTCTACACCTGCTGGTACTTTTGCGTGATTGTGACTGCTCCTGATCCAGTCGGGCCTTCTTGCAATGACCCTTCGGTTTAAACCAGAGTTTGCCATGGGCGGCGGAGCGCAGGTAAGTCAGCAAAATGGATACTGTGAATCTCCGCAACACGGATAAGGGCCGTTGCGAGCGCCAGAAGTTTTCCGGCATCCAACCACTCATTGCGGCTGCTGCAGGCGCAAAGGATGGCGGAGATCCATAGATGGCGTATCACCTGATCACGCAGAGCGCACAAGAGGTCATGCGGCCCGAGAACAGCCCTGCGCGGAGTATGAGCGAGTACCTTGAGCAAACATCCCAGAATGCGCTCATCAGCACCATCAGTATCTATTCGCAGCGTGGCGAGACGGCAGAGCGTTTGCGGCTGTATTACATGAATGACGTCGCGCTCGACGTATGGCGGAAGATGGGCCATACACCCGAGGTGCGCGAGACGTCCAAACGTCCCGCGCGCAAGGCTGAGTTGTGCTACGGCGTGCCATTCAGCGAATAGCTACCAGTTTTCAGGAAACAGCTAACGTTACTTATCAAGTTGAGCCGGCTTGCCCACCTCGGCGCCGCGCGCGGCTTCTTCGGCTTGGCCATCGTCCGGCCGCACGTTCAGTGCGGATTCGTAGCTGTGACGGAGCGTGTTCGCGTGGACCTTACCAGCCTTCACGTTGGGCTCGAGCTTCTTCGCAAACTCTGTTGCGTGGGTGTGCTCAGGAGTCGGCTGTTCTTCCGTTCTGATCTTGGACATGTACGTCCCTTCGTGGCTTCGTTCGCTACAGTGAAAGAAAAGGGCCGCAGCAGCGGCCCTTCCCGTGATGTTCGATTTAAGAGCAAGGTTTAGCCGTGCTGTTTCTTGCCACCGGTTGATGATTCGTGGGCCTGCTCGCTATGTTTGTGCGCATTGGTGGAATGCTCATGCGCCTGCTGGGAGTGCTTGACGGCTTCATCGTTGCTGCCCTGCTGGTGAAGCTCGGCTGCCTTACGATGCGACTTGGCTGCGTTTTCGTGATGTTCCGCTGCTTTGTTGTGAATTTCCTTAGCCATAAAACCTCTTCCGGGGAGTCATCCCCTGCATAGTAGGAGGCGACGGACCTAACCGCGGTTGTCCCCGGCCTGCCATATTCGCAGACCGTTCATGCTGCGTGTGACCGGGGCGTAATCGCGCCTGGTCAGCTTGACCTTGAGAATTTGTTGTTTAGCCTGGCGTCGCGCGGAAATAACCGGCAAAGAAGTGCTGGGGCAAAGAGTGCTGGGAACGACTGGTGTTGTCCCAGGCCATGGCGCGCTTCCCAAGATCAAGCGCAGGCGAGCAGGGTCGGCAGTCAGGTGTCTTTGCGTCGGCCGCCTGTCGAAGTGGGCGGCAGAGGGCGCTGCAGCGAGACTGTCACTTTGAAGCTGCTCATGTTTTTTCTAATCCAGCGAAGACCGCGCAGACCAATCGACGCCGTCGCGGCGTCGTCTGCTTCGAAGTCATCAAAATCATCCTGGCTGAGTGATTGTTCGTCGCCGCGAAGCCACGCAGGCAAAGGCTCCGGCGACCGCTGAGTGTGTTGAACAGGGAGTGATGGCGAACCCGGGCTCGCCATGGGATCGAGATCCCCGGGGGATACGGGTTCGCCAAGGCGTGGAAGATCCATGGCCGCTTCAAGATAGTTATCGAGATAGCGATCGAGGCGTGCGTCTGCCTCGTTTTCCGCCAACTCTTCAACTTCACCGTGGATGCCCTCATCGGGCGAGAGGAAATCCTCTTCCTTTCAGTGGCCGAAAAACTTCCCGAAGGTTCCGTAGCTGGCGCGCTGCGGGACCGGCGCGGTGTTTTGCGCGGGCATGGACCGCGGAGCCGCCGGGGTGGAGGGTGTGCGGGCAGCGATGGTCTCGTCGTAGCGCGGTTGCGGCGCCGAAGGAGGAGCGTCGACCGTACGCCGTTCGCGGCGCTCGTAGAGAGGCATAGCCGGTGCTGGGGCCTGCGCCGCGTCAAGAATCTCAGCCTGTGCCGGAAAATTGCCCTGCTGAGACCTGGACTGTGCGACCGACTGGCTGACGGGCTGTTCGGCAACCTGGGAGGCTGCGGCAGCGCGGCGTTGACGATTCTTCTCGACCCAGATAGCAATCGAGGCAACAACACGGGCAGCGGCCAGCCGGCGTGAATTTGGCTCGGCCTTGATGCCACCGACAATCTCGGCAACACTGGAGACGTTCTTGCCGTCTTCGACGACCAGAAGGTCCCACATGACATCGTCTTTCGGTGCAAGAACAAAAATGGCGCGGGCTGCGCGGACGACAAACTCAATCACGGCCACATCTTCATGGACGTCCATGCGTGGATCGAGTTCAAGCTTTTCACGGCTGGTGAAATCGAAGGCTTCTTCGGCACGCACAACAAGTTCAGCCAGTTTGGCCTGGCCCTCAATTTCGCGGCGACGTTTCTCTGTCTCCGCCACACGGCGGTCCGCTTCGGCGACGAGCTGCCGGGCCTGATCAAAAACTTCTGACAAACTGTTGTCCATGGTGCAGATCCTCTTGGCAACCATCATCGCGCTGGTTGACCCGAGTCTCGATACCACTAAGGTGGAGTTACCCACGTCATTTAGGGGATGACTATATGACTGTTTGGCACTAAAGAAACAATGTCAGTGGCGTTTTGGAGTTTTGACCCAGACCATGCCGGCAATGAAGAACAGCGTAGCGACGCAGAGGGCGAGCAGAGCGTGCCCGCGGGCGTTGTAGTGGAGATTGATGGCGGCGTCCAGGTACCAGGCAGCCGCTCCGACAAACCAGATCCAGATTTTCAGCGCGGGCATTGTGTCTGCTCCTTTGCCGGTTTTACTGCGACTACACCAGCCTCTGTGCGTAGGGTGGCATCACTGCTACATCCGTACAAGCACCCGTCTGAAACTTTTGTATGAGCTTGAGAATAACAGTGTCATTCGTTCGGCCTTAGCAAATAAGCAGCTCGGCCAGTGTCGCTGGTAATGTGTTTTTTCCACGGTCTGGATCAATCTCGAGCTCGACCGTAGTAACGCCGGCAAGATCGACGGTGTAGTCCTCAACTTCTTCTGTTGAACCGCCGGGGCTGAAACTCCATTGCTGGCGCACGATGTCCCGCTTTGCGCCGTCTGAGGATTCATACCTCAGGGCAAACTCCTGGCTGCGGTCGTGATCGCGATCCACAAAGCGCAGACGGATACGGTGGATGTCCTGGGGTTTGTCGAAGCGCAGACGAACGGTCTGCCTGCCGGGTTGAGCTGCACGCCAGCCGGTGTCGCCGCCTTCATCGAAGACGGGATCAAACGGGTGGCGAGGATCCTCGGAGGTCAACTCGACCGCGACCAGTTCAGCGAGGGGCAGCCACTTCAGGTCAGTATGGGCGTCGTCAATGGCAGTGGGTTGGCCGATGATCTGTTTGCGCAGCATGGTGATTTGGATGCAGGGGAGCGCGCTGCGGAGACCCCGCATCTCGAAAGCGGGAAGCGGGGTCTTTTCCTGGTGTGTGCATACCGGTGTTTCGACCCAGCTAGTAGCGGAAGAGGTCGAGCACGCTGGCGATCAGGTACGTGGTCGGGTCATAGACGACCGTATAGCCGTCGTAATAGCCGATCGCATAGCCCGGAGGGACCGGCGGAAGGTATCCCAGGACATCCGGCGGAATGGGTTGCAGATAGGTTACGTACTGTCGCGGAAAGTAGCCGCCGACCAGGAAATGGTGGCGCCGGGAGCGATTCAGCCGTGCCATATCTGAATTGAAGTAGCGGCGGAGGCGGAAGCCGTTCCCGCCGTCCCCCCAGCTGTAGTGGGGACGCGGCGGCGGACGGTGATTGCCACCCGGCCTTCCCAGATTTGGCCGGCCGGGCTGGGGGCGACGCTCACGGCGCAGAACACTTGGAAGCCGGTGCC
>CAZZZL010000010.1:0-98914 GCA_964658655.1 uncultured Acetobacteraceae bacterium | reverse complement strand
CTGGGCTGGGGGCGACTGGGCTGGGGTCGGCTTGGCGAGGGCCTGTTCCCGCCTTGTGGTGGCCTGCCCGTCTGTCCGCCACCTGGCCTGCCTGGTTGTCCCCCGCCGGGCTTTCCACCGGGCTGGCCGCCGGGACGCTGGCCTGGAGAAGGGCGATTATTCCCGGGCTGGCCGCCCTGCTGTGGCCTGCCGTTGTTCCTGGAATCGTTCTGAGGTTCGGGGGTGGCGGCGAAGGCTATGCCCTGGATGTCTGCTGCCAGCAGGGCTGATCCCAGCAGGCAGGAACCGAATAAGAGAAGTCTGCGGACGTGCATACGTACTATCTCCGTGACGCGAAATGCGGCTTCGGACTGCGCACTAACGGTAGGAGAAAGCCGGCGAAACTGCAACTGCGTGGCCGCCCCCGATTTTGACAGCATGTATGCCCTCTGCCGGCGATGACCGCTATTCTAGAATCGGAGTCAGAGGGACGGATGGCGGATTTTCTGGTGAGAGTTGCGCTGCTAGGCGTGACGGACAATGACGATGCGTACGGTGAGTTGGACACCCTCATGCTGCATTACGACTTCACGCGTTCGATTTTGAGTGCTGAGGGATATGAGTTTTCTCTGCCGGTCGGCACCTATGACGGCGAATCGACCATGGAAGCCGATGAAGTACGGCAGGTGCTTGAAGAGGCTATCGAAGACTCCCTCGAAGCGGCATTCTCTATTCTTGTCGTAGAGCGGAAAGCCACCTCATGGGCCGGACTTGCTCCTTTCGCCGGTTCGACCAGCGAGGACGACTAGGACCGGACCGCACGCTATGCTGCCAAGAATGCTCTGTACTGGTCCTCCAATCCACTCCAGGTTACTGTTTTGCAGCCTGCAAGCGCGAACGGCTGTAGTAGGATGAGCCGACACGGATTAAAACTTAGCTGGGCTGCTGTAATGCCCGGCACTGCACCATGACCTGCTCTGCTTTGGAAACGCCCCACCTCAAGCGATTATTCCCCAAAAATCAATGACAGGTTTCACCGGCAGCGGAGTGGTGTTGCTCGGAATGAATTGCTCACTTTGCCGGAGGGCCCCATGGTAAATACAGGTTCAGTACGTAGCACCTCAGCTTCGAGCTCAGTCTCTCTAAAGTGCGCAGCAATCGCGCTGGCGGCGCTCGGAATTTTGTCGCCCGCGATCACCGGCGCGCAGGAATCAGTCCAGGCCAGAGTCGTCAGCAATGTTCCGGGTGCCGTTGAACGAGCGACGACGCGGGGCCGCGTGGAGGCTTCGCAGCCCATCAAAGTGACCTTGTGGATGAGCCTGCGGAATCGGGCAGCGTTTGACCAGAGGGTTGCCGCTCTATACACGCCCGGTTCGCCGACGTATCAGAAATGGCTGACAGCCAGCGACCTCCGGACCTATGCGCCGACAAAGGCAGATCTGCAGACGGTCAAGGAGCAACTCCAAGAAGCCGGGCTTAGCGTCACGTTGGACGAGTCGAATCCCTTTGCGGTGCACGCGCAAGGCACAGCTGCACAGATGGAAGCAACATTTGGGACGGAGTTGAATACCTTCGAAGCCAACGGAGGCACTTTTCGCGCGAATGCCACAGAAGCCCGTCTGAAAGGCGCAGCGGCGTCGCTGGTGTTGAGCGTGAGTGGTCTGGACAATATTCCGATGAAGCCGCTGCTGGCCCAGGCAGTGAATCCCAAAACAAAGAAGCCTGTCGAGCCCATACCGCTGGCGGCGGTGAAGAGTTCGGCCGGCGGTCTGGGCGGCTACTTTACGGACAAGTGCTTCCACACCCCCACGACCTTTACGCTGGGCGAACAAGGGCAGCTTCCGATCGGTATTTACTTCGGAAACGTATACAGCCAGGGATCGCTGGCCTGCGCCTACTCCGCCTCGCAGATGCAGTCGGTGTACGGCTTGCCGGCGGTCTACAAGGCGGGCCTGAAGGGTGAGGGCCAGACGATCGTCATTGTCGACGCGTACGGCTCGCCGACGTTGATGAGTGATGCCAACGAATTCAGCAAACTGAGCGGGCTTCCGCTGCTGACGAACGCCACGCTGAAGGTCGTCTACCCTGACGGACAGCCGCTCTCTACGGCACCGGCGGGAAATTGGATCGGCGAGACCTCGATCGATGTGGAATGGGCCCACGCGATTGCGCCTGCAGCAAAGATTGTGGTTCTGGCGACGCCGTCTGAAGATGACCAGGACTTCCAGTATGCGATCAGTTACGCGACCATGCACAAGCTGGGTGGCGTGATTTCGAACAGCTACGGCACCCCAGAAACGGAGCATGGCGCGGTGACACTGGAAGCCTACAACCAGGTGATCGAACAGGCCGCTGCGACTGGCATTGCGGTGAATTATGCCAGTGGCGACCATAGCGACCTGACACTTGGAACGCCAGTCGGGGCGACGCTGGTTCCATCGGACACACCTTACGCCACCGCGGTCGGTGGCACCAGCATTGGTGTCCCCGGCGGCACTGGCTCCTCGCAACAGACGGGCTGGGGTACCAACCAGACTCTGATTGCTTTCGATAAGGCGGACATATCCGATCCACCCTACAACTATGGCAATGACCTGGGCGCCGGCGGCGGCTCC
The DNA here is from genome assembly GCA_964658655.1 of uncultured Acetobacteraceae bacterium. Taxonomy (GTDB): domain Bacteria; phylum Acidobacteriota; class Terriglobia; order Terriglobales; family Acidobacteriaceae. Next base: position 96,320 of record CAZZZL010000010.1, on the reverse strand, counting down.
AGTGTGTTCTTTCCAAAGCCGGCATGGCAAAGGGAACTGCCGGGAAAATATCGGCAGGTCCCGGATGTTTCCCTCGAAGCCGATCCATACACCGGCGCAATCCTGGTATATACAGACCCGGTGTATGGTGCGACCGTTCAGGCGATCGGCGGGACCAGCTTGTCGTGCCCGATGTTTTCGGCCTTCTGGGCCCTCGCAAATGAAAAAGCAGGCCACCTGCTGGGACAGGCCGCGCCTCTCGTGAGCAGGCTGCCTGCAGATGCCATCACCGACATCGTACCGGTAACGTCTCCGACCAACCTTGTCGGCACGGTCGTCGACAGCGAGGGTGCAAAGTATTATTCAGCCGCGAACCTGGCTGCACCCCTGGTGCATACGCGCGATTTCGTGAGTGCAATGTGGCCTGTAAGCGGCGAGTACCTTGCTCTGACGTTCGGTACGGACAGTTCGCTTACCGTTGCTAAAGGCTGGGACAACGTGACCGGATACGGTACCCCTAATGGGTTGAACTTCGTAGCGGCGGCGGCGAAAGAGTAAAGGCGTTCCGGCGACAATGTCAGAAGTCGTCCGTCATTTGGCCGCGACAGTGGGTGCGTGGGCCGGATCCGCCTCGGGTGGGGCAGGCTCGTCCTTTTTCATATAAAAGGCGGCACATTCCTCGTCGAGCACGCCGCCGGTCAGCTCGATGTCGCTTCGGAACGCGTCGCGCAGATAATCCACCGTATTGGCGTGGCGCTCGGCGAAGTAGATCGAGTGCACGTCGTTGCGGGTGGCTCCATAAACTATGCGGCTGACCCCTGCCCAGATGCAAGCGACAGTACACATGCCGCAGGGTTGCAGGGTGCAGTAAAGGGTACAGCCGGCCAGGCTCGTGACCTGCCACTCGGCGCAAAGGCGGCGGATGGTGACGATCTCAGAATGAGCAGTGGGATCGTGGCGACCCTCGACTTCGTTGAAACCGCTCGCGACCACCTCGCCGTTGCGGGTAATAATGCAGCCCACGTGAGCGCCGCCTGGTGTGGCGAGACCTATATGGGCCTGCTCAATAGCCAACCGCATAAAGTGTCGATCTTGTTCGGAATGTTTTCTGTCTGCAGAGCCGGAGTGATTGCCAGGATTCATGCACGTAGGATGACTGGGTGCATTTGATTGACATGCGATGCCGACTGGGGTACGCGACTTTTTGCTGTCGCATCAAAAGTGACGTTTCAGGCGGCCACCGCGATGATGTCGCGCGGCAGGAAGACGGACATGGCCGTTCCGTGTCGCTTACCACTGACACTGCTCCGAACGCGCAGGGTCCCGCCATGCCTGCGGACGATCTCTTTGGAGATCCACAATCCGAGACCGGTTCCGTTGCTCTCCTTGGTACTGACGAATGGCTCAAAGATGCGCTTCAGCATATCGCTTGGAATACCGCTGCCGGTGTCGCAAATGGTGACACGAACACCCGAGATTTCCGGATGCTCCCAGTTGCGTGAGGGCCGCACATCGATGCGCAGGTCGCCGGTGTCGCCCATGGCGTCGAGTGCATTGCTGATCAGGTTAACGAACACCTGGCGGATTTCGCCGCTGTAGGCGCGCAATGGATCCGACGTCGGCAGGTAGCGTCGGATGATGTTGACGTTGCGGCGGCGCAGGCGGCCTTCGAAGAGCGCAAGCACGCTGTCGAGAATATCGGCCATATGCAGAGGCGCCGGTGCTGCCTCGTGCCGGTAGAAGCGCAGGGTCTGGGTGGCGATCTGGGTCACGCGCGCAAGCTCCTCTTCGGCAAGCCGCGCATAGCGCCGCATTTCATCCAGCTCCGACGTGTGGCCTATCAGGAACAACAGGTTAGTGACAGCTTCCAAGGGGTTGTTCAGCTCGTGAACGATAGAGGCCGACAGGCGTCCGACCGCGGCCAGCTTTTCATTCTTGATCAGTGCCCGTTCCGCCATGCGGAGCAACGTCAGGTCTTCCGAGATGGTCACGAGCTGCGGCGGCTGTCCTGCAGATGCGCGGATGAGCGAAACAGAGTTTCTGACCCACACTACAGTCTCATCTGGCCGAATATACCTCTTTTCGATGACGAAAGAGGTGATCTCGCCTGAGACCAGGCGCTTGATCTGCTGAATGCTACGGGCGCGGTCCTCGGGATGAACGAGAGCCGCAGAATTGAGTGTCTGCAACTCCTCCCGGCTTCGGCCCACGGTGTGAGCAAACGCAGGGTTGCAATCGATAACGTTTCCTTCGAGATCGAAAACGGCGAAACCCGGAGCGGCTGCCTCGAAGACTTCCTGCGACGGGAGTTGACAGGATCCGTATCGCCTGGGCGCCGAGATCCGGTCGGCGTGACTATCGATGCTTTCTACATTTGACCGTCTTCCGCCCCCCAAATGAATACCCTCATGCTGGCCGGAAGATGGATGATCCAGTGTGAGCAGCAGCATGGCCCGCTGCCCGTCGGTGGCAAGAATAGGAATGGTTGCGACCGTCCAGGTCCGGCTGCTCCCACGCACAATGACGTTTGAGAGTGCGTTGTCGATCTCTGCGGGTGGCTGATCGAGCGCCTCGCGCAGACCCTCCTGCTCATGGACATCCAGATTGCAGTAGGGCTCAGTGTCCAGCATCGGCCTGCCCGTCAATTGTTCACCGGAGGCGCCGACCATCTGCAAGTAGGCACGGCTCGCAGCGACGATGGTGAACCGCGGTGCGTCGGCCAGTACAGCGATAGACGCAGACTGCGTTGACTCGAAAAGCGTGCGAAAAAGAAGAGGGTCTGGCATGGGTTCCAACATTCTGTCAGCCTCTCAGGTCTGGACTAAAGGGTTAAATGGGTCACCTTGCGGCCCAGATTGAACGTATCTTCCGCTGGAAAACGCACCCGGACGTGCGCCTGCAATTTCGTTACCTATTTATAAGAGTTGCTGAATAGAAGGAGATGGTTGTGTTCCTGACCGTCGATTGTAGGCCGGATGACAAATGTAGGGTGCGGAAAGGTCGGGAGTCACGTCGCTTACCGAGGTGAGGTCAATCTCGAGCGGCGACTGGACCGATCGGGCCCCGACAAAGCCTGCCAAAGATGATCACCTTGCGTCTGCGATACTGGAGACGCCTTCAAGGGGTTTTCCCGCAACGGATGATGCTTGCTCTTTAACTCGCTCGGCTTTCTCTTCATTTTTCTGCCCATTGTCCTGATTGGCTACCAGTTAGCCGGTTATCTCGGGCGCCGGGCGGTGATCACCTGGCTGGCGATCATGTCGCTGGTGTTCTATGCAGAGTGGCGGCGGGAATTTTTGATCCTGCTGGTCGGCTCGATCCTGTTCAACTTTGCCTGCTCACGGATACTGGCTGCGCTGAAGACCCGCGGCGATGCGTCGAACAAAGTACAGGGATACGTCCTGTTTGCCGGGGTCAGTGGCAACCTCTTGCTGCTGGCCTACTACAAGTACCTGTTCCCGATTCTGAACGGGCTGGGCCGCCTGGAGGTCGTTCTTCACCAGTTCGCCGGAGTTCTGCTGCCGCTGGGAATTTCGTTTTTTACTTTCACGCAGATTGCTTACCTGATCGACCTGCGACAGGGAGCAGCCGAGCCGCAGGATTTTACGGATTACGTTCTCTTCGTCACATTCTTCCCGCACCTGATTGCCGGGCCGCTGCTCCACCACAGCGAGATCATGCCGCAGTTTCGCGAGAACCGTGCGTATCGACTGCGGCTGGATGATCTGTCTGTCGGCTTTTCGTGGTTCGTGATGGGCCTGTTCAAAAAGGTGTACCTGGCCGATACGATTGCACCCTTTGCCGATGCGGCCTTCGCGCATCCTGGCGAGCTAACGGCCCTGGGCGCATGGTCCGGCGTACTGGCATATACGGCACAGCTGTACTTCGACTTCTCCGGCTACTCGGATATGGCAATCGGCCTGGCGCGTATGTTGTCGATCCGCTTCCCACTGAATTTCGATTCGCCGTACAAAGCCGCGAACATCATCGACTTCTGGTCGCGCTGGCATATGACGCTGACGCGGTATGTGACGCTTTATCTCTATAACCCGGTGTCGCTCTGGGTGAATCGACGTCGCCTGGCGAAGGGCAAGAGAGTGTCGCGCAAAGGCTCGGCGACGATCGAAGGCTTTTCCAGCATGGTCGCACTGCCAACACTCTTCTCGATGTTCATCATCGGTGTCTGGCACGGCGCGGGCTTTCAATTCCTGCTGTTCGGCGTATTTCACGGCGTGTATCTGACGGTGAATCATGGGTGGAGAATCTGGCGCGGCCGCAACAGGAAGGCCGGCGATCACCCTGTCGAACGAACCGGAGCCAACGCGTGGCTGGTGCGCACCTGCTGCGTCTTGTTGACGCTTTTTTGTGTAGTGATCGGGCAGGTACTTTTCCGGGCCGATTCGACCACCGGCGCCTTCCAGATGATGAGCTCGATGACCGCGCTGCACGGACTGGGCCTGCACGGTGCGCACTACGAATTGAAAATCTTTGCGCGGCTTGTGGTGCTGTTCGCCATCATCTGGCTGCTGCCGAATACACAGCAGATACTGGCACGCTACAATCCAGCCGATGGCGTCGCAGCACTCGATAGCTGGTTGGGGCGGAGAATGCTCTGGCAGCCGACCATTGGCTGGGCAGTATGGATCGGCGGTGCATTTCTGCTTGCGCTCATCTATATGGAAGACACCAGCCGGTTTCTCTATTTCCAGTTTTAGCCCGCTGTGCGGCGTCATGTTGCCGTTGCCATACGCTGTTAAGCTCGTAGGCTATGAGCATGAATTCATTTGCTGCCTTGCTCTTCGTCCCGCTGATGGGCATTGCCGGGCTGGTCGGAACAACGACTGTCCGCGCACAGGCTCCGTCAATGCCGGCAACGGATGCATTCGCGCGTCCCGGTGAAACGATACTGCTGAGCGCAAAGGGCGAAGGTGTTCAAATCTACACCTGCGTGCAGGATGGTGACTGGAAATGGAAGTTGAAGGCTCCGGAAGCAACTCTCTTCGACGCATCGCATCACGCCTTCGGGAAACACTTCGCCGGACCGAAATGGCGGCTTAATGACGGCAGTGAAGTGCAGGGAAAACTGATCACCAGCAAGCCGCATACCGGCACGATTCCGTGGCTTGTTCTGTCGGCGACGTCCACGGGAGGCAACGGCAAGCTAAGCCAGGTTACGACAGTCGAGCGCACCGAAACAGATGGCGGCGTAGCGCCGGCCTCTGGATGTGACGCAGGCCATGCAAATGCCGAGGTGCGCGTGCCTTACTCTGCCAAGTACAGCTTTTTTACAGCAAAGCCGTAAGCTGTTTTTTGCGCGCAACACGGCCGTGTATGCCATCGCCGCGGTATACAGCGCATGAACTTCGGTAGCATGGAATGTATCCACTTCAGCGAGGAAGATCCTGCACCCATGACTCATGAATTGCTCCCTGTCCAAACCATCGCGGAAAAGCTTGGGCTTCCGCAAAAATATTACGAACAGGTGAGCGCGCACGGCGCCAAGATCAAGCTCGAACTGCTGGACAATATCTCGCTCAAGCAGCGCGGCAAACTGATCCTGGTGACGGCGACGACGCCAACTGTTTCCGGCGAAGGCAAGACTGTCACGGCGATTGGCCTGACACAGGGACTCGAGCGCATTGGCAAGCGCGCCGTCATTACTTCGCGTGAACCATCGCTGGGTCCGGTCTTTGGGATGAAGGGCGGCGCGTCCGGCGGCGGTCGCGCGCAGGTTGAGCCCGCGGCCAAAATCAACCTTCATTTCCATGGCGACTTTCACGCGATCACCTCGGCGCATAATCTGCTGTCAGCATTGATTGATACGCATCTCTTTTTCGGCAATGAATTGAACCTGGATCCGGAGCAGGTTACGTGGCCTCGCGCGATGGACATGAACGATCGCGCCCTGCGACGCATTGTTGTCAGCGCGGGCGGCAAACGCGAGGGAGCAGATCGTCATTCCGGATTTGTGATTACCGCCGCGTCCGAGATCATGGCGATCATGGCGCTGGCAGCTGATCGCGCCGATCTGCGGAAGCGGCTGGAATCGATCATCGTTGGCGCGACGAAGGACGGCAAGCCGGTCACCGCGAAAGACCTGCACGCGGTCGGCGGGATGATGGCGCTGTTGTCCGAAGCACTGCTGCCGAATCTCGTGCAGACGACGGAGGGGACTCCCGCGCTGGTCCACATGGGACCATTCGCCAACATCGCGCATGGCACGAGCAGCGTGATCTCGCAGAAGATGGCTTTGCGGCTGGCCGATTATGTCGTGAACGAATGCGGCTTCGCGTCTGATCTTGGTCTCGAAAAGTATATGGATATCGTGATGCCATCGTCTAAGCTACGGCCGTCGGCCGCTGTATTGGTGACGACAGTGCAGAGCATGCGCACGCAGGGTGAAGGCGATCTTGCCGCGGGACTGAAGAACCTGGGCGCGCATATTCGCATTCTCCGGGCGTTCAAGTTGCCGATTGTGATTGCGATCAATCGATTTCCAAAAGACAGTGACGAAGATCTCCAGGCTCTGCAAACTTTTTGCCAGGATGAGGGCTTGCCGTGCGCATTCTCAGAGGCATTCAACAAGGGTGCGGAAGGTGCGACGGAACTTGCAGAAGCGGTGGTGAAATTGATTGAGAGCAATCCGGATGCGCCGGTGCAATCTGTCTATTCTCCTTCTGACCCATTGAAGACGAAGATTGAAAAAGTCGCAGTCAAGATATATGGAGCTGACGGTGTTACGTTCTCGCAGGAAGCAGAGGCGCAGTTGCAACGATTCAGTGACTGGGGTTTCGCAGGTTTGCCGATTTGTATTGCCAAGACACAGTATTCGCTGTCGGACAATCCAAAATTACCGGGAGCGCCAACTGGTTGGACACTGAACATCACAAGTGTTTCGCTGTCGGCCGGTGCAGGATTCCTGGTAGCGATTGCGGGCAATATGATGCTGATGCCGGGGCTTCCGAAGATTTCACGCGCGGAGCAGATCGATGTTGATGCTGCCGGGGAAATTACAGGTTTGTCTTAGGGACTAACCTGAACAACTGTTTGTCTGGTCATCCCGACCGGAGCAACGTGGAGCGCTGCACGTTATTTGCATCATGCGCGAAGTGTGGCGGGCGTGGCAAGATGCAGATCCCTCCACTTCGGTCGGGATGACAAAGATTTGGGCACCGTCAGATCGACTTGCCGTCTGCCTGCTCAAGGATGGTGTCCTTGATCCTGCGGCTGCCGAAGACACGGAAGTCTTTTACCTGGTCGAGCGCGAAGGCCGATGCTGCTGCTGGTGTTCGTATGCGGAAGAAGTCGGCTCCGTTGACATCACGCAGCCAGAAAGCGGGGCGCTGGTCTGTCGCCTCTGTTGCAATTTCGATATTCGACATTTCGAGATTGCGTGCGTGGCGGATGAAGAATCCGGCGGCCGGGAGCTTGCCGAACATGCCCGGATCTGGATAGCTGTCGGCTTTCTCAGGCGGTTGCAGCGCGGCCATTTCCTTTGTCCCGCCGCCGAGTTGATGAATATAGAGGTCGCTTATCTTAAGATCTTCAATCAGGTGGCCGGGAACGCCACTGATGATCGATGAATAATCGGTTGAAGAGCCATGGCACGTTACATTGCTGATGACGACGCGCTTCAATGTACCGACCGGGACACCCTTCGGTCCGCGCATGCGCTGGCCGAGTCGCAGAAAAAACGGAGCTGTGCGAATGTCGCGCATTGTCAGGTTGGTAATCGTGATGTCTTCGCAGACAGCACCGTCTTCGGTCTCGAGTGCCAGTCCCTGGCAGCCGTCGAAGATGCAGTTGGCGATCGTGATGTTCTTGAAGCCGCCGTTTGATTCCGTCCCACACTTGATGCGGCCAGTCGCATCTTTCATGCCTCCCGGAAATGTCTTCCAGGTGCCGTCCAGCATGGTGCCAAGCTGGTATTTGCCGGTTACGTAACAATTACTGATAGTTACATATTCGGTCGGACGCGCATAGCCGAGGGCGAAAGAACTCTTGGGACAAATAGCGTCATCCCATGGTGAGTTCACGCTGCAGTTGGAGACGCGCACATTGCGGCAGCAGTCAATGTCCATACCATCGCGGTTGGTGTCGATTTTAAGGTTGTCGATGGTCAGGTTGTCGACACCGGTCGCGAGAATGCCGAACCAGCCGCCCGCCAGGATCGAGAAATCGCTGAGGATGACGTTGCGGCAGTTCTTGAGCGCGATCGCCTTGTTGCCAACGCCTGGTTTTGCGGTATCCGGCAGGTGCGTGTCTTCTTTATGTGCGCGCGTCAGGCCCTTGCCCCAGATCAGACCGGGCCCGAGGATGGCGAAGTAGTGAATATCTTCACCCCAGATCAGGCTATTGTGCCAGTGATTGTGTCCGTAATCCTGGTAGGGTTCCCACGCACCTTGCGGCTCGGCAGCATCGTAGCCGCCGGTCGTTGTTCCTTCGAGAGGGACTGAGGCTGCAAGTATCGTTGCGCCCTGGTCGAGATAGAGTGCGACGTAGCTTTTGAGGTGAATCGAATAGCTCGCATAGGTGCCGGCAGGAAAAAACACAGTGCCACCGCCATGCTTTGCGGCCTCTTCAATCGCGCTATTGATAGCGGCAGTGTCGATCGCGTTGCCGTCACCCTTTGCGCCGAAGCTGCGGACGTTAAAGAAATTGTGGGTTGACGGGTCTGTCGCTTGAGCCTCCGCTGACTGCGCGCCCACTGTCGTCAATGCAGAGGCAGCCATGCCACTTGCCGCCATCTTCAGGAAGTCCCGCCGAAATGCCGTCGTCATGCTCTCCCTTTGAATGGGCACCGTCGAGGTGCCCATTCCAGTCAAGGAAACATCATAGCGAAGTCAGCACAGGATGGGCAGCGGTCAGGCCACGCGATCGCGCTTTTGCTTCTGATCTTCCGGCAGCGCGATCTCTTCGAATCGTGCGGACAGGCGCTCGAGTTGTGCTGGAATGTCAGCGCCGGAGACCGGCTGTCCATGGCCGGGGGCCAGGGTCTTCGGCTGAAGCGATGCAAGAGTATCGACTGATGCGCGCGCTGCAATCCAGTCAGGGGTGTAGTAGGACGGTGGTCCGTGAAGTTCGGGCGTTTGCTGCGCGATAGCCATCATCGATTCGGATTGCACGGTGCAGAATGCATCGCCCACGAGCAGTGTGCCGTCGCTCTCGCGGAAGAACGAAATATGACCGATGGTGTGGCCGGGCGTATGAATCATTCGCCACCCAGGCAATAGCTGGGCCACATCATTTTCGGAGAGTGGCCGCAGGCGATCGCCGAGGTCGAGCGGGCCGCTGGGATAGAGGGGCGAAAGCAGCGCCATGACACCTCCGCCTGCCTTGGGATCAGGAGGAGGATAGCTGCTGGTGCCGTTCAGGAATGGCAACTCGAGCGGATGTGCATAGACGGGAATATTCCATTCATCGGCGAGCACTTTGGCCGATCCGGCATGATCGAAATGGCCGTGGGTGAGCACGATGGCTCGCGGTGGAGCACCGAAACTTTCGTCAGCCCACTTGCGAATGCGCTTTGCAGAGTGGGGAATGCCGGCGTCGATAAGTGTCCACGACCCATCGGGAGAACTGACACCGAATACATTCACGAACAGTATGCGCAGACCCGCAAGGTCAGGGGCAATGCTGTTGAGTGGGGCTATCTCTTCTTCGGCAATGGGAAGCTTTTCCTCGTTCATGACGACCTCGCTGTTTTGTGAGATGCGGGTCGTCCTGATGGGTTGATGCATTGCACTACGCGTGTTTTAGTTGGGCGCAGGCAGCAGGCCAAAGACTGCGACGCCGGTGGGCGTTCCCACGTACACGTTGCCGTTCACTTCCATCGGCGTGATGAATTTGTTGCCTAAGCCGAAGCTGTCACGGCTGCCAGGCGCCTGGTTGCTGTTGTAGAGTTCGTGCGTGAGGTTGGTGGCATCGTAAGCATGCAGCACGCCAGGGCCGCCGGTTCCGTCTTCAACCGCCCAGACGATGCCGTTCGTGTTGCCGTTGGCAGAGATGGTCGGCGTGGTGCCGGGATATCCGAAAGCGCTGGCCGATACGCTCGATGGCGTCGTCGCAAGGAGCGCGTTGGTAATCGGGAAGGCGCGGAGATTGTCATTGACGCCTGCGTAGTAGACAGTGTTGTTGAAGTAAGCCGGACCCGACCAGGCACCTCCGGGCAACGCGGCCGGCAATTCCTGGTAGAGATTTGCGTTGCTCGCGTTGTTGTAGCGGCCGAGGTTGTCGCGGTTGGCAATATAGATATTTGTATCTTTGCCCGCACCCACGATGAGGTGATGGACATTGCCCGCTGTGTCGATCAGGTCCGGCAGCAGCATGCCGCCGCCGGATCCCAGATCAATGTCATTCATGGATTCGCTAATGGTGTTGTACGGCTGAAAGAAATCCGCCACGGTGAGGCTGCCGCTCGTAGTGCTGAGCTTCATAATGGCATTGCCGTAATCCATGTCAGTAGGAATGCCGGACGGCGTGACGCTACCGGAGAAGCTGCCGTTTGCGTCGAGAAAGTAAATGTTGCCAGCCGCGTCGGCTGCCATACCGTAGCCCGACATCCAGATAGAGCCTTCGCCGCCGTTCGGCGTGACGTTGATGACCGAAGTCTGCTGCAGGGTGGATTCACTGTAGCCCATGACCCAGCCCTGGTACGGCTGCTGGTCACAGTGCGATGTGAAGCTTAGGTAAATCGCTCCATTCACCAGCAGCAGGCCGGCACGCTCGGCGTACTGGCCTGGATCGAAAGTGACGATGCCGTTGTTTGAGCTTTCGCCGGTGCCGGGATAGGACGCAGTGATGTCCGTCGGACTGCCGGGAAGCTCTGCCCCGGTCGCCAGGTCAAGTGCATGCAACCGCTGGTGATAGTGGTTGCTCGCATCAATCGACATCCCGACAACAAAGATGGCTCCGTGCGGCCCCTGCTTGCGATCGATGACCGGGGTTGCGGTAATGCCGATCTCCGGGCTGATCTGGTAGCAGCCATGCGGGTCGCTGGTCTGTTCGCCGGGCAGGAGGATGGACGTTGACCACACCGGTTGCCCGGTCGATGGCGAGAAGGCGTAGACGGTGTCATGCTCGCTCGCCACGTAAGCAAGGTTCTGTGTCGTGGCGGCGTTGACTGGAACATTGGCGGCAAAGAGTGGCTGCGCATCTACCTTGCCGTCGGTCGTAAAGAAGCCAGTTTTCCCGAATGTGGTGGCGTTGACGTTCGCCAGGGTAAGCATCGTTTCCTGCGTGTTCTGACCCTGCCTGGTGTTGTCGTAGTGGTAGGTAGTGACGTCGGGGATGGGCGCGGCGGCAACGGTCAGCGCCAGCGCTGCCATGTGTGTCAGCGCGCCTGAGGTCCCGGTGAAGGTGAGAGTTGCGGCTCCGGCGGTGGCCGTCGTAGCCGCCGTCAGGGTGACGTTCTGCGGCGTGCCGGGCGCCAGGGTAAGGCTTGCAGGAGTTGCGGTCACGCCGTTCGGCAGGCCTGTAAGCGAGACGGATACCGGGCTGGCAAAACCATTGACAGCGGTCGCAGAAATGGCAACCTGTGCCCCGGTGGTGTTGCCGATCGTGACAGACTGGACCGCAGGTGTCACCGACAGTGCGAAGTCAGGTGTGGCGGCCCGTATGGTCAGCGCAAGCGCCGCAGAGTGGTTCAGCGTGCCGGATGTGCCCGTGAATGCCACCGTAGCGCTGCCAGTCGCGGCCGAAGCAGCCGCCGTGAGCGTGATGTTCTGCGCCTTGCCCGGTGCGAGCGAAAGCATTGACGGAGTTGCCGTGACCCCCTGGGGCAGACCCGTAAGTGTCACGGCTACGGTGCCGGTGAATCCGTTGGCTGCTGTCGCAGATACGGCGATGGCCGATCCTGTACCACCGGCCATGATGCTGAGACTAGTGGGCGAGACGGAAAGCGAGAAGTCGGGCGGCGCGATTGGAGCCGTGACAGTGAGAGGAGCAGCGACGGTGTGGACCAGTGTGCCGGATGTCCCGGTGAGCGTGATGGTAGCGGAGCCGGCTACGCTACTGGAGGACGCTTTCAGCGTCAGCGCCTGGGCAGTGCCTGGCGTCAGAGCGAGGGTCGAAGGAGTAGCGGTGATGCCGGCCGGCAGGCCAGTGATCGTCACATTGATGGTACCGGCAAAGGAGCCTGTTGCGCTGGCAAGAACCGATAGAGTGGTGGAGCCTCCGGGTGCCAGCGAGACGGAGGCCGGAGTCGCACTAAGCGTGTAATCGCCGGGCGCCGCCGCAGTACTGCTGCCCGAGCCGCAACCTGCAAGCGTCAACACCATGAGGATCGGCAGCAGTGCCAGGAAGACGGCAGGGCCGGATAATTTGAGAAGCTTTCCAGGCAGATGATCCACGAAGAAACTCCCGGCAGAGCGGGGCGGGTGTCGTTCAGAAAGGGCCCCATCTGCGGCGCAACCTCGCCAGGAATTGCAACCCTGACGTCCCACCAAAATTACCAGAGCCGGACGGAGTTTTATGCCGCGGTTCGGGTTCTCGGGTTACGAAAGAGCCAGTGCGTTGATGAGACGAAAAGGAGGCAAGCGCCCCCTCTACTTGGCGATGGTTTGTTGAATGTAGTCGGCGAGGCTGTTCGAATTCTGAACGACGCCCTCTGAGCTGAGGTGTTGTGCATCCGTGAATGCGCTGTTGTCGAGAATAGTCGGCTGCGGCAGGCCGAGAAATGCCGTGCCGACGCGGTAATCGTTCAGGTGCACATCGCAATGGCGGACAGGCGAGGGCCAGAAGAGCACGCGGGTGCCGTGGGTGGCGTACTTATTGAAGCTGCGCAGGTAGCTCCGGCTGAAAACCGGATCCTTGAACTGGTAGAAGCAATCTGTATTGCCACCGGGGCGGTCATTGCCGTAGAACCCCTCTTCCGCCGCCAGCCTTGCAGTGTCGCGCTGGTAGGTGCCCTCTGAGAGATCAGGGCTGGTGCTGGGCGTAAAGCTGATGAGTTCCTTCCAAAGCTGAGCGGCAAAAGAAAAGCTTTCCTTGGGATGGGACAAAAACAGTTTGGCAGCGCTTAGAGGCGGCAGTTTGCGGTCGGCGAGCAGAAAGCCGTCGATGATGCCGCTCTCATCGTCCATGGTGGGCGTACGGAAATGCGATGGTTGTTGCTCGATGATGATGAATTTCGGAGCGGGATGGCTGGCCAGATAGTGGTCCAGCGTAAGGTTGCCGGTCGTCCAGAGAGCCAGGTAGGGAACGGCGAGGTTGCAGGCGCTGAGGCCGGTGCGGGCAGTCAGGATGCGAGGATCAGCTCCCATGAGCCCGGTCGAGTCGCCGAAGATGAGAATGTCGCAGGGCTCGGGGCGCGCAGCGAACTGATACTCCATCGAATGCCAGAATTCGCGCTTGGACGTCCGGATGAACCGGTCTGTGCGCGCGATGGCGAAGATGCTCAGGAAGGCGATGGCCGGCAGCAGGATCACGATTGCGATGTAGAGGCCGAAATGCTTCCCGCGGGCCCTGACGGTTTCAGCCGGAGTTGTACTTACTTCGGAAATGCAGATTCCTCCACTTCGCTACGCTTCGGTCGGAATGACAAATCGCCCACTTTGCTAGGGTTCCGTCAGCACGCCAGGATTGAAGGCGCTTCTTCAGCCCAGCTTTTGCTGGATGATGGAAACAAAATGGCCGACATTCTTGAGCGATTCAATCTCTGCCGTTTTGAACTTGATGCCGAACTTCGCTTCTGTCGCGACAATCAGGTTGATGTGATTGAACGAGTCCCAGTCCTCAATATCCTTCGCGGTCGTTTCGGGCTTGAGCACAATGGAGTCGTCGTCGAAGATGTCGCGAAAGATCTCGGTAAGTTTCGCGTAGATTTCCTGTTCCTGCATGGTTTCCTTCGCTATCGAGTAGTTACATTCATGATGACTGGCTTTTTCTCGTGGCTGTCCAGGTCGAGTACCCAGCGCGTGGAGCCGTCGGCTTCTGTCGCCTCCAGTGTAAAGCCCAGCTTCCGGTAGTGTTCGCGGACCATACTGTTCTTGGCGCTGGGAATGAACTCGCCCTGAAGCTTTGACGCGCCGAGACGACAAGCGGCATCGATCATTACGTTCAGGCAGGCCTCTTCCACCTGCCGGCCAAGCACGCGACAGCTCATCAGCCAGGTATCGATCGTAAGTGTATCCGGCTGCGTAAGCCTGCCGATGAGCACGGCGATCATGCCGTTGTCACCGAAGCGATCGACAAGCCGGAACTGGTACGCCGCGGTCGTTGGATCGGCCATCATCGCCCGAACATCGGCTTGGGTGTAGCGGCGGGTCGTCAGATTGAACTGATTTGTCTTGTTAATGAGCTGGACGATTCTTGACAGACCGATCCCGTCGAAAGGTCGCACATCGAGTTCCATGGCCAGTCCGCGCAGGTAGCCTTCCATATCGGTAGCCGACGCGCGGAGCTCTTCGCGCTCGAGATTGGCGCGATACTGGCCGCCGCGCTCGCGGTCTTCAGCCGTAACAGTCAGTGCCTCGAAATAGCCGGCGTCGGCGATCGTATCGATATACAGCGCGGCATCTTCAGGCAGCTCCGGCACCTGGACCTCTGGCAGCTCCTGGCGGACAAGGTTGCGTTCAAAGGGATTGTCGTCGGCAAACACCAGCGAATCGAGGCCGATGTTGAGCGATTTCGCGATGTGACGCAGGTTGTTGGCCTTGTCCTGCCAGTTGGCGACGAAGCAGGCAATGTCCTTCCGTCGAAGTACCATGTCGGGATGCTTCTCGAAGGGACCCAGGGCATTCGCCTCATCGTTCTTGGAGCAGACCGCGAGAATGATGCCACGGCGCGCGAGCTGCAGGGCATAGCGCTGGAAGGCGACGAAGGCCTCGCCGACTGTCGAACCCTGGCCGAGCTGGATACCCTCCAGACCATCGTCGCCAATCACGCCGCCCCATAAAGTGTTGTCCAGATCGAGAACAAGGCACTTTGACGAGCGACCGCGCAGGGCTCCGAGCAGGCGGCCAACCAGGTCGCCATAGTAGTGCGAAGCGCGCGGATGCACTTCCTGCTTGGAGCGATGCCAGAGAACCGCGTCGTACCACTCGCGGACGCCATGCTGGGCAGCGACGCTGTCGATGGATAGCAGGTGGACGCCATGTTCGTCGGCCGCCGTCCGCAGCCGCGCGCTGAGGGACTCGATCAGGGCCGCTGGTGACTCAGGTTCGCGCTGCTCGTTGTTGCCGAGAATGCGCGGGAAGACCGGAAGGATGGTCTGCTGGATGACGGTCGTGCCGTAGTTTCTTTTGGCGCCCTCCCAGCAGGCGATCATGTTGTCGAGCGCGCTGTCCACACTGCCGCCAGAGCCTGCCGTGACGTGGTGAGCGTCGAGTGCCAGCAGGACGACGTCCGGCTTGAAACTTGCAAGGTCCTCGCTGGTTTCGGCCAGTTCCTGCCGATACTGGCCGTATTCGCCTTCGAAGGTTTCTACCCACAGCCCATGGCGAAGAGCGCCTACGCGGATGGCCGGGACCAGGTGCTTGAGCGTCGACGAGCCAAGCAGGGCAAGCCGCAGCGCCTTTCCAGCGACCGACGGGGCACCATCCGGAAAGGCTTTGCGAAGGATGCGATCGAGTCTGGCCGTCTGCATGAAGTCGATGCGCTTCTGCGCGGCAAGGCCAAGTTTTACCCAGCGTGCGGCCGCATCGCGTTCTTCAGGGAGGCGACTTACATATTCATTCCACTCAGGATCGGCGGGTAGCCAGGAAAATTCAATCAAACTGCTTGCTCCTCATTGTCGTCGTCAGTGTGCGAGCTCTCAGCGCACGCCACGCCAAGCCTTATTTGAAGGGAGAAAGCGATGGGTGTAAAGGCGAAGGCGTCTGCACCGGGAGCAGCGGCTGCTGCGCGACAACGAAAAAAGGCACCCCGATGAGGGATGCCTTTTTCAATGCTTGGAGATCGCCCGTTCTAGCGGGTCAACCTGGACAAGAGAACGGCTGCATCAGTACAACAGTCCATCAACCTGCCGGTCAAACCAGGGGCAGGAGCTCGCATGCTCAAAGCCTGCGTCTTTGCGCAGATCCTTGAAGAGGAATATAGAAGCACCCTGCCGCCCGATTCGGGCGATGTGGTGAATCTTTTAGTCATCTATGCATGTTTGCTGGAGTGACTGTTACATATGCCCGTGCAGTTGACAACAACATAATTACGCATCTGCCGAAATTTCTTCCAGACGCGATTCCCGAAGTGGGAGTCGGACCAATTCGTCGAGGAGAAGTTATGAGTCTTTGCGGTAAAAAGCTGAGTCTGATAGACCCGCAAGTGACTCTTTCTGCACGAATCCTGCGAGCGGAAGTGTTTTGTGAAGCGCTGCGGCAACGGATTGCCAAAAATTTGACACTAAGCAGGAGAGTCGTTAGCGTAGACGCAGATGCAGGTTCTCCTTCACCATCGTCATGACCACCATCATCATGCGAACAGCGTGTCGGCGAACTCTTCCGGAAAAAGTCACTAGGAAAACCGGAGCTCAAGAGTAGGAATAAGGCCCGCCGACGCGAAACCAGCGCAGCGGGCCTTTCGTTTTGCAAAATTTTGACTGACCGAACGCAAAAGGAGTTGCAAATGGCAGCGAGTGTGACGAAGCAGGACGAAGTGACGATCGACTTCGCCAAGATGGACGGCCTGGCGCCGGCTGTGGTGCAGGACGCGGAGACTGGCCAGGTGCTGATGGTCGGCTTCATCAACGAAGTGAGCTACGAGAAGACGCTGGAGACGGGCTACGTGACTTTCTGGAGCCGCACCCGGAGCAAGCTCTGGATGAAGGGCGAATCCAGCGGCAACCGCCTGCGGGTGATCGACGCGGCAACCGATTGCGATAACGACACCGTGCTTTTCCGCGTGCAGGTGGAAGGCGATGGCCTGGTATGCCATGAGGGCACCAAGGGCTGTTTCACCAAGCCGATCGCAGTTCCGGGAGGTCAACAGTAATGGCTGCACAAAAGCTGCGACTTGGTATCCCGAAGGGCAGTCTGCAGGACGCGACGATCGCGTTGTTCGAGCGAGCGGGATGGCGCATTTTCGCGAACGGCCGCTCGTATTTTCCGTCGATCGACGATGCCGAGATTGAGTGCATGTTGATCCGCGCACAGGAGATGGCTCGCTATGTGGACAAGGGCGTTCTCGATGCGGGACTGACAGGCATCGACTGGGTGGTGGAAAGCGGACGGGCGGTCAAGAGCGTCACCAGCCTCACCTATGCCAAGCAAAGCCGGACCAAGGTCCGCTGGGTGCTCGCGGTTCCTGAGGACTCTCCTTATCAACGCGCCGAAGATCTGGCGAACACGACGATCGCGACCGAGTTGGTCGAAGTGACCCGGCGTTATTTTGCTGAGAAGAATGTGCCGGTAAAGGTTGAATTCAGTTGGGGCGCGACGGAAGTCAAGCCACCAACACTGGCCGATGCCATCGTTGAAGTCACCGAGACGGGATCGTCGTTGAAGGCGAATCGTCTGCGCATTATCGATACGGTGATGGAGAGTGAGACGCATTTGATTGCGAATCCCACAGCCTATGCTGATCCATGGAAGCAGCAGAAGATCGAAAACATTGCTCTCATGCTGCGGGGCGCCATCGATGCGCAGGGGCAGGTGGGACTGATGCTGAATGTGGAGAAGAAGAACCTGCAGGAGGTGCTGGCGGTGCTGCCAGCCCTGAATTCTCCAACCGTTTCTCAACTGAGCAAGCCGGACTGGGTTGCAGTGAATACGATTCTCGATGAAAGCACTGTGCGCGATGTGTTGCCGAAACTGAAAGCAGCAGGCGGCGCGGGTATTGTTGAATATCCGCTCAACAAGGTCGTGTTGTAGACGAGTATTGCCGTCGGCCCAACCACATCGAGGAGATTTTGATCGATGAAGATTTACGAGATGAAGGACCGGAAAACCACCAATCTGTTGGCGAGGCTGGAAGCACGCAGTGGTGATGCGTCGGATCGCGTGATGACACGGGTGAAGCGTATCGTGCGGGATGTACGCAGGCGCGGCGACCGCTCCCT
Organism: uncultured Acetobacteraceae bacterium; assembly: GCA_964658655.1. Taxonomy (GTDB): domain Bacteria; phylum Acidobacteriota; class Terriglobia; order Terriglobales; family Acidobacteriaceae. The sequence continues at coordinate 78,349 of CAZZZL010000010.1, read as the reverse complement.
GCGCCGGTATGCGACGCAATTGGACGGCCTGCAGGTTGGCCAGCCGCTGTCGATTACACGCGCGGTGATGGAGCAGGCGCTTGCTGAAACGCCCGGTGTCATTCGCGCTGCACTGGAACTGGCGTCACGCAACATCAGCGCCTTTGCCCGGCGCCAGATGCCGGAGGAATGGGATGCGGAGATGGCGTCGGGCGTGACGGCAGGTCAGCGGGTAAGGCCGCTCGATGCAGTCGGTTGCTACGTGCCGAGTGGACGGTATCCTTTGCCTTCGACGTTGCTGATGACGGTGATTCCGGCGCAGGTAGCAGGGGTGCAACGGGTCGTTGTGGTGTCCCCCCGGCCGTCGCGCGAGACGCTGGCAGCAGCGGCGTTGCTGGGCGTGCAGGAGTTTTATGCCATTGGCGGCGCGCATGCTGTCGCCGCACTGGCGTATGGAACAAGCGACATTGCGTGCGTTGACAAGATCGTGGGACCAGGCAATCTGTATGTGACGGCGGCGAAGAAACTGGTCGCGCATGATTGCGCCATCGATATGCTCGCGGGTCCAACAGAGATTGGCGTGACCAGTGAAACCGGCGATCCGGCATTGATTGCAAGCGACCTCGTCGCGCAGGCTGAGCATGATGCCGAGACGTTTTCTGTATTCATAACGACCAACAAAAAACTGGCAAAGGCAGTTGTGAAGGAAGCAAAGCGGCAGTCGCGCGATAACAAGACAGCCGCCCTGGCACTCAATAAAAACGGCTATGTGTTTCTCGCGCGATCCGCCGAAGAAGCGCGGGCACTGACGAACAGGTTTGCTTTTGAGCATCTGACGGTCGATGGGATCGAAGACGTGGACTGGGTGACGAGTGCCGGGTCGGTGTTTGTCGGAAAGTGGTCGGCACAGGCCTTCGGCGACTATGTGACCGGCCCCAATCACACGCTGCCGACCGGTGGACTGGCACGGGTGCGCGGCGGCTTGAGCGTACTTGATTATGTGAAGCTAGTGACAGTACAGAGTTACACGCACGATGGCGTAGCATCGCTTGGACCTGCCGCTGTTACGATTGCGGAGTGTGAAGGCCTGACAGGCCACGCATCAGCCGTCCGGATGAGGCTGGAGCATGAGTGAGCTTCGAATCTCTGCGCCGGCGCCGCGAAATGCTGTAGCGCGGATGAAGGAATATCATCCGCCCCTTGGCAACCGTAATGGTCTGCGGCTGGACTTCAACGAGAATACACTGGCGTGTTCGCCGAAGGTAATTGAAGCACTGCAGCGCGTAGTTGCAGGCGATCTGACACGCTATCCCGAGCGCGAAGCTTTGGAGCAGCTGGTCGCCGCGCATCTCGGATTGAGTGCCGGGCATGTACTGTTGACCAACGGCGTCGATGAAGCGATTCACGTACTGTGCCAGGCATTTTTGGATCGCGACGATGTGATGCTCCTGCCGGTTCCGACCTACACCATGTACGAGGTGTATGCTTCGGCGACTGATGGGCGCGTCGAGACAGTGCTTGCACAGGAAGACTTCTCATTCCCGCATGAAGCGTTGCAGGCAGCAATCAAGCCCGAGACAAAACTGATCTGCATTGCAAATCCAAACAGCCCAACCGGCGCCGTCGTCACGCGGGAACAGATTCTTGAGGTTGCCGGCAAGGCACCGCATGCCATCGTCCTGGTTGATGAAGCCTACTTCCATTTTTTCGGTGAGACGGTCATTGACCTTATCGGTAAGATTCCGAATCTTGTTGTTGCGCGAACGTTCTCGAAGGCATATGGACTTGCAGGTTTGCGGCTGGGTATGCTCGCGGCTGGTGAGGAAACGATGCACTGGCTGCGCCGCGTCATCTCTCCGTACAGCGTGAATTCATTGGCGCTTGTTTGTCTCCCGCCGGCGATTGCAGACCAGTCTTACCTTGACTGGTACGTCAGCGAGGTGAGACAGGCACGGAGAGAATTTCTGCCCGTGCTGAATGAGCTGCAAGTTCACTACTGGCGGACGGAAGCAAACTTCGTCCTGGTGAACATCGGCGAAAAGCATAGGGCATTTGTCACGGCGATGCGAGGCCGGGGCGTGCTCACGCGGGACCGTTCGGCTGATCCCGGATGTGATGGATGTGTGCGTATCACGATCGGAACCCGCGAGCAGATGGCGCATGCGGTGGAGGCCCTCCGCGCGACGCTTGATGAAATTAAATGGAGATCAGTCTGATGCCGGAGTTGGAGAGAACTGCGAATACGCGGAGCGCGAAGATCCATCGATTTACCACCGAAACGAAAATCGATCTGGAAATAACAATCGAAGGCGGCGGTCTCTATGAAGTGCACACGGGCATCCGTTTCTTCGATCACATGCTCGAACTTTTCACGCGGCATGGGGCGTTTGATCTCAAGTTGCGTTGCGACGGGGATCTTGATGTCGACCAGCACCATACTGTTGAGGATGTGGGCATTGCGCTCGGTGAAGCAATCGATAAGGCGCTCGGCGACAAGAAGGGAATTCTGCGGGCCGGCTATTTCCTGATGCCGATGGATGAGACGCTCGCCATTGCAGCGATTGACCTGAGCGGACGCGTCGCAAGTGTGATCGATACGCAGGTGAACGTCGTCACCGTCGGCGATCTGCAGACAGAACTGGTTGAAGATTTCTTTGAAGGCTTCGCCCGCGGCGCTCGCGCAAATGTTCATTTGAAAACGATGTACGGGCGGTCCAATCACCACAAGATCGAGGCGCTGTTTAAAGCGTTTGCAAGAGCATTGCGCGTGGCATGCTCGCGCGATCAGCAACTGGCGGAAATGCTGCCGAGCACCAAGGGACTGCTGTAGTGATCGCAGTCATTGATTACAAGGCGGGCAACCTGACGTCTGTGCTCAAAGCGTTCGACGCGCTCGGTGCCGCGAATGTCCGCGTAACTGCTGACCCCGCTCAGGTGCTGACAGCGGAAAAGCTTGTTCTGCCCGGAGTGGGTCATTTCAACGCCACGCAGGCTTTGGAAGATTCAGGACTCACCGAAGCGGTGCGGCAATCGGTCGAAATTGGTACACCGTTTCTGGGTATCTGCGTTGGCCTGCAGTGGCTGTTCGCAGGCAGTACGGAGGCTCCGGGTGTTCCGGGGCTTGGTGCATTTTCGGAAAGCTGCGAGCGCTTTGTGACAGCAGAAAAGGTGCCGCATGTTGGTTGGAATTCTGTATCGGTTGCATATGGCTCTCGGTTGATGTTCGGTGTGGATGATGGCGCCTATGTTTATTACACGCACGCGTATCGAGCCCCGGTCGTCGCGGCGACAGTAGCGAAGACCAGCTATGGCGGCTGTGAATTCTCGGGCGCGGTCGAGCGCGGCAACGTCATGGGAGTACAGTTCCATCCGGAGAAATCCGGCGCAGTCGGGCTCCGGGTGCTGCGCAATTTTCTCGAATGGAAACCTTCATGCTGACCAAACGCATTATTGCGTGTCTCGATGTGAAGGACGGTCGCGTGGTGAAGGGCGTGCAGTTCATCGCGATCCGCGATGCAGGTGATCCTGCCGAACTCGCTGCGCGCCACGCGGAATCAGGTGCAGATGAGATTGTCCTGCTGGACATTACGGCAACACATGAAGGCCGCGGTACGCTTATTGAAACGGTGAAGCGGACAGCTCGGTCGTTGTTCGTTCCGTTCACGGTGGGTGGTGGTATTCGCAGCGCCGTTGATGCTTCTGCCGTCTTCGATGCAGGGGCGGATAAAGTGAGTATTAACTCGGCAGCGCTCGTGGCTCCCGGGTTGATCGATGACATTGGCCGCAACTTCGGTGCGCAGGCGGTCATTGTCGCGATTGATGCGCGGAGAAATCCAGGTGCGCCACTCGATGCAGCCGAGGTGTTTGTGAATGGTGGTCGAAAGGCAACGGGTCGTCGGGTGATCGAGTGGGCGCGCGAGGCAGAAGACCGCGGGGCCGGGGAAATTTTATTGACGTCTATGGATGCAGATGGAACACGTGCCGGTTTTGATTGCGAGCTTACGGCGGCTGTCAGTACCGCTGTACAGATTCCGGTGATTGCTTCAGGTGGAGCGGGAACTTCTGCGCATTTTGCGGATGTATTCAAACGTGGACGTGCAGACGCTGCGCTCGCGGCAAGCATCTTTCATTTTGGTGTGTCGGATGCGCGCTCCTTGAAAAAGCAACTGCAGAAAGATGGCATACCGGTGAGGCTGCCATGTTGATTCCTTCGATCGATCTGATGAGTGGTCGCATTGTGCAGTTAGTGCAGGGCCAACATCTAAAACTGGCTTTTGATGATTTTGAATATTGGATTGAGCGTTTTTCAAAGTATCCGATGGTGCAACTGATCGATCTGGACGCTGCGATGCGACAGGGTGAAAACCGTGTGCTGATTCAGAAGCTGGCGAAGCGTCTACCGTGCCAGGTGGGCGGCGGGATTCATTCGATGGTGGCGGCGCAGGAGATGCTGGAGGCTGGCGCAAAGCGGGTCATCCTGGGCTCTGCTCTCTTCGGGGCAGGGGACACGGAGACCGGCGCCGCGGCATCGGCTGAATCACAACTGGTGCGCACAGGCTTTGCACGGGAGCTTGCGGAGACTCTCGGCAAAGATCGCCTGGTGTTCAGCGTCGATACAAAAAATGGCAAGGTCGCGGTGAAGGGCTGGAAAGATCACGCAGACCTGACACCCGAGACGGCCATCCGGGCGCTCGAACCGTATTGCGATGCGTTTCTCTACACGCACGTCGACAAGGAAGGCACGATGCAGGGTTTTCCGCTCAGTGTCGCCGAGTCGTTGAGGAAACTCACGGAACGACAGTTAATTGTTGCCGGTGGCATTCGCGAACAAGCTGAAATCGATGCGCTGCAGGCTATGGGCGTTGATGCTGTTGCAGGCATGGCGGTCTACCTGGGGCGTCTTGCCGTCTAGCAGTTAAGAAGGGCGGCGGCATCCCGTTTGCCTATCCATACACCGGCGGCTGCGAATCCAAGGGCACAAAGTGCCGCAGGCAGGGCCTGTTGTGCATGGTGCAACAGCAGGCCGGCAAGTGCCGCAAGGGACCAGCAGGCGGCGATTCCGTACCAGAGTAAATGGCGGCGCATTTCGTCACGATAGCATCGTTGACTACACTGAAGCAGCAGACAAAAGAAACGGCAGGCCCCATGAGCGCACGCTCCTTTATCTCGAATACGGCAGCACCACGAAGCTTTGCCCGCCTGGCGAAGCGACTTGAACATGTTGGCTTCTCGGATATCGTGAAGGTCCGCAACCGGGTACTGGAGTTGCGCGCGAGCGGCCAGACTGTGCATGCATTTCATGGCGGAGAACCATTCTCCCCAACGGCGGAGCCCATCAAGCAGGCACTGGTGCAGGCTGCGGTCGAAGACAGGACAAAATACGCTCCATCGTCCGGTATACCGGCGCTCCGGAAGGCAATTGTCGAGAAATTGAAGGCGCGTAACCAGATGCATGAGGTTTCAGTCGATGACGTGATTGTGACTGTTGGCGGTGCTCATGCGTTGTGGGTGAGTTTCCAGGCTGTACTCGACGCAGGGGATGAAGTGCTGGTCTTTTCACCCTACTGGACGCCGATTGCCGACATGGTGCGTGCTGCAGAAGCGACGCCGATCTTTGTGCCGACAGAAGAGGCGCGGCGTGAGGGTTTGTCGAGGACGCTGGCAAGATACGCGACGCCGGCAACGCGTGCCATCTACTACAACACGCCACAGAACCCAAGCGGTGTGGTCTTCTCTCGAAGCGAAGCACAGGAGGCTGCGGATTTTGCGCAGGAACGCGACCTGGTCGTCATCGCCGATGAGGCATATGAAGACCTGGTGTATGACGGCGAGCATGTCTCGATCGCGTCGCTGCCAGGCATGGCCGAGCGCACCATCACGACCTACACTTTTTCAAAAAGCTACGCGATGACGGGCTGGCGCATCGGCTACGCAGTCGCGAAAGAGCCGTTCATGACCGGCCTGAAAAAGCTGGTGCTGTATTCAACCAATGGCGTGACGACCATGGTGCAGTATGCAGGACTAGCAGCCATGCAGACGCCGCCCCGCGACCTTCAACTGCGCAGGGAGGAATACCGGCAGAGGCGTGACCTTCTTGTGAATGGCCTCATCGAACTGGGGTTCAGTTGCAGTCTGCCGCAGGGTGCGTTTTACGCTTTTCCTGACAGTGGTCGGATACATCCCGATAGCAGGGAAGCGGCGGCACTCTTACTCGATCGAGCGCACGTGGCAACGATTCCCGGGATAGTCTTCGGACCCCAGGGTGAGGGGCACCTTCGCCTGGGATACGCAACCGGACTGGAGGAGATTGCGGCTGGTCTCGAAGCAATCAGGAAGGCGTTTTAGCGGCTTCTGCCCTAGGTTGTTCAGCAGCCTCGAAAATAGGTTGCAGCCGTTGGGGTCTGTTTTGAATCCCATACGTCAGAATGAACATGAAAACAGGAAGCTCGAAGCGTCTCAAGCTTTTACAAGGCGCGATCGCCTGCAATCTGCTTGCAATAGGTTGCACGGCGGCAATTGCACAACAGGCCAGACAGGTCAATTACAGTTCATCCGCGCCTGCAGTTGATGATGCCGCTGCTCTGCCGGATGCACCCTCGCCAACAGTCTCGAGCAGCGCTGCGGAGGCACCGCAGAGCACAACGGGCAGCAGTGCACCAGCGACGGATGGATCCGGGGAAGGCAAGCAGACCAAGCGCATCCTTGGCATTGTGCCAAACTTTCGCTCGGTGAGTGCAGACCAGAAGCTGCCGCCGCAAACCGTAAAAGACAAATTCAAGACGACTCTGCAGGACAATTTCGATTACTCATCCTTCATTTTCGTGGGCGGTCTGGCGGGTGTCGCCATGGCAGAAAATTCATATCCGCAATTTCACCAGGGCGCTGCCGGCTACGGTCGGTACTACTGGCATTCCCTTGCTGACCAGATCAATGAAAATACATTTGTGGAATTCCTGCTGCCGTCAGCCCTGCACCAGGATTCCCGCTACTACACACTGGGACATGGCGGTATTTTAAAGCGCGGCGCGTACTCGTTCAGTCGCACGCTGATTACACGTGGTGATGACGGCCGCGAAGAGCCAAACTATTCTGAGGTGGTTGGCGCAGGCGCAGCATCAGGAATTTCTGATCTCTACTACCCGGGTGTGGACCGGACCTGGACGAAGACTGGCCAGCGTTGGCTGACCAACGTCATCCTGGACGGCGCGACTTTTACCGTGAAGGAATTCTGGCCTGACATCAACGACCACGTTTTTCATCAGAAGGATTAATTGACGATGCTGCGAGTTGGTGTACCGGCGCACTTCGATCCGATTTATCGCCACCTGCTTCCCTCGGACATCGAGATTGTGCAGGTCCCCGACGAACCGACAGGACCGATTGAAGTCGAATTCTGGATCGTTCCGTATATGTCGAAGACGGTGGCGACCGTGCTGCCCTTCATGCGCGGGGTGAAAGTGCTGCAGGCACTTTCGGCTGGGATCGATGCGATGGTGGACCATATACCGCAGGGCGCCATTCTGTGCGATGGCCAGGGTATCCACGATATTCCGGTGGCGGAGTGGGTAGTCGCCGCCATTTTCGCGTCGATCAAGTTTTTCCCGTTGTACGAGAACATCCGGCGGAGCGAGCAATGGGAGCGCCGTACGGAGGCAGATGATACGTATCAGCAACTGCATCCTGATGCAAAGAAGCCGGTCGTTCCTGTCTTTGGCGAGGATTTATCTGGAAAGCACATTCTGATCGTTGGGTATGGAGCGATCGGGAAGGCTATCGAGGATCGACTGCAGCCCTTTGGCGTCACCTTCACGCGTCTAAGCCGGCGAAAGCGGGACAGCATTCATGGGATCGAGGAGCTGGACGGACTGCTGCCGGATGCCGATATCGTAATTGTAATTGTGCCTTTAACCAAGGCTACGGAACATATGTTTGACGCGCCTCGACTGGCGAAGCTGAAACAGGCCGCGCTGCTGGTCAATGCAGCGCGCGGACCGGTAGTCGAAACCGATGCACTGGTAGCGGCGCTTCAATCCGGACGCATTCGCGCCGCGCTCGACGTCACCGATCCTGAGCCGTTGCCGCCGGGCCATCCCTTGTGGAAAGCACCGAATCTTTTCCTTACGCCGCATGTAGCGGGTGGCAGTCCGCGGTTTCTGGAGCGTGCATTCACGCTGGCAGGGCAGCAGATTGAGCGCTTTAAAAACGGTGAGCCACTGGTAAATGTGGTAACCGAAGGCTACTGATACGGCTGGTCCAGCCCGTCGAATTAATGCAGCAGGGAATTGGAGTTGCCGTTCCATTCATCGACCACGATGCCGAGGTCGTTGAGGATCTGCATGGTGGACTCTTCGGTGCGCCTTACCTGTGCGCGGTCCTGCCTGGCGGCTGCCGAAGACTCCTGGACGGCAATCACACGACCGTAGGGCCATGCATAGGCAGGGATCGCAGCCAGGGCGTCAGGAAGGTCCGCCAGGCGAACGTCGACTGTTTGTTTGCGTGCTGCTGCGGGGTGAAGCATGCTGCTGCCGCCGTCGATGGGACTGCCCGTCGTCTGCGGAAAAATGATGCGTAACTCGACTGTATCGCGGTGAATGGTGAGGAAGGGATTTACCCAGCCATCGGATGAGTGCACAGAGAGGTAGCGCTCTTTCGATGGCGGCGGGATCTCGTTGACTTCATCACGCGCCGCATTCTCCTTCTTGGAAAAGACCTGGGCCTGCTGTTTTTGCGCAGCCCTGGCTTCGACCGCTGCTTCCCGCGCAGAATCAGGCTGACGATGGCAGCCCGCCACGATGGCGACGGTAAAAGAAACGAGCAATGCAGGGAGGAGCGCGAGAGTCCGGGTCAGCGTCATGAAGTCGGTCAGAATTGTCCTGTCTTCAGCATATCAACTTGCCGCGTCGGAGCCGGCATGCCGCTGTCAGAGGTGGTCAATCCCGGCGGCATGTTGGAATCTCCGGCCACGCTCGTATTTCACTCAGCGGCCATTCCAGACGGGCGCGCGCTTCCCCAGGAAGGCGGCCGTTCCCTCAGCTTTATCTTCCGTGCCGCAGGCCAGGCCGAAGCGCGAGGCTTCCAGTTCCAGGGCGGCAGCCAGGGGCAGGTCAAAGCCGGCATTCACTGCCTCGATGCAACTGCGAACTGCCAGCGGGGCATTGGCGGCGATCGATGTGGCCAGGGACTGAGCGCGTGGCAGCAGTTCTTCGGCGGAAACGACTTCGTCGACGAGTCCAATACGCAGAGCCTCCACGGCAGAGACCATTTCGCCCGTGAGCAGCATTTTGAGCGCGGCCCCTTTGCCGACCAGGCGGGGCAGTCGCTGACTTCCGCCGTAACCGGGGATGAGGCCGATCTTTACCTCGGGCTGGCCGAGCCGGGCGCGGTCGCTGGCAATCCGGATGGTACAGGCCATCGCCAGTTCACAGCCGCCGCCGAGGGCAAATCCATTAATGGCGGCAATGACCGGTTTGCCACAATTTTCGATAAGGTCGAACACTGCTTGGCCGCGTGCGGCGAGGGCCTGGCCCTGGTTTGCGTTGACGACACTGAGTTCGTTGATATCTGCGCCGGCGGCGAATGCTTTTTCACCTGCGCCGGTCAGGATCACAGCGCGGATTTCCAGGTTTCCCGCCAGTTCAAGGAACACTGCTTCCAGATCGTTGAACAGCCCGCGATTCAGCGCATTCATGACCTTGGGCCGGTCGAGCGTCACGGTGGCTATGTTTTGATTCAGGTCAAGGTGGAGATGCTCGTAGGCCATGATTGGTGCTCCTTGGGCTGGGACGGAGGGACTCGCAAGTCTACCAAAATCGGCCTGTTGACAGTGATTTGCCATGCTTTCGCGAGCGGCGTCTGCCGCGTACGGATGGTAGTCTGAATAGGCATGATCAAGGGAATAACATTTGTGCGGGCTGCCAGTACGCCTGCCGTTTACGACGCGCTCGTCAGTTTTTTTGACACGCTTGGATTCGAGCCGGGACGAGGCTGGGAGACGGAAGCGAGCCGGGGTCGGCCGTTCCTTGCGCCGCTGGGGAATATCGAGTTTCTCGACGGCATGTCGAACTTTGCTGCCGACATCCTGATTGAAGTCACGCAGCTGGATGAAGTGCGCAATGCTGCCGCTGCATGGATTGAAAAGCGCTACAGCGATGCGGACGATGCGAAGCGGATTACGCGCGTGATCGACACCGACTGGAAATCGCGCGCGTTCACGGTCGAGCCAGTGCCGGGCATCATTTTCGCATTCTGGGAATGGCAGGACCCGCTGAAAGGCAAGCCGGTTGCGATCGAAGGCGACCTGTCGGCCGCCGGCATGCGATTTGCAATCGTGGTAGCGCGCTGGAATGCAGTCATCACCGATCGCCTGCTGCATGGCTCGCTCGATGGCATCCTGCGCAGCGGCGGAAAGATTGCCGATATTGAGATCGTGCGAGTACCCGGTGCGTGGGAGATTCCCGATGCGGCGCGCAAACTTGCAGAGACTAAACGCTACGATGCAGTCATCACACTGGGTTGCCTGTTACGTGGCGAGACTGCGCACTACGAAGCAATCTACAACGAGGTGTCGCGCGGCATTGGTCAGAGTCAGCAGGAGACAGGCATACCGCATGCATTCGGCGTGCTGACGTGCGAGACGCTTGAACAGGCGCTCAACCGTGCCGGCGTGAAGGCCGGGAACAAGGGCTTTGAAGCAGCTGTTGCGGCGATAGAAATGGTTTCAATACATCGCAAGATTGACGCTGTGAGTCATGCCCTGCATGGACGTGCAGAATGAGCCCGGGTTGGCAGATCAACAAGGGTCCTGAGCCGGTTGCCGAGGCTGAAAAAACAGTTGATACGCCAGTCGAGACCATCGACGACTCGCCAGTAGTGGCACCGCCCGCGGTACCGGCGCGCAAGATTCCTTCGCATGTTGTCGGCGGCACGGCAACAGCGCTCGATACGCAACGACGGTTGATCCGGGTCAACGCTGAGACCGCGAAAAAAGGTCGAGCGAAGTCTGCGCGGGCCAGTGCTGCAGCAAAAAAATCCGCCGTAGCGAAAACAGCCGCAACTTCGACGACAGTTACAGTTACGAAAAAAGCGGGCACGCGCCGCAAGGGTCGTGAGATGGCGATGCAGATGCTTTTTCAGGCGGATATCGGTAAGCAGACGCCGGAGCAGGTGCGGAACAGTTTCTGGAATGCGGCTGAAAAGGTCGATCCTGATACGCGCGGCTTTGCCGAGGATCTATTTCGCATTGCAACGACGCGGGATGAAGAGATCGACCTGCTGATCGAGGCGCATTCGGCCAACTGGCGCCTGCCTCGCATGGCAGCCGTCGATCGCAACCTGCTGCGCGCGGCGACCGCGGAATTTCTCGGCTTTCCTGGAACACCGGTCCCGATTGTGATCAACGAGTCTCTGGAGATTGCGCGTAGATATTCAGCGCCCGAGTCGATCAATTTTCTAAACGGCGTACTGGACGCTATCTCGCGCAGCCGCCACTGAGGATCTGCCGTCAGGCAACTAAGCTTCGCGGCGGAAAGACCGGTCCGATTTAGTGGCAGGGCTGAAAGAAGCAGGTCCTTCGACTTCGCTCATGATGAAACTCATATTGGCTCAGGATGACAACGATGATGAAGCTGGATGAAATGCAAAGGGCGATCCGGGAACAGGGTTTTGATGGCTGGCTGTTCTATGACCATCACCACCGCGACCCGATTGCGTATCGCATTCTTGGACTGCCGGCGAATGCACATGTGACGCGGCGGTGGTACTACCTGGTCCCCGCGCAGGGCGAGCCGCGCAAACTGGTGCACCGCATTGAGTCGCATCGGCTGGATGCATTGCCGGGCACGCAGCAGGTGTATTCATCGTGGCAGGAACTGGAAGCTCGGCTGGCAGAGTTGCTGGCGTCGACGCCAGGCTCGCCGATGCAGCGTATTGCCATGCAATATTCGCCGCGCAACGCCATCATGTACGTCTCGCTGGTCGATGCCGGCACCATGGACGTGATGCGCGAGATGGGAAAGACCATCGTCAGCTCTGCCGATCTCGTGAGCCAGTTCGAGGCCGTTCTGACAGACTCGCAGATCATAAGTCACTACGAGGCACAGGCGCATATCGATGCCCTTCTTGCGGAGGGTTTCAGGACCATAGGCAACCGCGTGCGCGCCGACGGACACACAAGTGAGTTCGCGATGGTCGAGTGGCTGTCTGCTGCCATGAGGCGTGCGGGCATGACATGGGAGAACGGGCCCAATGTTTCAGTCAACGCGAACAGTTCTGACTCTCACTACGAGCCAACGGCAGAAAGTTCGAAGCCGATCCGCGATGGTGACTTCGTCCTGATCGATATCTGGGGACGCATGGACCGGCCTGAGAGCTGCTACTACGACATCACCTGGACGGGCGTGGTTGGTCGCGCTCCATCGGCAAAAGAGCTTGGCGTATTTGAAGTCGTGAGAAGCGCGCGCGACGCAGCCATTCGCGCGGTCGAGCAGGCCTATGCTGCCGACAAACCGATTGAAGGCTGGCAGGCAGACGATGCGGCGCGTGCAGTGATCCGCGACGCTGGCTATGCGGAATATTTCACGCATCGCACAGGTCATAACATCGCCGCGGAGATTCATGGCACGGGCGCACATCTCGATAATTTCGAGACGCATGACGAGCGATTGATTCTTCCGAATACATGCTTTTCTGTAGAGCCGGGGATTTATCTGACGGAGTTCGGTATCCGCAGTGAAGTAAACATGATGACAAGCAGGCACAAGGCTGTCGTAACCGGCCGCATTCAGACGGAGCTGGTTCGGATTTAGGCAGGCTGACTGCTGTATAGTCAAAAAGGAACGATGGCCACACGCGTAGATACTTCCGTCAGTACGGTCAAAGCCAGACCTGCGATCTTTTCAGTCGCCCTCGTTGCGGGCTGGCTGGTTCCGGGGCTTGGACATGTGCTTGCCAGGCGACCAGTTCGCGGCGCCATTCTCTTCGTCACCATCACTTTGATGTTTGCGCTTGGACTGTTGATGCAGGGCAAGCTCTACGTAGCCGACACCAGCGATCTGCTGGAGATGCTTGGTTTCGTCGGCGACCTGGGATCGGGCCTGCTGTTCATCATCGGCCGCGTGGCTGATCTGGGTCACGGCGCAGTACAGATTGCCACGGCCGATTACGGCACAAAGTTCATCGTGGTTGCCGGGCTGCTGAACTACATCTCTGCAATCGACGCGCACAATCTCCAGATCGGGAGAAAATCCTAGTGTTCGCGCCTTCCCACTTCACCGCCGTACTGCTGTTCGCGACTTTTGCATCCATCGTCTTCGGCATCACACAGCGTTCGGTGCCTCGTGCGATGTTCCGCTATGGCGTCTATTGCTGGGTCGTGTTCGTGGGCTGTGTCATTGTCGGCAGCTGGGTGATGTACTTCATCAAGCATTAATTACTTCGGACACTCCGCATCAGCGCGAAGGACGTCTCCACACCATGGCATCGAAGGTGTGACGGGTCCGGAAGCCGAGACTGCGATAGAGATCGACAGCCGGGTCGTTGGCTTCAGTAACGGTCAGCGTGAGTGCAGCCCAACCCAATGCAGCGAGTGTCGAGGTGCAGGCCTCGAGGAGAACCGTCCCCAGGTGCAGTCTGCGATAGGCAGGCGCGACACAGATCTGGGTCACGTGGCCAGTACCTTCGCCGACGCGCGAGCAAAGCAGCATGCCTGCCAGTTCGTCACGGTCGCGATAAGCGAGCACGCGCGAAGCCTCTAGATTAAAAATGCCGCAGCCGGGAAAACGAACGATGTTGTGCAGAAAGCGCATGGAGCCGGCGACGGTCTGATACTGGTCATTGATGCGCGAATCCAGGTGTCCCTGATAGGCCGCAGTGATCAGGCGTCCGGCAGCCGGGAAGTCTGTTTCCTTCCACGAGCGTAGAACCAGTTCGGGCGGCACCACCGTCGCCAGTCCACGCGTCAACGGCGCCCAATGACCGGCAAGATCGAGTTCCATAAACAGCCGCGGAAAGACCTCGAAGCCGGCTACTGCGAATGCACGGGCGTGCGCGCCGTGGGGATGCAGCAGCAGCTGCGTCTCGATGCGATCTATGCCGGGTGAGAACTGGAGGAGTTCGATCAGGTGTTCGATCAGCCGCGCTTCGACGTGATGCGCATCTCCGCAGAGTGTCGGCGCGCAGTACACGTCACCGATGACGGCCTTGGCGCCTTCGTATACGCAGAAGATATAGCCGCAGAGCTTATCGCGTTCCACGGCGACATATCCAGGAAGTACGTGCGAATCAAGGTAATCGAGGAGCAAGTTGGCCGAGGACCGGTAATCCCATCGAAGGAGCTCGCTCCAGACGCGGCTTTCCTCGGCCAGCAGGGGCCTTAAAGTTGCGGCGGAGAAATGCCGAAGATCAAGGATCTCCGGCTGAGCAGCGGTTGCCATGGCACGTTCACGGGGCGCAGGAGCGCTGGCTTCAGCTTCGCTTAAACTCCGAGTGTATGCGACGCTACCTTACTTGGGCAAAGGTACTGCAGTGATGGGAGTCTCTGCAGATACCTCGTAGATTGATAAGCGCTGGGCCGGGTAGGAGAAGAGCGGCTGGTAGGTTCGCCCGGCGAGCCTCTGGGCAAGATCGCTGTTGGCATCATCGCGAACGGAATCACGGACAACCAGGATGTGGGCGAATGCCGGTACGCCGTTCAGTTCGTAATCGAGTACGCGATGGTTACGGTAAAAGGAAAGCCCGTACTCCACGTCACGGCGCACGCGGTAGACGGCAACCGGCTCGCCTGGCCTGGCAACCTGGTCAATGATGCGGGCCAGTGGCCGCGCGGAGAAGGCGTAGTCGATCAGCTCGATGTTCGATTTCGAGCGGGCCAGGGCCTTGACCCGCAGGATTGGTCCTATCCCGAAGATAAAGAAAATGAGCACCATCATGGGCAGGATGGTGGCAATGCGCAGGCGCACCACGCCAAATCTGCCGACGACGAGGAGGATGAGGGCCATGGCAGCCAGGCCGCTGGAGCAAGCCGCGAAAATGATGCGGGCGGGTGGGATATCGTCCGGATGGACGATGTGCCAGGGGATCACAAGTACCAGCGCGACGGTGAGCCCGGTCAGCAGCGCGTGAGTAGCGAGCAGCCAGGGCTGGAGCCCCTTGTAGCGGATGCGGTTCAGGTAATCGCCCGTCAGGATGGTGATGGGCGGAATCGAAGGCAGAATGTAGCCGGGAAGCTTGGACCGTGAGAACGAGAAGAAAACGATCGGAAAGAGTGCCCAGAGGATCAGGAATTCAGGGAAAGCATCGCCGAAACGTTCATGGCCGACATAGTGATACTTGGCGCGCCGGGCCTTCCATTCATTGACCGCCAGCCGCACAGCATCGGAGAGCGCGCGCAGGGCAATGACTGTCCATGGCATGAGCGCGACAAGTGCCACCACCAGGTAGTACCAGACGGGCTGCTCATGTTCGTAGCGGTTAGTAGCGAAACGCTCCAGGTTGTGCTGGAGAAAGAAGACCCGCAGGAATCCGGGATTGCGCTTTGTAACGGCAATGTACCAGGGCAGCACGATGGCCAGGTAGAGGGCGATGCCGGGCCACCAGATCGTACGCCGAAGGAGCGACCATTCCCTGCGCAGCGCCGCGAAGGCCAGGATGATGCAGAGCGCAAGAAAGGGCGCGACTGGACCTTTCGCCAGCGTCGCAGCCGCGTTGAAGAAGTAGAGATCAAAGAGCCAGAATTTCCGGTCCGTCTCATACCAGGCATACCAGCCCAGCATGCCGATGCAGAACGGCGCGGCGAGCTGCATATCTGTCGAAGCACCGCGGGCAAAGGCGAAAATGCCGATGCAGGTTGCTGTGATGAGTGCCGAATCAAGCTGGCCGCCGCGACGAAAACGCCGGATGTGCAGGAAGATGAGCACGACAAGCGCCAGGGCAAAGCTGGCGGAAGGGAAGCGCGCCGCCCAGTCGTGGACGCCAAACTCGCGGAACGAGAACATGGCGCGCCAGTAAAATAGCGCCGGCTTCTCCAGCCAGGGTTTTCCGTAGAGGATGGGTGTGATGTAGTCATGGCGCACGAGCATTTCGCGCGCCACCTGCGCATAACGGGGCTCGTCAGCACCAACCAGTCCAAGGCCATCGCCGCCGAAGATAGGGATCAGCCCGTAAAACAGAAAGAAGACGGCAACCGCCAGCAGGACGAGGACTTCGACCGTTGGCTGCACAAAGGGAAACGGGGATGGTCTCGGGATCAGCTCAATCTGTGGTTCGCGAGCTTCGATCTTGCGTGATATATCCAAGGCGATGGGTCAGTTCCGGACTGGACGTTGCAGGCAGCTGCAAACTGTTGCTGAAATAGACGCAATCGTTCGCGCCGGGTCGATTTTAAGGCTAACAGATACCAGCGGTTCCGCTGTCACCTGGATGGCAAGGAGGGGGCTGACAGGCATGCTATCGCAAGTTTCGCAGGGTTTCTACGATGCTGTGCGTGGCATTCGGGAGGGGGCCAGGTAAGGTGCAGCCGCTGGCGTTGGCATGGCCGCCGCCGCCAAGAGTCTCAGCCACCTGCGCAACGTTCACTTTACCCTTGCTCCGCATGCTGAGACGGACGCGATGATCCGGCAATTCCCGCAGCAGGACGGCAACCTCGACACCCGCGATCGCAATCGCGTAATTCACGATGCCTTCGCAATCTTCTTCAGCTGCATTGCTGCGCAGCATGTCGTCATGGGTAACCCATAGCCACGCGATACGGCCTTCTCGGCGCAGCGTGGAAAGTGCCGCGCCCAGAAGGACCATCTTCGAAAGCGGGTTGGTGAAGTAGACCTCCTGGGCAATCTGCGCCGGGCGCGCTCCAAGGTTGACCAGTTCTGTGGCCAGTCTCAACGTGTGGGCATCGGTACCCTCATAGCAGAAGGATCCGGTATCGGTGAGCACCGCAGTGTATAAACACGTGGCCATGTCAGGAGTGATGGTGACGCCCGCCGCGACGGCCAGCTCGAAGACCAGTTCCGCCACTGCGCTGGCCTGCGGATCGATCCAGTTGACGGCAGCGAAGGGCCGACCGCTGGCGTGATGGTCAATGTTGACGACGCGGCGTCCTTCGAGGCATTTAAGGCGTGAGCGTTCCAGGCCATCGCACTCGAGCAGGATGGTCAGGTCGTACTCGCCGGTGACCTGGTCCGCGTGGCCGATATGCTCGGCACACGGGAGCCAGCGATAGAGCAGCGGGACGCGATCACTTAGTACCAGCGAGACGTGCTTGCCCATCTGTTCGAGCAGCATGCCGCAGGCAAGCATGGATCCGATCGCGTCGCCATCCGGTCGTGCGTGTGACGACACCAGGATGGTCTGCGCGGATCGGATGGCCTCAAGGACGCTGCTGACGGCGTGGGAGGTCGCGGGCACAAGCGGTGCAGATGACGTCCCTCCGGACTCTGCAGGCGGAAGGCTGACCTGGGTCTGCAGCTGTAGACCCCGCGCATCCCGGGTTTGGAATGTCGTCTCTGCCATGGTCGACCTACGGCTGCTTGGTCTCTCCTGCTGCCTCTGGCGCCGCTGATGCTGGTTCGGTCGGCTGCTTGGAGCGTTTCTTCATGCGTCCGAGCAGTTCATCGATGCGCATTTTCAAGTTGGCCGATTTGTCGATATGGAAGCTCAATTCGGGAACGTAGCGAATGCCCATCCGCTCCTTCAATGTGTGGCGGATGTAGCCACGGGCAGCGACTAGTGCCTCCAGCGTGCTCCTCTCGTCTTCTTCGTTCCCATCGACCGTAATGTAGATCCGGGCGGATTTCGAGCCGGGGGCAAGGACGACTTCGCTCACGTACGCGAAGCTGATGCGCGGGTCAGACAGCTCACCCTCGATCATCGTGCTGATTTCGTCGCGCAAAGTCTCGGCGACGCGGTCCTGGTGGTATTTACGGGCTCGTTGTACAGGCATATGTAATCCTTTGACTAAACCGTAAAGGATAGCAGAGCAGGGTGCAAAATTTTAAGCTTGCTGGCGGATGCGCGCGTGTATATACTTTGGGATATGCCACTTATGGAGCAAACTGCTACAGAGCGCACGGCCCGTGTCTTTATGAATAACCGCAGCCAGGCCATTCGTCTGCCGAAGGAGTTCCAGGTGAATACGTCCGAGGTCTTCATTCGTAAGCAGGGGGAAGAGATTATTATCTCGCCGCGGCCGGAAAATTGGTCGGCCTACCTGACATCCGGACCAGTGGCCTCGGATGACTTTATGCAGGGCGTCGAAGATCTGCCGGTCCAGGAACGCGAGTATTGAGTTTGCGATTCATGCTGGACACGGACATCTCGTCCTACATCATGAAACGGTCGAGCGAGGCGCTTCTGCGAAAGCTCCAGAGTGTACCCATCGGCGACGTCTGCATATCGGTCATCACCAAGGCTGAACTCATGTATGGCGTTGAAGTGTCCCCCAGACAGTCTCAGGACCAGTTGGCCCTGGATGCGTATTTGCGTCATGTCCGGGTCCTCGACTTTCCCGGTGACGCAGCGATCGATTATGCCCGGGTCCGAGGCATTTTAAGGTCGTCGGGGAGCATGATCGGCGCGAATGACCTGTTTATCGCCGCGCACGCCCGCAGCCATCAACTTACCCTGGTGACGAATAATACTGCGCATTTTGAGCGGGTCCCTGAGCTCATGATCGAGAACTGGACGCTACCGGCGCATTGACGGCGACTGTCGATGCTGCCGTTTTTGAAGCCCGGAGACGCGCTGGCTGCATCCCATCGTCATTGACTGGATTGCGATAGAATCCAGCATAGAGGGCGACATTGAGCAGGGTTCACCTCACCATCGGATTTAAAGTGCGCGCACTGGCGGACTGGACGCATGCCGGCCGGACCATGGGGCGCGCGCTGATCGGCCTACTGGCCTTTTTGATGGTGGGAATGCTCTGGACCGAGCGATTCCTGACCTGGGACAAGTTTCTAGAAGGTGGGCAGGATCTTGAGCTTAGCCTGGTGGCGCTGGTCGTTTTTCTCTGCCTGATTATTCTTCTGGCCCAGCGATCACGGCAGGCAGTAACCCTGCAATTAGCCATCTCCCTGCTTTTGTCAGGTTTCGATCGCGCACGGCGCCTAATCGAGCGCAGGCATATTGATCTTCCGTTCTCGCACGGAACAGTTTTCAGCCTCGAAGTGCCAATCGAGCGCTTCGCTGGAATCTGCCTCTCACCACTGCGTATCTGACTAATTCTTCAAACGTCTGCATGGAAAGACTGGGTGGCTCACGCCGCCTTTGACCCTCTTGCATAGAACCGGGCCATTTAGGGTCTGTTTGGAGAAGGAATGAAGACTTCAGAGGTTTTTCAGGCATGGTCGAATATTCTGGTTGGCCGTGCCCCGTCGCTTTCCATCGAAATCACCAAGGAATGCCCGCTGCGCTGTCCCGGCTGCTATGCGTTTGACGTAGCGCACCTGGGCAGCAACGTTCAGCTCAAACAGCTCTCTGATTTCAAGGGCGATGAATTGGTAGAGCGCGTCCTGTCGCTGGTCGACAGCTACAAGCCCCTTCACGTCTCGCTGGTTGGGGGTGATCCGCTGGTGCGCTATCGCGAGCTCGAGAAAATCATGCCCGAGATGGAAAAGCGCGGCATCCATACGCAGGTCGTGACGAGCGCCTTCCGGGTAATCCCGGCCCACTGGAAGGAGTTCAGCAAGCTGAATACGGTGGTGTCGATCGACGGATTGCAACCCGAGCACGACGAGCGCCGGAAGCCGGCGACCTATGAACGGATTCTGAAGAGCATCAAGGACGCACGCGTAACCATTCACTGCACCATTACGGCGCAAATTGCCGATCGGCCCGGCTACCTTGAGGAGTTTCTGCAGTTTTGGAGCAGCCAGCCGCAGATCGCCAAGGTGTGGTTCAGCCTGTTTACTCCGCAGCGAGGCGCGACCGATCCGGAAATTCTGTCGCCGGCGCAGCGGAAAGCGGTGATGGAGGATTTGCGAAGGCTGCGGCGGGTCTATCCGGTCCTCGATATGCCCGAGCAGGTAATTGGCGAAATTGCTACTCCTCCAAAGAGTCCTTCGGAGTGTATCTTTGCGCGAACGACGGAAACAGTTTCTGCTGACCTGACCACGCGCATTACGCCGTGCCAGTTTGGCGGAGACCCTGACTGCGAACAGTGTGGCTGCA
Source organism: uncultured Acetobacteraceae bacterium (assembly GCA_964658655.1). GTDB lineage: Bacteria > Acidobacteriota > Terriglobia > Terriglobales > Acidobacteriaceae. The sequence goes on along the minus strand of CAZZZL010000010.1, from coordinate 58,210 downwards.
TTGCTTCGATGGGCCTTGCAGCGGTTGGCCATTACAAGGTGGCAGGGCCGCTGACGGCAGGCCATCTGTTCCTGGCATCGGACCGGATCGGGAAAGGACTGGGCAGATTGAAGAAAATGTATCTCCCGGCCCAGAAAAGTCCGGCAAGTGAAGCGCCTTTCAAGATACTGTAAATTCAGGCGGTGTCGTGTGTGTATTGTGAAAGCAGGGCATCGATGGAACCGGGGAGCGTAACGATGGACGACCCAAACCAGCAAATCGAGAGCGGCTTGAGACGGGAACTGGCACGTTTCAGCAAGTGGATCTACCGTCTCGGGTTTGCACCCGGCACCTCCGGCAACCTGTCTGTACGCCTGGACAAGGACCGCCTGCTGGTGACCCCGACTGGCGCCAGCAAGTGCCTGCTGCGTCCGGTGGACATGGTTATTACCGACCTTGAGGGGCGGCTCCTGTCCGGCACCCGCAAGGCTACCAGCGAACTGGGTATGCATCTAGCTGTGTACCATATGCGGGATGATGTGCAGGCGGTCATCCACGCACATCCGCCGACTGCGACGGCCTTCGCCTGCTCCGGCTGGTCTCTCGACGAAGTTCTTTGCCAGGAGGCAGCCATGACGCTGGGCGCGGTGCCACTGGCCCGCTACGCGACGACCGGCACGGAAGAAGTGGCGGCCAGCATTGTGCCGTTGATTCGCGAACACAACGCGATCCTTATGGCAAACCACGGCGCGGTCAGCTATGGCGATACGCTTCTGGATGCCTTTCTGAAGATGGAAACGGTCGAGCATGTTGCCAATATCCGGCTGGTCGCGCATCAACTCGGGTCGCCAAGCACGCTGACGAAAGAGCAGCTGCAGCAACTGGTCGGGGCAAAGTCGCGCTATCTGCAGAATGCGCTCTGATCGCTGGCCGGTGCTCGTTTGAGCTCTTTGCGCTATCTTTCGAGCATTGACCTGAGACTTGGGGGATTCGTTCAAGGTGATCGGCTATTCCCGGTGATGCTGTCGTTTCGCCTGCCGACCTGACGATCAGTCGCTCGGCCCTGCGGAAAGCATCGCTGCGCCTGATACCGCTGATTGCGCTGGGATATTGCGCGGCTTACATGGACCGCGTCAATATCAGCTTTGCCGCTGTCCAGATGAGGGGTGGCCTGACGTTGCAGCCCCTGGGGGCCGTCGCCGCTTTTTCTCTCACCGTGGTGGCCTATAACGCGGCGCAGGGTCCGTCGCTGGCGATGCCGTCGGCCTTCCTGTCGGGCAGGACGTCGGCGATTGGCTACGCGGTGATCAACGGCATCGCCATGGTCGGTGGTTTCATCGGCCCATACTGGATGGGTCGTGCACGCGACCTGACGGGGAACTATCAGCGCGGATTGCTGACGCTTGCCACCCCCTGCGTGGCCGCTGCATTGCTTATCTACGTCTTGAAGCTGGTTCAGCCTGTACAGACAGGAACCGTAGTCGGAACTGGAGTGTAGGCTTCGACGTCAAAGTTGCAAAGACTTAGGCTGCGAGTTGATATCCTCATCAAGGCTGTTGTGCCCAAATGCATACAGCTGAAGAAAATGGACGTTGCAATCCTTTGTTCCTGTTCAAGCCATCTGCTCGAGGTTGCATGCCGAGGTGTATCGCCACAATCAGCTGTCTGGCCTTTGGCCTCCTGTGTTGTCTGCCAGGAGTGGTTATTGCACGCGCGCAGACGATGGCGATGCCGGCTATCGATGCCGGTCGCTTTTCAAGCACCATTCTCGAGCGCGAAGTCGAGTTTCCGACCGATGGACTGATGGCGCCGGGAACGCTGGCATTGCCGCCCCATGCAACGCGCCGCGTCCCCGTTATCGTGATGGTGCAGGGCTCCGGTTTACAGGACCGCGATTCCACCATTGGTCCAAACAAGATCTTCCAGCAGATGGCGATCGCCTTTGCTGAAAAGGGAATCGCCACGCTTCGCTACGATCGCCGGCCAAAGTTCGCGATGAACAGTTTTCTGACACATGCCGATCTGGATCATGAAGTGGTGATCGACGCGGCATCGGCACTGGCATATTGCGAAACATTGCCAGAGGTCGATCCGCGACAGATCTACCTGCTGGGACACTCGCTGGGCGCTGAGCTGGCGCCGGATATTGTGCGTCTACGGCTCAACCAGCAGCCGAATTCGGTGCGCGGCATGATCCTGATGTCCGGCATCGCGCGGCCGATTGACGTGGTGATGCTGGAGCAGATCCGCGCGCTCGGCAAGGCGCAAGGCGGCACGCCGGAGTTGATAGACCCCATCGTCGCCGCGTGGACAAATGTCTTTGCAGCCGCAAAGGATCCCAAGACGCCGGACACCGAACTACTGGGCGTGGGATCCAAGATTCCTGCGAGCTACTGGCGCGACTGGCTGAATCGCAAACCCACGGTAACCATGGCGAAACTGAATATCCCCACGCTGGTACTGCGCGGCGAGAACGACAACAATGCGACGCACAGCGATTTCGAGGCCCTGGTTGCAGCAGCTAAAACGCCTGGCAGCGCCGGCCGCGAGTTTCCCGGCTTGAACCACGAGTATCAGGTCGGCACCGGCAACGGCATTGAATTGCTCAAGCCGGCGCAGGTCGCAGATGCTCCTATCGACACAATTGTCCAGTGGGTCGAGACCGGCAAACTTAACTAGTCTGTTTTTGTCGCTGCTCGCTGCGAACGGCTATGCGAATATCGTGAGCAATGGAAGAGATCGCGGCCTCTCCTCAAGCAGAGCAACATTTGCGGCGCCAGTTACGGCTGCGCGACCTTGTCCTGACGCAGATCCTGTGTGTAGTCGGCAGTTCATGGGTAGGTGTGGCTGCCGGCCTCGGAACTGCGCAGACCATCACCTGGGTTGCGGCTATGCTGCTGTTCTACCTGCCGATGGCTGCGTCCGTGATCGGCCTGAACTGCTGGATGCCGCTCGAGGGCGGTTTGTATGTATGGGCCCACAAAGCCTTCGGCGATCTCGGGGGCTTTCTGACCGCGTGGAATATTTGGGTCTATGGCATCGCTGTCACGGCTACGATTCTCTAACGCTATACCGACGGAAGTGTCCTACCTGATCGGTCCATCCGCTGCATGGTTGCCTGAAAATCACGCTGTCTCAATCTTAATTGTAACTACTATGGTTTTATTGTTGACAGTCGCAGCCCTTCGCGGTCTGGAGCTCGGCAAGTGGATTCACAACGTCGGCGGTATTGCCATGCTCATTGTCTTTGTTGTGCTTATTCTTCTGCCCCTGTGGGCATGGTTGAATCATCAGCCCGTACATTGGAGCGGGTTCGCCATGCGCCTGCCGCCGCGCAGCATGCGCTCACTCGCATTATTCGGCCAGATGCTGTTCGGCGCACTGTGCGGGCTTGAATACATCGCTATTCTTGCCGGGGAGAGTGCGCAGCCGGAGCGCAGCATCGGCCAGTCTGTGTGGATTTCGTCACCGATCATCTGCGCCATGTTCATCCTGGGCACAAGCGCAGTTGTGGCTTTTCATAAGCACGGAAACATTGATTTCATCGCACCCATTCCGCAGACACTGCGTGTGGCCCTTGGTCAGACAGGCAGCGGCAACCTGTTCGCGATCGGGGCCATCGCGCTGCTGCAACTTCGCCTGATCGGTGCAGCCAGCTATATCTTCACCGGCGTAACCCGATTGCCGATGACCGTGGGTTGGGACAGCCTGGTGCCGGAGTGGTTCGCGCGCCTCGATCCGCGCACACGGATGCCAAAGAACTCCATTTTATGTACGTCTGCTCTTGTATTGCTACTCGTGGTTGCCGCAGGATTTGGCGTGCACGCGCAGGAGGCTTTTCAGGTGCTGACGAATGCGAGCCTCACGCATTACGAACTTGCTTACCTGGCAATGTTTGCCATTCCGCTCGCAGGTGCGGCGACTGCGAGACGATCCCTGCCAACGTGGTTAAAGTGTACGTCTGCGATCGGATTCTGCTCGACCTTGTTCAGCCTGCTTATCTCCGCGTACCCGTTCGTGGATGTTGTAAACCCGAGCGTGTATGCTGCGAAGATTCTTGGAACAACGCTTTGCAGCAATGCGCTGGCATTTGCAATCTACAGAGTGCGTAGAAGGACTGCCACAGTTTAGTTTTCGATAAACTCCCACCATGCATCGGTGATTTCGGCACCGAGATCATTACAGATGCGCGTGACAGCATTTTCGACCTGTTTCATCTGGCCGGTCAGGTAGTCGCGCGAGGCCGAGATGGCGACGATACCGATGGCGGCGCTCTGCCAGGTCACAGCTTCATCCATTTCCGCGATGGAAATGTTAAAGCCGTGCGCCAGCTTTTCCTTCAGGCTGCGGACCACCTGCCTGCGGTCCTTGAGGGACTGCGCGTGCGGGATGCGCAGGTCGATGGTCATGTTTGCAATCGGCATACTCAGTAGGAAAGCTTTCGGGCGACCATGGCTTCGGGCGGCTGCTGTCCCGCGAGTGTCGTCCGAGCTTCCGTAACGAAAGAGATGCGGTCAGTGTTCTTCCTGCTTCCATCCCATAGCTTCTTGAGGCGTTTATCGTACCCATAGATTGCCTGCGGCGCGACGTTCTTCAGCAGCGAAATCAATTCGTCGATCTGCGCCGGTTTCAAGCGGACAGCAGCAGTCTGGCCGAATCGATCAAGCGTGACGAGCGATTGTTGTGTACCTGCGGGAATGACGAAGTAGACTCGCCGCTTGACGATCTTCCGATACGCCCACACGAGTGATGGCAGGGGTGAAGCTTTCGCGCTGAAGGGGATGATGGTCACGTACCAGCCGGCAGTGACTTCCGCCACATTCCCGCGGTAAGCCAGGGTGGTGTGTGCTGCAGAAAATTCCGCATCCAGTTGGGGGACGATGGTCTCGAGTACACCATAGCGAGCCAGACTCTTGGCGAATGGGTGCTCCGCCGGATTGGCATTGCGCTGAAAATATTTGAACAGTCCCAACCCGGCTCCGAGCGCGAGCAGTGTGCAGAAGACCGTCGAGAACCATCCAAATGTTTTGTAGTTGTAGGCGTCGACATAGTAGGGCAGATAGTTGCCGCCCATCTGGTTGGCGTGGTCGACGATAGCAGCCGTCTTGTCACTGAAGGCATGAGCCTCACCGGTGAAGTCATGCCCCGGCTCGGTCTGCGTGGCGTCGACATTATCCTGGGCGAGCGGCGTGTCTGGATCCACCCGGACCAGTAGCAGCTTGCCGCCCACCTCCGTTGTCAGGTAGCGCGCGGACACATAGCCTTGCGGATGAGAATCATCCTTGGTGTATTCCGAAAGTCTCGCGTTCGATGTTGTGCCGCCGTGAAGGATCAGAATGGAATTGCTGAAGGCGGAGGCGCTGTGTGCAGAGGCCAGCTCCGCAGTTGTGACTGCATGCGGGCCTGCGAAAAATCCCTTGAAGTACGCGCGGTTGATGCCGAGAAAAATCAGCACGCAGGCGAAGATAAAGAGCGACAGAGTAAGCAGTCGACTGTTGGTGCGGCGAATCAGGTCACCGCAGAAGCCGTTCCACATGAATTGCCTCGGGAGCTCGCGGAGATGGCTTCAACCGCGAGGCAGGAATTTCCTCCGCCGATTGTAGATCAAGATTTTTAGAGGCTTCAGGAAATTAACACGGTCCTCGCGCGCTTCCCGACACGGAGGTCTAAACTGGCGGGCAAAGTCATTGTATTGAACTTGGCATTCGACTGGACGACATCGTCGACGCGGACAGCATTTTCCTTGAGCTTGCGTCCAGCCTCTGCCCCGGAAACAGCAAGGCCACACGCGACCATGATCCTGTCGAGGCGGACGGATTTCGTCTCCTCGTTCCACCCCGCGTCCGCAGCGGAGATACTGACTTCTTCCAGGTCCTCCGCGGTCGTCTTTTTCTGGAACATGAGCGCCCAGTTTTCATCGGCTTTGAGCGCCGCTTCTTCGCTGTGAAAGCCGGCCACGATGGTGCGGGCAAGACGCTTCTTCAACTCCATCGGATGCGTGCTTCCAGCGGCGACCTCGGTTTTCAAGGTGTCGATTTCGCTTACGCGCAGATCGGTGAGATAGGTCCAGTAGGTCCACATGAGCGTGTCGGAAATGGACATGAGCTTGCCATACATTTCGGCCGCCGGTTCATGAATACCGATGGCATTTCCGAGAGACTTCGACATTTTCTGCTTGCCATCGAGGCCTTCGATGATCGGCGTCATCAGCACAATCTGTGAGGGCTGATTGTAGTGGCGCTGCAGCTCGCGGCCGATGAGCAGGTTGAACTTCTGGTCGGTCCCGCCCAGCTCGACATCGGCGTGCAGCGCGACTGAATCGTATCCCTGCGAAAGCGGGTAGAGGAGTTCGTGCAGCGAGATCGGCTGCTCCTCTTGAAAACGCTTGTGGAACTCTGCGCGCTCGAGCATCTGCGAAACAGTGAAATGCGCGGCGAGCCGGATGATACCTTCAAAGCCCAGGGTGCCGAGCCATTCAGAGTTGAAGCGCACTTCAGTTTTGTCGCGATCGAGGATGCGGAAGACCTGCTCGGTATAGGTCTTGGCATTCTCCGCAATCTGTTCAGAGGTGAGTGGTTTGCGCGTTGCGGAACGGCCTGTCGGATCACCGATCAGCGACGTGAAATCGCCGACAAGAAAAATGACCTGGTGGCCGAGATCCTGAAAATGCTTGAGCTTGCGCATCAGCACGGTGTGGCCGAGGTGCAGGTCGGGTGCGGTCGGATCAAAGCCCGCTTTGACGCGCAAAGGTGTGCCGGTGGCGCGCGATTTTTCCAGGCGCTCACGCAGGTCGCTGACGCGGATGATTTCCGCAGCTCCTTTTTCGAGCAGGTCCATCTGTTCGTCAACAGGCGCGAACGCGAAAGGGGCAGAGGTTTCGGTGGGATTCGGCATAGGTCTCACTTAGCAGTATAAAGAGGGAGATGGCCAATCCTTTTTCTTCCGCAGAAATTGCCCGGCTTCGAGCCGATACCGATGGTTGCGACGAACCCGGCCGCATCTTCTTCAACAACGCCGGTGCCAGCCTGCCGCCGAGGCGAATAGTCGCGCGCGTGATTCAACATTTGCAGCTAGAAGAACAGATTGGCGCGTACGAGGCAGCGGACCGTACGATTGTCGAACGCGACGCAGTGTATACCTCGATCGCACGCATGATCGGCGCCGATGCGGACGAAATTGCCCTCACGGAAAGCGCGACCCGCGCGTGGGATATGGCGTTCTATTCCATCGGCTTCAAGCCGGGCGACCGCATTGTGACGGCGCAGAACGAGTATTCGAGTAACTACATTGCCTTTCTCCAGGTGGCACGGCGGACGGGTGCAGTCATCACCGTCATTCCACCAACGCAGACTGGGGAAATCGATCTGAATATGCTCGAGGACACGCTGAAAGCGGGTGGGGTAAAGCTCGTAGCTATCACGCACATTGCTACGAATAACGGCATGGTGCAGCCGGCAGCGGAGATCGGCAAACTCACGCGTCGGTACGCTGTGCTGTTTCTGCTCGACGCCTGCCAGAGTGTCGGCCAGATGAATCTCGATGTCGAGTCGATCGGCTGTGACATGCTCTCAGCTACGGGTCGCAAATTTCTGCGTGCTCCGCGTGGCACCGGCTTTTTATATGTCCGGCATAGTGTGCTCGAGACACTGGAGCCACCGTTCCTCGATATGCGCGCTGCAGACTGGACAGCGATTGACGCATACACCATGCGGCCGGATGCCAAGCGGTTCGAGGGATGGGAATCTTCTGAAGCGCTGGCGCTGGGTCTCGGCGTTGCCGTCAATTATGCCCTGGAGATCGGCCTGGATCGCATCGAAGCGCGGGTGCAAATGCTCGCGTCGCGGCTTAGAACGAAGCTCGCGGAGATTGAGGGAATCCAAGTAACTGACACAGGTGCAATAAAGTCGGGCATCGTCATTTTCATCTATGACATGGTTCCGGCGGCTCGCCTGGTGAGCCAGTTGGCTGCTCACAATGTTGCCGCGAGGGTGAGTCCCCGTTTTGGCACGCGGCTGGACGAACGGTTAAGCGCGCTCGACGAGCTGGTACGCGCTAGCGTTCACTACTACAACACGGAAGATGAGATCGACCACTTCTGCGATGTGCTGGCAACACTGGTCAACGCGTTATGAGCCCTGATCGAAAAACCAAGCCGAAGATTTCCCCTGCAGTACCCTCGAAGACCTGTGCCGCCTGCGGACGACAGATCACCTGGCGCAAAAAGTGGGAGCGCGACTGGGAGCAGGTAAAGTATTGCAGCGATGCTTGCCGTGGCCGCAAGCCGGGCGCGATCGATGCGCAACTGGAGACCGCGATTCTCGAACTGCTGGACGAGCGCGGCGAAGGCAAGACGATCTGTCCGTCAGAAGCTGCCCGATCAGTGGCTCGCGATGACTGGCAGGAGTTGATGGAGCCTGCACGGGCAGCGGCACGGCGACTGGTGTCCGCAGGGAAGATTGCGATTACGCAGGGCGGTGTCGTGGTCGATCCTTCAAAAGCAAAAGGGCCAATCCGTCTACGGAAGAGATGACAGCCCGTTGTGCCCTGCCCCGCCCGAAACTTTGTGGTGCCTTTCGTACGACATCGGAGGGCAAATTAGATTGTTGCGCGAGATTCGCGCATGTATTGTTGGCTTCGTATGTCTATTTGCCGCTATGCTTCTTTTCTTCTTCTCCTCACCTTGGTTACCCTTCCTCCCCGAATCGCGAAGGCGCAGGATGCTTTCACGCCTTTGCTTGAAGGGTACGTTACTACAAAGGTTTCCGACACATCCTTCGAAATAAACGGCAGGCATGTCCTCTGCGATGCGCAGACTAAATACGCGGTGCAACGTGAGAGGACAAGCGACAACATCTCTTCATTGGGTACGCCTTATCTCGGCGAACTCATGCAGGTGTTTGGGCGCTATGAGCACGGGCGCAAAATGATCCGTGCAACGCGAGTCGTGATTGAGCTTGTGCCAGTGCGCTTGAGCGGCCATGGTGTGATCGATCGCATCCTGACCGCGCCTGCCGAGGGTGAGCACCTGGTGCGCGCAGATGGGTATCCGCTGCTGGTACAGAAGACGACCACCGTTCAATACCTGACTCCTCTTAGGTCCGCGGCCGACATCGGGACGAATGTGTGGGTGGATTACGCAGGCACCCAACGAGCTGATGGCGTGGTCGTGCTGTCCAAGGCTGTCTTCCGGCAGAACATGATTGCAAAAAGGGAAGAAAAGCTGCGCGAGAAATCGGATTACGACCCCGAGTCTGTGCCGGCGGATGCTCACCAGGGCTCGCTGAGCAAGGCGTTTGTTGGCATTAAGACGAAGGAAATACCGCCCTATGGGGATGACGCGATGCAGGCACGCGTGCGCAGGATCGGTGAGAACCTGATCCCGGCGTATCAGCGCGTGATGCCGGACAGCGATCCCGGCAAAATCAGATTTCGCTTCGAAGTGATCGACGAAGCGCACAGGCGGTCTGAGTATTACTACCCGGGCGGTGTGCTGCTGGTTCCGAGGCAGGTTGTGGAGCGCATGCAGAACGACGATCAACTTGCGGAAATCATCGCAAGTGGTATCGCCGCGACGATTGAAAAGCAGGACTACAGCCGGCTCAATGCGCATGACACGATGAAGGCCGGACAGATTGCCGCTGATGTCGGTGGTGCCTTCGTGCCCGGCCTCGGACTTGCTGCGCTTGGTGCCAATGCCGGTGCGGCTTCTCACATGGAACGTATCGACGGAGAACAGCGCCGGCGGGTGAGCCTGAGCCTGATGCATGATGCGGGCTACGATCTGGACGAGGCACCGAAGGCCTGGTGGCTGCTGGCATCGAAGAAGCCGAAGTCAGTGCTCGAAGGCGCGATCCCGCTGGCTTCGCTCTACCTGTATGCCATGCTCGGGTTGACCTGGCATGACACGAGCTGGCAGGGCCCGTCTCCAAGGGGAGCAACGGACGCTGTGCTGCGATTCTGACCACAAGTCAGTGAGCGATCAGGCCTACAGATCCATGCCCTTGAAGAAGCGTTCGGGGATGAGCTTGATCATGGTCATGATGGGCCACCAGAAAAACGGGACGTAGACAATATCGCTGCGACGCTCGACGGCCTTCAGGATGCCGCGGGCTACCTGGGGCGGCGTGGCGAAGAGCTTGTTCTTCGGAATGTGCGCAGTCATTGGCGTGGCGACAAAGCCTGGTTTGATCGTCAGAACATGCACACCATAGCGGTCGACACGATTGCGTACTCCATCCAGAAAGACATTGAGCGCGGCTTTCGATGCGCCATAGACATAGTTGCTTTTGCGGCCGCGATCTCCTGCGACAGACGAGATAACGGCGAGCACGCCGCTGCCCTTCGCCTCGAAATAATTCGCCAGCCAGGTGATGAGGGAGATGGGCGAAAGCAGGTTGGTCTGCATGACGCGCTCGGCGTTCGAGTAGTAGGCCTGTGCCTGGTCCTGGTCGCCAAGTACACCGTGAGCAAGTAAAGCCATGTCGATCGAGCCGAGCCTCTCGGCTGCGGACGCGAGCATCTGCGCGTGGGCCTTGGTGTCGTCGAGATCAAGCACGCAGATGTCGACCTGCCCGGCTCCGCGTGTCGCAAGGTCCTGTGCAGTTGCGACCAGCTTGGTCTTGTTGCGGCCAACCAGGAACAGGTGCGCCGACGGCACGGCGAGTTCGCGCATAACGGCTATGGCGATGCTGGAGGTGGCGCCGAGGATCAGGACTTTTCGTGGGGGATTCTCTCTTCGTCTAGCCACGAGCCGTCCCGAGTTCCCCAGGTGCATGACCAGTGGTCACACGGTTCCAGAAAGATGAAGCGAAGTTGGGATCGATATATCGTGCAAAGTCCTGCCACTGCGGGTAGAACTGCTGGAAGTGGGCGGCGGACATGCGCGCATCCTTCGCGGGATACATGCGGCCACCGTGTTCGGCAGTGATGGCCGCAAGACGCTCGCAGAGGTCGAAGCTGACTTCTTCACGGATTGGAAAATCCAGCGCCAGTGTGATGCCGGGCGCCGGGAAACTCATCAGCCCGGGTGAGCCCACATCGCCGAAAACCTTGATGACGGCAAGAAATGATGCCAGCCCGGATTGTGTGATGGCTTTCATGATTTCGATGATGCCATGCTGGTGTGTCGGTTCCCATGGCAGAACGCACTGGAACTGCAGCAGGCCTTCCTTGCCGTAACCGCGGTTCCAGTGAAGGACCTTGTCGAGCGGGTAAAAGAACGGCTCGTAGTCGACAAGCGCGACCTTTTGCTTGGTGAACTGCTTGTTGTAGTACGCCGTGTTGAAGGCGCCGACGGTGAAGTGGTTGAGCATGAAATTGGGCAGGTCGATGGGCAGTGTCAGCTTCGGCTCCGGTGATGGACGCAGCTCGTCGGGTACTTCGGAGTGGTCGCCCTGCATGAATATGCCGCGGCAGAAGTTCTTGCCGGTAGAAACGCAGTCGATCCAGGCAACGGTGTACTCGCGGTGCTGGCCAGCCTGCGAAAGGGCGACGAATTCATCGATGCCGACGAACTTGATGCCCTCATAGTTGATCTTGCGGGAAACAATGGGACGCAGCTGCAGCTCGGCCCAGGTGATGAGGCCGGTCAGGCCAAGGCCGCCAATGGTCGCCTTGTACCAGCTTGGGTTATCACGCGGACTGCACTCGAAGCGTTCGCCGGTCGAGCGTACCAGTTCGAAGCGCGGAACATGGCTGCCGATGGTACCCGCGACATGGTGATTCTTGCCATGAATGTCATTGGCGATGGCGCCGCCGAGCGTGACGTACTTGGTCCCGGGCGTAACAGGCAGAAACCAGCCGCGGGGAACAGCGAAGTCGAGGATCTCGGCCAGCGTCGTGCCGGCTTCGCAGCGCAGCAGGCCGGTTTCGGGATTGAAGCTCAACAGGCGGTCAAGTCCGCGTGTGGCGACCAGTGTTCCATCTTCAAGCAGGCACGAATCCCCGTAGCTGCGGCCCATGCCGACAGGCAGCATCCGGGTGAGCGGCGGCTTGGCGAGCGGGAAGTCGGTCGTCCAGTAGATGGGAGACACGTCGGCTGCAAGCTTTGGATACCGCCCCCAGGATTCGAAGGAGGGTGCGGGCGTCTTTTTGCCGTTAGCTGGCTTGGGGTCGTACTGCAACTCGGGCTGGACCACTGGACTTTGGGGGCTGCTGGACATGCGTACGGTTTCCTCTGGGGTAAAGCGCGAGCTACATGGCTCGTATCGAGCTACTGGCTAATAGATGCAATGCAGGATCAGCGGACAAAATCCTGGGGCAGCACGGAATGCTCAACGGGTGCGACCTGAAAAAAGGGATGTCTTACAAAGAAAGCATAGCAATGGCGACCGCGGCAATACCCATAAGGATGCTGAGGCGGTCTGTCAGTGCGAAGACCACCGGATCCTCATCAAGTTCACCGCGCGAGGCGAGCAGCCAGACACGGCTGAGCCAGAGGATCATGAGCGGCGTCATAAGCCACATGCGGGTACCGTGATGGTAAAGGCCGATCGTCTCTGGACTGCTGATGTACAGGGCAAAGACGACCACAGACGCATAGGCGCTGGATGTACCGAAGGACCGGACCTGCTCGATGTCATTGAGCAGGTAGCCGCGGCCGTTGGCGATTGCCGAGCCGGCGGCCTTCAGATTCTGCAGTTCACTGAAGCGCTTGACCATGGCCAGCGACAGGAAGATGAAGATGGAGAAGGCCGAGAGCCAGGGTGAGATCGGTGTATGCGTCGCAGCGGCGCCAGCCAGAAGCCTCAGAGTGTAGAGTGCTGAAAGGATAACGACGTCAAGAATAACGATGCGTTTCAGCACGAGCGAATAAGCCAGTGTCGTGACCAGGTAAATACCGAGCCAGCCCAGGAACGCGTGCGGAACCATCCACGCCAGCACGAAGGCAAGTGCCAGGAAAGTGAAGGAAATGGCGAGTCCGCTGAACGCCGACAAGTTGCCTGAGGCGAAGGCCCGTTGCCGCTTCTTGGGATGCAGGCGGTCGGCTTCAATATCAAGCAGATCGTTGATGATGTAGGTAGCAGACGCGCACAGGCAGAAGGCAAGAAAGGCCAGGATGCCCGCAATAAAAGATCCGGCACTCAGTTTGTGTGCCAGCAGCATGGGTACAAAGATGAGCGTGTTCTTTGCCCACTGGTGCACCCGGACTGCCTTGGTAAAGACTTTCAGCGAACTTGCCCGGTCGGTGAACACACGGGCGATTGGCAGTTTCAGTCTTTTCAACTGCATCCGGAGGCCAAGGTCAGGATTAGCCAGCATGGGTTCAGTCGCGGCCAGCAGCAGCGGAACATCCGGCCTGGCGTTGCCTATATAGTCGAAACCCTCTGTGAAGCGCGCCTGGAAACTGGCCAGCTTGTTTTTGCCGGTCAGATTGACTTTACCGTCACTGCAGAGGACATCCTCGAAGATGCCAAGGTGTTTGGCGACCCGATTGGCGATGCGGGCATCGGCGCCGGTGGCCAGGTACAGCTTGCGGCCGGTGCCATGCTCAACCATCAGGTATTCAAGAAGCTGACGGTTGTAGGGCAGGTGCTCGACATTCAGTGTGACGAGGGAAGTTACCTGTTCCTTCAGGTGGGCCTTGCCTTTGACAGCCCAACCAGGCGCCTGGAGCAGGGCAGCGGGCTTGCGGCGAGCGAGCAGCAACAGGGAGTCGACCAGCGTGTCGGACTTGACCAGCGTACCGTCAAGATCCACACACAGGGGCCTCGCTAGCTCTAGAAGTGCTGCACTTTCCATAAATTCTTATTTGCCTGGATGCAGAGGGTCCGATATTAAGCAGATCGCCGCGAACTGCTGCAACTTAGGATACCAAAACGGGTTTGGATCAAAAGGGTACCGGCGTGCGTCCAATGTGATGTAGAAGCTGCACATTTTACTGTGCTTATTGCGGGCAGTATGCATTTGGCCCGCGTATACCGCGGAGGGCGTACAGCTTTGGTGTTGGTAGTCGCAGCCGATCACCGGCGCGACGGAGAAGATCCAGGGGAAACAATTTTTATGAGCAATTCATTCAAGATTTGGCGGACGGTCTATACCGCTTCTGCCCTGCTGCTTGGAAGTCTTTCAGTATTGACCGCTGTTGCGCAGGAAGCCGTGACGCCGGCTGCGGATGCACACACCATCATCACGGTGCTGTCCAAGAATAAGGAAGTTGCGCCCGCGGTGACGCCGGCGAACCTTGCCGTAAAAGTCGATGGTAAGGAGGCAGTGGTCGCCGGTCTGCGTCACTACGGGGCCGATAAAGCCAACCTGCAGCTGGTGCTGCTCATCGATGACTCGGCGCGAACGAGTCTTGGCCTGTATCTGAAAGAGATGAGCGATTTCATCAACGGTCTGCCGCCAAATGTCGAGATCGGCGTTGCCTATATCGATAATGGCGGAGCACGTTTCGTTCAGCCCTTCACGCTTGATCATGCGACCGCGGCAAAGCAATTGCGCCTGCCAGCAGGGTTTCCAGGTGCGAATGCCAGCCCGTATTTCGCGTTGACATCGCTGATGAAGGCGTGGCCGAGTGCGGGGCGTGGCATGCGTCATGAAGTGGTAATGGTGAGCAATGGCGTCGATGGCTTCTACGGGCTGCGCTACGACCCGGAAGATCCGTATGTCAACGCGACGATCAAGCAGGCACAGCAAGCGGGCGTCGTCATCTATTCGATTTTTTACAAGGACCGTGGACTGGCGGGCCGGCTGGGCGTGGGCATCAACAGCGGCCAGAACTACCTGATCCAGATGTCGGAAGCAACCGGTGGTGAGCTGTACTACCAGGGTTTTGATAACCCGGTATCCTTTACGCCGTTCTTCGAGCAGATCTCGCGCAATCTGCAAAACCAGTACGAGGTCGGATTGAGTGTACCGGCGAAGGTAAAAGACGGTCTGCAGAACCTGAAGGTGAAGGTGAATGTACCGAATACCAAGGTAAATAGCCCATCCAGTGTGTTTATCGGAGAACCGCTCGAAAAGCAGTAATAGCTTTGTTTCGTCCCGCGTCTTCGAACCCGGATACTCCGTCAGAGTATCCGGGTTCGTTTTGCCCGCGATAGAGTAGGCAGCAAGAGGACCTTACGTGTAATGTAGGGTCGCAGGCTGTGGGCCTGCACAGTTCAAACACTGATCAACGGGTCAGCCAGGGAGCTTTCAAATGAAGCAAGGATTCGTATTCGCTGCCGCTGTTTGCATCAGTTCCGCTGCACTCGCCAACCCTTATATGCTCGCCGGCCAGGCAACGCCTGCGCCGGCTTCACGGCTTGCAGGATCGCTGGTCAAGGTGGATGGCAAGCAGATTACGCTGAAAGACGCACAGGGAAAAGAGAGCACCATTCTGGTTACAGATGGGACGAAGCTACTGCAGATCGCGCCGGGGCAGACCAGCCTCGCGGGCGCAACACCGATCCAGCTGACAGACATGGCCCCGGGTGACCGCTTGCTGGTGCTTCGCATTACTCCCACAGCAGATGGCGCCGGCAATACGGCGGCCGCCGTGGTGGCGATGAAGCAATCCGATATCGCCCAGCAGCATGCAGCGGCAGCAGAGGCCTGGCAGCATGGTTTGGGTGGACTGGTCAAGTCAGTCGATGTCGATGGTAAGTCCGTCCAGATTACCAACTCTGCTGGAAAAAATGTCACCATCAAGCTCGGACCTTCGGCAGTAGTCAAGCGGTACTCGGCTGAATCGGTGCAATACGACCAGGCTAAACCTTCCTCACTCGACAAGATTGCTGCTGGCGACCAGCTGCGGGCGAGAGGTACGGCCGGCGCCGATGGATCGACGTTCCAGGCGGATGAGGTGGTCGCGGGATCGTTTCGCAACTTTTCCGGAAAAATCACTGCAGTCGACGCGACAGGCGGAACGATCACGCTCAGCGATCTCGCAACCAAGCAGCCGGTACAGCTGAAAGTCACCAGCGACTCCCAGTTACGGAAACTGGACGACGCCACGGCGGATAAACTTGCGGCTGCGATGAAGCCGACGGGTGATTCTGGCGGCGGTGGGGGCCGTCCTGCCGGCGGACCACCCTCGGGCGGTCCGCCTCCGGATGGAGGCGATGCAGGTGCAGGGCGTCGCGGAGGTGGTGCAGGACCCGGCGGCGCGGGTGCTTCCGGCGGTGCGGATATGCAGCAGGCGTTGGCACATGCTCCTGCAATTCAACTGGCGCAGCTCAAGCGGGGTGACCTGGTAATGGTCGTTGCGTCCAGCGGCGCGGACAACCAGATGGGCGCGGTCACACTGGTGACCGGGGTCGAGCCGTTGTTACGCGCTTCTCCCAGTGCGAGTGCGTCCGTGCTGGCAAGTTGGAGTCTGAGCGGCGGCGCTCCTGCTCAGCAATAGAGTTTCACTTCAGTCTGGAAATCGGGCGTCCGGGAAAGATATCTCCCTCGAGGAGTTTCCTGCCGTCCGTCGCCTGCTTGAGCGTCAAGAAGTCGTCACATTGCCGCGCCATGCCAATCACAGAGCAGAGGGCATCGAACGCATCCTCCGAACTTGCTGCGCGGTCGAATGTTTCCTGCGACAGTTGACCATCGAGATGTGTCCGCAGGTAAGCTGCGCGTTCTGCTGAACTGCTTTTGCAGATGGGTCCGGTGAAGGATCGCGGATAGATCTCGACCACGCAGGGAAAGGCCGGAGGATGAAACGGCCAGATAGAAAAGCCGGCGCGGTGCAGTGCTCGCAGCGTCGCGATGCCGCGCAGACTGCCGGTGCCGACCGCGCCTGCTCCGCCAATCTGAAAGGTTGACTTGGGCTGCCAGCCGATCACGGCGGGTTGTTCACAAAGACGATAGCCGCGCCATGCGGGAGCCCGATGATTTTCGGGACAGCGGCGCCCGGGCCGTCCCCAGAATGGATCCTCGCAGTTGAACAGCCAATTTTCAGCGGAGGTCTCGGCCACCTGCCAGAAGCTTTCGATCGACGCACAGCTAGTCTGATTCACAAACCAGTAGGGAAATGAGAATGAAAAGTCGATGCCGACGGCCAGTCGCGGGGTGGTCCGTGCTTGGGCAATGAGCCATTCAGTGGTTTCCTCACGTGTGCGACCCGCTGTGAGGGTGATGGTGCCGGCATGCCAGTCGGCGGTGACGATCCGCCGGCGCTGCTCGGCGCCTGACTTTGCGCCTGACCAGTCAACGGCGATGAATCGCAATAGAGAGGTACCCATGCTCTCGTTATAAGCCAGTCTCGATCCACTCAGAAGCTGTGGCGCGCGCCGCGGACAGTATGCTTTTGCTTCAGCGAAAGCGTCTGCCGTCGATGCCTTCATGTTTGCTTATGCGTCCTTACGAATTCCATACGCATTCCATCGGGATTTCTTACGGATAAGCGGAGAAGCTCAATGAGTACGGCCGCATCCAGGGGGCGGCCAATCCGGCCATGCTGAAAAAGATCACGATTGCTTTCTTTCTTCTTAGTTACATGTTTACGTTCTCCGTCCGCAAGCTGCACGCGCAGGGGAACGCTGCAGATTCGCCTGAAGTCTCAACGTCGTCGGCGTCGGCCAATACAGCTACCGCTCCGACCGCCAAGCCTTTTCTAAAGCGTTTTTTTGCGGCTTATCGGGAAGACTGGCATCCGACACTCCCGGCCGGCCCTGATCCCAAGCGTCGCGGTTATGCAGCACCATTGGATTCAGAACCCTTTCCTGCTGCCGACTGGAACTATGGCGGTTCACCGGACATTGGTGCGCCCGATACACAGACCTATCCGCTGATGCAGGCTATTAATGGCGCCAGCAGCCGCATCAAGGTTTACGGCTGGCTCAACGGCGGATTTGATGTAAGCACGTCGAACAGGGGCAAGTTCGCAAATGCTCCTGCAGCCTATTATGTGAGTCCAAACACACTTATTCCCGATCAGCAGGTCCTTTATATAGAACGTCTGCCGAATACTGTGCAGACGGATCATGTCGATTGGGGTTTCCGCCTGGCACAGCTTTACGGCCAGGACTATCGGTATACGACAGCCAAGGGTGTCCTCAGCCAACAGCTCTTAAGCAGCAACAATACCTATGGATACGATCCAGTCATGTTTTACTTCGACATTTATTTCCCACGCGTGGCGCAGGGGATGGATATTCGCATGGGCCGTTATATCTCGCTGCCGGATATTGAAGCACAGCTTGCACCGAATAATTACACCTATAGCCATTCGCTGCTTTACACAATCGATCCGTACACGCAGACTGGCATCGTTGCTTCGGTCAAGCTGAGCAACCACTGGTTGACGCAGGTAGGATTCTCCGGCGGCAACGATGTGGCGCCGTGGACAAAAGACGTCACACCCACACTGACTGCCTGCGTGTCCTATACATGGCACCAGGGAGGCGACATGTTATATCCCTGCATTAATTCGTTGAACCAGGGTAAGTATGCCTATAACAACCTGCAAAGCTATTATTTGACCTGGTATCACAAGATCAATGCTTCCTGGCATACGGATACAGAGACCTGGTACATGTACGAGCGCGATGTACCGAACATCGCAGGGAACGTAGCTAATCCGATCACGCCGGAGAGAGGAGCAAATGGCGCATATTGCCCGACAAGTGTGCTTCGCTGCACAGCCCCGGAATTTGCCTTCGTGAATTATTTAGAGAAGGAGTTTACGAAGAAAGATTACCTATCGATTCGCAACGAGTTCGTAAACGATGAACGCGGACAGCGGACCGGCTATGTCACGCGGTATTCAGAACACCTGGTCAGCTATGGTCACTGGATTGGCAGCACTGTCCTGTTCCGTCCGGAGATTCGCTACGAGCATTCTTATAATGAAGCGGCCTATGACCTGGGTAAAAAGAAGAGCCAGTTTATCGTCGCTGGAGATGTGACTTATCACTTCTAGTTGGCGTGAAAGGTCACTGGGGGAAGGAAGATGCAGATCCCTCCACTTCGCTTCGGTCGGGATGACTATTCTGTAGACAGCATTTTATTCGGCGTCTTCTAATCCGGAGAGAACTTCTTCCGGCACGTTCCACTGCTTGAGTATCTTGAAAATAACTGTAGGCGAGAAGCCGGCGCGGATAAGTTGACCCATGATGCGCCGGGATTCCTTGTCTGTTGCTGGCTGTTTCAAACGTTTACGAGCAAGGTGCTGCCGTGCTAGCGCTTCTTCGCTGACATCTTCATAAGCTGCGTTCAAAGTTTCTGTCGCTAGTTCTGGGTGGATACCTTTCTGCAGCAGGTCCTGCTGCACGCGACGCCGGCCGTAGTGCTGATTGTCCTGGCGCAAACGGGTGAACGTAGTGGCAAAGGCCGCGTCGTCGAGAAAGTTGTACTCCTTCAGCCTGGCAATCACCGCGTTGATCTTCGCCTCGCCACTCTCTTCACGTTCGACTTTTGCCCGCATCAGGCGCGTCAGTTGAACGACGGTGCGCATGCGCCGGCCCAGAGAGCCGACGGCATAATCAAACAACTGCTTCTCGTCGAGAGGTTCCGCGATTTTCTTCGGCTTCCTTTTCGCCCAGGCCACTTTATGGCGCCTTCTGGACAGCCGATGCCTGCTGGTTGGTATGCGTCCACTTATCGCACCATGCGTTGACTGTGGAATACCAGAGCTGACTGTTTTGCGGTCTCAAAACCCAGTGCCCTTCATCAGGAAAGTAGAGCATCTCTGATGGAACCTTCAGACGCTGCAGTGTGGTGTAGAGCTGTAGCCCCTGCGACAGTTCGAGCCTGTAATCAAGCTGGCCGTGGATTACCAGTGTTGGCGTCTTCATGCGTGGTGCAAAGAGCATTGGTGACCAGCGGCGATAATCAATCCGGTTGGTCCAGGGAGTGCCTTTGAACTCCCACTCGGGGAACCAGAGCTCGTCGGTTTCACCATAAGCAGATTCAGTATTGAACATGCCGTCATGTGAAACGACGCAGGCAAAGCGGTCCGTGTGCCCGAGGATCCAATCGGCCATGTAGCCGCCATAGCTTGCGCCCAGTGCGCACTCGCGCGATTTGTCGATGAAAGTGAAATGCTGCTCGGCATAATCGAGACCGCGCATGAGATCGACATACGGTTTGCCGCCCCAGTCGCCGTCAATCTGATCGATGAACTGCTGTCCGTAGCCGGTTGAGCCACGCGGATTGACCATGACGACGACATAGCCGTCGGCGGCGAAGAGTTCGGGATTCCAGCGATAGCTCCAGCTATTGCCCCAGGCGCCTTCCGGGCCGCCATGGATGAGAAACTTGACTGGATATTTCTTCGTTGCATCGAAGCCCGGTGGACGGATGAGGAAGCCCTGCACGCGTGTGTTGAGGGCGCCGCGGAACCAGAATTTCTCCATCTTGGGCAGGTCGAACTCGGCGAGGGTTTCGTCGTTCAGGTGGGTAAGTCGGACTTCAGGAACGGCTAGTTCATGCGCGATCGGCAGCGGAAGTTGCCTCGGGAAACCTTCGGTAATCATTTCGTGCCCGATCAGCTTTGTGTCGAGCATGACCAACTTGCCGGGACTGTTGATGCTCATCTTGGCCGCGATTAGATATTGGCCCGAGGGCGACGGAAGCAAGTTGCTGTACTCGCCTTCCGCAGTAACACGGCGGACCGGGATCAAGACTTTTTCATTTATCTTCTGCGTGGACTTGTCGCCGAACGGCTCACTGACCTCAAACACCGGCGCCTCTCCACGATCGGCGGCGACGAAATAGATCGTCCGCGAGTCTGCCGACCAGGCGAACTCATCGATCCAGCGATCGAAATTTGGCAAAGGTTCCTTGATCTGCTTTGACTGTCGATCGTAGAGCGTGAGCCGGAATCGATCGCTCTCATATCCGGCGCGCTCCTGCGAACGCCATGCAATGTATTTCCCATCGGGCGAATAGGCTGGGCTGAAATCACCGCCGGGACTGGTGCTCACCTTTACAGGTTTTGCAGACGGATCGTCCAGCCGCAGCGTGAAGATGTCGGCGTTGGTGCTGATAGCCGGTTCCGGATCGAGATTTTCCTCGAAGGCAATCTCCTTGCTGTCCGGCGAGAACGCATAGCCGTCCGCGCCGCCGATCGAGAAGGGTGGAATGTCACGCGGGTCACCGGCGTTCAGATCACGCGGTGTACCGCCGGACGCGGGGATCAGAAAAAGATGGGAGCGCTTGTCGCCGGTGAAGGTATTCCAGTGGCGGGCGAGCAGATGGGTAAAAATCTGCGCCTTCACCTTGGAACTCTCCTGCTGGTCGTCCCGCTGCTTGTTGCAGGCGGCAGGGTCGGAGTTGGATGAACAGTCGGGATAGACACTCGACAGGAACAGGATGTTCTGGCCGTCGGGCGACCAGAGGGCACCATCGGCGCCGGTGCTGAGACTGGTAAGAGCCTTTGCTTCTCCTGCGTTTCCACTGGCGTCATCAAAGGAAGCGAGATAAATCTGCGGCGAGCCTTCGCGGCTGCTGGTGAAGAGAATCTGTTTGCCGTCAGGCGAAAAACGGCCGCGACTTTCGCCTGCACTCGAGGCGGTAACCGGCTTCTCCTGCCCCCCAGCCGCCGGGATCACCCACAGGTGAGAGGTGCGGGTATTGCGCTCGAGGTCGGCATCGGTCACAGAGAAAAGCACCCATTTGCCGTTGGGCGAGAGCGTGGATTCACCCAGACGACGCATCTTCATCAGATCAGCAAACTGCATAGGCCGGGGCGCGGGGTGGTCAGGCGCCTGCGCGGCCGCAGTGTGCGGAAAAATGCCCCACAGCACGAGGCAGGCAGCGCAACCCAGCCATTTATAGAGGAAAGCCGAGCTGCCATGCGCGGATGCTTTGGCGGTCGGGGAGGCTGCGGATAGATGTTGAAGGACTGAACGCTGCTGGCGGGGCATTTCCACAAGTCTCCGTGTGCGACGTAACGCCCCAGTGTACTGGGTTGCATACTGGATGAGGCTCGCAAAATCAAAGGTCCGAGCCTTGCGGGTGTCTTTTCGGGACGAGAGAGCGTCTACTTAGGGGCAGGTATTTCATCGCGGACCGGTCGCTGACCGCAGGCGGCCCGCCAGAGATGCAATCAAGGAGCAGGTGTGTCGGGATTTCGCAAAAGTCATCTCAATTCTGGAGCGCAACTTGTTATTTTCGCTGGACTGGCATGGCTGGGAATGATGCCTATGGCATCTGTCGCCCAGGTGAATTACACGGTAACCCAGACGGCGGACCAGGGGTTTGGGCCGGTCGATACGAGCGCCCCGTCCATTCCCCCGGACCAGATCATCAAGAAGTTTGCCGCGAAGGAAAGTGAATTTCGTAAGGCTCTCGATCAGTACTCATATACGCGGAATGTGCGCGTAGAAACGCTCAACGAGGACGGCAAGCCGGATGGCCGCTACGAAGAAGTCGCTGACATTTCGTATTCGGCCGACGGTCACAAACTGGAGCATGTGACATATGCGCCGGCGAATACGCTGGAACGCATCATCATGTCGCCTGCGGACTTTTCGGATATCGAACATCGCCTGCCGTTCGTCCTTACCGCCGAGGACATCGTCGCCTATAACGTCACCTATGTTGGTCGGCAGAAGGTGGACGAGTTGAACACTTATGTCTTTGATGTGGCGCCAAAGAAGATTGAAAAGGGCCGCCGCTACCTGCAGGGGCGCATCTGGGTGGATCAGCAGGACCTGCAGGTAGTGCTGGTCAATGGTAAGAATGTTCCCGATGACACGCGAAAAGGCCACGAGGATTTATCGCCGCCGTTCACTACGTATCGCGAACAGGTGGATGGTCAGTACTGGTTCCCGGTGTATACCAAGTCGGATGCAACGCTGCATTTTTCGGGCGGCAGCGGCTATATGGCGCAGGACGTGCGCATTCGCTATGTCGTGAAGTACACGGATTACAAGCGCTTCCGGTCGACGGTGAAGATTACCTTCGAGGGGCAGGATATCGGGGATGGCAAGGGGACGCCGCCTGCTCAGTCAACGACTCCGCCGCCTGCAAATCAGCCTGCGAAGCCTCCGCAGTAACGGTGGGTGCCCCATGTCTCAAAAGCGAGACATGGGACAATCGGGGTTGTGGCTGGGGTGGGGACATGCATGTCTTTCCGCTCCGCTGCTGTCGGGGTGACGCACTCAAGGCTCAGGAAAGCGCCGGCTTAATAAGCGAGGGCTAACCGACAACCACGCGGTGAATGGCAGTTTCAAGGATCGTCTGATCGATGGTCAATGCGGGAGCTTTATTCGTTCGCTTGCGGTAAAGAGCGGTCGTCTCGCAGAGGACAACAACGTCTTCGATCTCCGCCGGATTGGCGACACAGTCGAGCACACGTTCGCAGAACTGGTCGGCTGACATTCCCTGCAAAGCGAAGCCGCGACGGAAGGCATCGTCGAGATAGAAGCGCGCCACTTCTGACAGAACGCGCTGCACATCCGCGGAGATTTCCAGACGGTCGGACTGAACGACGTTCGCCCCAGGAAGGGATATCTTGATGCCGAATGTGTTGTCGAGGTCGCTGTCTGGTTCGAAGTAGACCGCGGTCGCAACTACCAGTACGTTCTGCAGTTCTGAGGTGCTCTCGATAAGTGCGTCGAGTTCGGTCAGCAATTCCGGGTCACTGTGTTTATAAGCGAGGTCAATGCGCGGCAGCAGCAGCATCACTTTCTGCCGCCGGTAGCCGCGCACGATGCTTTTAGCTTTCGCAAGGGCGTCTGAATCGCGCGTGTTGTAGACGGTAATGATGTGTTCCATGCCGGCGAGCTTGGCGATGGATTGTGCGAGGCTCTTTTTGCCGCTCTGATTGGGACCGATAATGAGAACTTCGTTTCCGATTTTGAGATCCTGGTAAGCTGCGGGATGCCGGGCGCGATCCACCAGGTCTGCAATGGAATCGAGCAGGGCGTCCATGCCGGCGAGGCGCGGATGCAGTGCACTGACCGGCTCTTCCTCCAGGCTGAGATTGATGCGCTCCTTGCGCTTGCGAAACTCAGAGACGAATTCAATGAATGCCGGCAAAGCTGCGACTGAGCCTACGACAGTTGCAAAGACGAGCAACTCTTCTGTGATGAGAAGCGCGTTTTCGCCGCCAAGCAGACCGTTCCACATATCCGCAGGATAGCAGTGGGGCCTTCTTTCCCCACTGACCTTCCGGCAGAGCTGGTCTACTGATGAGGCGCCGCAGGCTCGGCGTAATAACCGGTGCGGGTCCGGGCGAGCAGGCCGGGTTTCGCGACTTTCACTTCCAACTGGTGATATTCGTCCCTGGTCTCAGCCGGCAGCGGCTGAATCGTCACTTCGTAAAACGCTTTGCAGTCGTCCAGAGACTTCTGCATGATGATCGCGAGTCCACTGGAATTGAGTGCCAGGCCGCCACTCTGCACGGCGAGTACCTGCAGGCTCAGATTGCCCAGAGAGGTCTGGTTCGCCTTCTTCACGCCCTTGATAAAGTCCTGGTAGTAGTTGACGCGCAGAAGGTTCTCACTCACGCCCAGCGAGTCAAGGCTGTAAAGCGTAATGCGTGCCTTGCGCATTTCTGTGGACAGCTGAACGATATTATTGAATATCTGCTGTTGCTCCTTCTGCGGGAGCTCGACGCCGGGCCCGCTCAGGATGGGCCAGCCGGGGGAAATCCAAAGAATAATTTTTCGGCCGGGCCGCGCACCCTCATACCCCGTCAGCTGGCGAATGGCATTCAGCGAAAGATCGAGACGTTCGCTGGCTCCATAAAACCCTGAAGAACGGCGGAGTTCGCGCAGGCCGATCGTGTAGTCGCTCAGAGATTTGTCGAGGGCATTGCCGTCGGTCGAAAAAGCCGGCTGCATCTTGTTGGCTGTGTCGGTAATGACCGCGAGTGTCGTCGGATAAGCCAGGCGCCCGCCATTGTCACGCAGAAATTTTGAAATCTGCTGCCGCTCATACGCGATGTTCTGATAGGTAGTGTTAACAGCGTCAATGACGATGACGACTTCGACAGGCGAATTGCTTCCTGTCACCGCCTTGAAAGAAGTGATGGGGTTTGCCGTATTGTTGTCGAGTACGGTGAAGTCCTGCTGATGCAGATCCGCAACAGGCTGACCGGACTTAGGCGTCACGACAACATCCAGGTGAATGGCATTATCGAGGATGCGCGGCGGAGTCGATGGCTGTTGTGCGAAAGCGGTCGCTAGACAGAAAAGCGCAGGCAGGCAGAAGAAATTGATGCGTGAGAACATGGGACCCTCTTTGCCAAGGCCGCCGAAGCGATCACCCGGGCTCGTGCACCTTGCGTTGATCGGCAAGAGTGCTGCAGTGTAGACGCTCATGGTTTGATGCAAGTCTCGGCGCGCCCACGCTACTACAATCGTCCTGCGATAAACCAATGGCAGCACAGGGTATCCGCAACAGTTCAGCGTTATTCCCGCCGTCGATTGCGATGGTACCGAGAGGCAATATCGGCATTAAATCTGACTTGTTCAAGGCCACGGAGCATAGATGAAGACCACCAGGGATGAAGCATCGGAGCCAGTATCACGGCGATCGCTACTCGTAACAGGGGCCGCAGCGCTTGGCGGTGTGTCACTGGGATTGACGTCGCCGGCATTGGAAGCCCAGGCAACTGCCAGACAGAATGCGGCAAGCCGTGCTCAACGGACCGCGCGCGCCTCGTCTTTCCTCGACATTCTGCGATCGCCGGACCAGGTCACAGCCTATGCGAGCTTTACAAAGACGCTGCCCAGCGACCGCATCGCGCTTGAACGCCACGGCGAGGAATGGGTAAGCACGCGAGCGCAGGTCGAGTGCAAGCTGAAGGAAAGCGCATTACAGATCACGCTGTCCGCGCTTGCAACAGAGATGTCTGTCGTGCACCTGCGATGGCACGGCCGCGTTGACCCAAAGATGCTGGTGCTCGGCGACGCCTGGGAACGCAGCTATGGCGAACTGGGCTGGCGCAATTTAATCCCCGAGAGGGTCTTGCCGTGGTATTTCGCTACCAGTGACGGTGACGAATGTCATGCATATGGCGTGAAGACAGACGTGCGCGCCTTGTGCTTCTGGCAGGTAGATGAGCAGGGCGTGTCGCTGTGGCTCAACGTCTGCAATGGAGGCCAGGGCGTAAGGCTCGGTCAACGAAAGCTGAGCATGGCAACTATTGTGGCGCGGCGTGGAGTTGCCGGCGAGGAATCTATGGCGGCGGTCACGGAGCTGTGTAAGGCGATGTGTGCGCATACATCGCGTCCGCTGCAGCCGATTTACGGCGCCAATGACTGGAACTACAGCTATGGCAGCAGCACTGCTGAAACCATTCTGCGGGACACGGAATTTATTGCAACGCTCGCGCCGTCGGGAGCAGTGCGTCCGTTCTCGGTTGTCGATGGCGGGTGGGAAAATGGCACCACGGCGTGGCCGGATATGGGCAAGCTGGCGGCCGGTATCCGGGAGCGGGCGGTTCGCCCCGGCCTGTGGATACGACCGCTCGAAGCGCCCAGATCCACTGCTGCCGGACTCCTGATTTCCGACCTGCGTTTTGGTCAGAGGAAAGAGCGAGCAGACGAGCCTGCCTATGATCCGACTGTGCCGGAAGCGCTGGAA
The DNA here is from genome assembly GCA_964658655.1 of uncultured Acetobacteraceae bacterium. Classification (GTDB taxonomy): domain Bacteria; phylum Acidobacteriota; class Terriglobia; order Terriglobales; family Acidobacteriaceae. The sequence continues at coordinate 31,777 of CAZZZL010000010.1, read as the reverse complement.
AAAATTCGTGAAAAGGTGCGCCAGGCCGTGGGTTGGGGTTACGACATGGTGAAGCATGACTTCAGCACGTACGACCTGCTCGGGCAATGGGGATTTGAGATGGGACCGCAGCCGACGCTGCCCGGCTGGTCGCTGCATGACCGCAGTCGCACGAATGCAGAAGTGATTGCCGTCCTGTATGCGCTCATTCGTGAGACAGCCGGGGAACGCGTGTTGCTTGATGGCTGCAATACGATTGGACACCTGGGCCAGGGAGTGTTCGATATGCAGCGCACTGGCGATGACACCAGCGGCCGCCAATGGGAGCGCACGCGACGGATGGGCATCAACACGGCCGCGTTTCGATTGCCGCAGCATGGCACTTTTTTCTGCCTGGACGCAGATCTCATCGGCATCACCGATGCCATTCCATGGGAGCTCAATCGGCAGTGGATGGACATGCTCGCACGCAGTGGCACCTCGACGATCATCGCGCCGGGGCCGCCGTCACGTGGACAGGAGCAGCAGGCAGCCATCCGCGAAGCCTTTCAGATTTCTGCCGGTGGCGGACTTGCGGCGAAGCCCGTCGACTGGATGGAGACCAGTGCGCCGACCCGCTGGCGTCGCGCGGCGGACGCAAATGAGCGAGTGTATGACTGGAGTGGCGCGGAAGGTGCCTCGGCGTTTATCGGCGCCTAGTTGTGCGGGGATCACGACGAGCGGGTAGTCTCGACCGACCCGGGTACTGGTCCGTTGGTTTGAGATTGAGCGGTGGCCTGCGTTCCGTGCGCCGTGCTATAGTCTGCTGCGGTTGGCAAACCAATTGAGAAATAATTTCAAATGTCTGCATCCTTGAACGTCCCGGGTGCTGCACCGGTTGCCAGCGCGACCATTTAAGGCAAGCACGGAGACGAGATGAGATTGATAAAGCGGCAGGAAGCAACCCAGTCGGTTTCAGTAAGAAGTGTCGGCGCCTTATGCTGCGCGTTGCTGGTCGTGTCAGGAACAGCAGCCCTTGCGCAGCAGGAGCATAAACCGAACGACGTTACCGTGGACTGGAATAAGACCACATTCGTTTCGAAATCGACGCCGACGTTGCAAGTTGTCGTTAACCCGATGCTGCTGCGTGGTGCGCCGATACATGATGGGTCGTTTACTGCGTTGAAGGATCTTGGCGCTGATTATGTTCGCTATGTACCGTGGGAACCGTATCCGAAGCTGGCTGTCGCAGAACTGGATGCGCCAACAAAAGAGAAGACGTCGTGGGATTTCTCGAAGATTGATCCTGTCACTCTCGACTTCTTGAATGCCACTGCCGGTCATTCAACTGTGATGAATTTCAGTACGATTCCTGCATGGATGTTCAAGACCGACAAGCCCGTTGAATATCCTGCTGACCCTCTGCAGGTGTTCTGGAATTACACACAGGGCAGTGAACTGAAAGACCCCTCAGCCAGGGAAGTAGGCGATTACTTCGGACGGCTCGTGAGCTGGTATACGAAGGGTGGCTTCAAGGACGAAAACGGCCAAGAGCATACCTCTGGATATCACTACAAGTTTCCTATCTGGGAAGTCCTCAACGAAGTGGACTTTGAACATAAGACGACGCCGGAAGACTACACGAAGCGGTATGACGCGATCGTCGAAGCCATTCATAAGGTCAGTCCCGAAACCAAGTTCATGGGACTTGCCCTGGCTGACCCTGCTACTGATCCTCGCATGTTTGAATATTTCCTGAATCCTGCGAATCACAAGCCAGGCATACCGATTGACTATATTTCCTACCACTTTTATGCTGCCCCGGCGGCTTCAGAAGATATCTCGAACTGGCAATACACTTTCTTCGACCAAGCCGATCGTTTCATTGCAGTCACTCGCTATATCGAAAGCATCAAGAAGAGATTGTCGCCGAACACCAGGACAGATACGGATGAGCTCGGTGTCATTCTGCCGACAGATGGAGAAGAAATTGCAGCGTCCAAGGCAATGCCGAATCGGATTCCCAAGCTGTATTGGAATGCAGCAGGGTCACTGTACGCCTATCTTTACATCGCATTGGCGAAGCAGGGGATTGATGTGATCGGAGAGTCGCAGCTGGTCGGATATCCTTCGCAGTTCCCGAGTGTCTCGATGATGAACTGGACGAATGGAAAACCCAACGCGCGCTATTGGGTGTTGAAGCTTATCAAAGAAAGCTTTGGCCCGGGTGACAAGCTGGTCGATACGTCCATCACGCCTAGCAGTGATATTCAGGTGCAGGGTTTCGTGACGCACGCAGGCAAAAAACTGCTGTTGTTGAACAAGCGTGACAAGTCGCTTGAAGTCAAGCTACCCGCAAGCGTGAAAGTTCATTCCATGGCAGTTGTCGATGAGGCCAGCGGAGAAAGCGCGGCGCGCGCTGTCGAGGCCACCGGTCCCACAATCACGCTGGCTCCGTTCGCAGTTGCCGTCGCAGATATTGAGTAAGTGCGCACGGTGTTTATGAGCGGATTCGGCCAAGCTCTCAACGCTAATGGCCGCGCAGTTTCCCACGCTGCTCGCCTGTTCGTGCTGCTTTTGCTGTCCGCCACTGTCTTAGTCGGCGTGGAGGCACAAACCGAAATCGCGAAGCTGAATGCTTCTCTCAAATCTCCACCAGAAGACAGCAGGATCATGATGCGCTGGTGGTGGTTTGGGCCTGCTGTGGCCAAATCCGAACTGAAACGAGAGCTTGAAGAGATGAAGGCCGCCGGCGTCGGCGGCGTGGAGATCGCGACGCTGTATCCGCAGGCGCTCGATGATCCGGCCACCGGCTTTCACAATGTGCCGTATCTCTCGAGTGAATACATCGATGACCTTCGCTATGCTGCGACAGAGGCACGCGCATTGGGTTTGCGCGTTGACCTTACGCTCGGTAGCGGCTGGCCTCTGGGTGGCCCGCATATCCCAGTCACCGAAGCAGCAGGTGAGCTGCGTGTTGAAATCGTGCCTGTTCCAGCAGATGCAGTTGCTGTTAAGCCTCCTTCGCTGGAAGCGGGTGAGCAGCTGATTGAGGCCTTCGTGACGCCAGGTGCTTTATCAGGCGACCTGCGTGCGGCACAGGTGATGCATCGTGATCCGGAAGGCCACTTCGTCCTGCAGCCGACGAGCTTGAAAACGCAGACAGTGATTTTCTTTATCAGCAGCCGCACCGGCATGATGGTGAAGCGCCCTGCCGTAGGCGCAGCCGGGTTCGTACTCGATCATTACGACAAGCGAGCTACGGAGAGCCAGCTTTTAAAAGTCGATTCTCGCATGCTCGAAGCTTTCGGCACCAGACCTCCCTACGCGGTCTTCAGTGACAGTCTTGAAGTATACGGGTCGGATTGGACCCCTGGACTCCTCGTTGAGTTTCGTCGCCGCCGTGGATACGATATAACGCCATACCTTCCCGCATTGATCGGCGATATAGGTCCCGCGACGTCAGCAATCCGGCATGACTGGGGACTTACACTTACAGAACTTGCGAACGAGAACTTTCTTGAGCCTATAAAAACCTGGGCTGCACAACACCACACACTGCTTCGTTCGCAGACCTATGGATTTCCGCCGGTCACTTTATCGAGCAACCGATTTGCAGATCTTCCGGAAGGCGAAGGCAAAGCCACCATTAACATGTGGCGCCAATTTTCCGATACGCGATGGGCCGCGTCTGCAGGGCACCTGTTCGGCCACAAAGTCATCTCTTCAGAAACATGGACGTGGCTTCATTCGCCCGCATTTCAAGCTACCCCTTTGGATATGAAAGCCGAAGCGAATCTGCATTTTCTGCAGGGAATCAATCAGCTGGTCGGGCATGGGTGGCCTTATTCGCCGCCGGGCGAAGCGGAGCCAGGGTGGCGCATGTATGCGGCGGCTGCGTTGAATGATCACAATCCGTGGTTCCCGGTCATGCCCGAGCTCACGAAATATCTTCAGCGCGTCAGCTATGCGCTGCGGCAGGGCAAACCAGCGAATGATGTAGCGCTGTTGCTTCCGAACGACGATATATGGGCATCATTCACAGCACGGATCAGCCAAAAGAAAAGCGCGACAAGCGCTGGCGGTTTTGACGAGACAGGCTCCAATGTTTCCATCGATGAGTCGATGGAGAAGTTCCTCGACCGACCCATCATTCCGCAGATTCTTGATGCTGGGTTCAATCTCGATTTCATCGATGCGGATGCGATCGACACTCTGGGTATTCCGTACAAGGTATTAGTGCTTCCAGGAGTCGATCGCCTTCCCCTTACCACCTATCAACGCATCTTTGAATTTGCGAAGCACGGCGGCATTGTGGTTGCCACAAAGAGCCTTCCGTCGACAGCGCCAGGACTGGTCCAGGCTGAGCAGCAGACGAAGAGCATTCAGGATCTATCGCGCGCGCTGTTTGAAGCGCATCTGGCGAATGTTCATTTTATTAGAGACGAGAATGAATTAGGCGCCACGCTGGCGCATGCACTCAAGCCGGATTTCCAGCTGATGCCGGCCCGGCCGCAGATCGGCTTCACCCACAGGAAACTTCCTCATGCTGACCTGTATTTTGTTGCGAACACAAGCAATCTGCAGCAGCAGACCGTTGCCCATTTTCGAGCGGACGAAAAAAACGCCGAAGAGTTCGATCCCTCGTCGGGTGTTGTGCAGGGACTGGTCGATGCGCAGAGAGTACCTATCGACTTGCATCCATATGAGTCGCGCATCTTTATATTTTCGGACGAGCAGACTCCGCCACCTCTTCCGGCTCAGTCGTCTCCGCCGGTTGTCACGGACATTTCCCGCAACTGGCGTGTCAGTTTTCCCACGGGGAAAGTCTTGCTTATGCCAGAGTTGCAATCCTGGACAGAGATTGCTGAATTGAAAAACTATTCGGGCACGGCTACTTACGAAAAAACTATTCAGCTGACCGCTGACGATATCAAGGCGGCCCTAACGACGTTCATCGATTTCGGAAGAGGCACGCCAGTCCCTCCGCCTGATCCGCTGGGCCGATTCAGTATGCGGGCCTACCTGGACAGCCCGGTGCGCGAAACGGCACAGGTCTATGTGAACGGGCACCTGGCGGGAGCGGTCTGGCAACCCCCGTACCGTCTGGATATCTCGCGGCATCTGCATGCGGGCGCGAATCAATTGCGCATCGTCGTTGCCAATACGGCCATCAATGAACTGGCAGGCGAGTCGCTGCCGAAGTATCGCCTGCTCTACGCGCGGTATGGAACGCTTTTTACTCCGCAGGATATGGACAACCTGCGCTCCGAGCCTTCGGGCATACTCGGCAAAGTTACCCTGGAGCAGATTCAATCGTCCAGGGCTGCGTCACCCATGGAGAGAAATCATTGAAGCGAATCGCATTTCTGTTGCGTTTGAAACCTGGTACGGGTACGGCATACGACAAGGCGCACGCCGCAGTGTGGCCCGAGATGCTTGCGTTACTCAAGTGCGCAGGCGTGGCGGAGTACTCGATCTTCCGCCGGGATGAGCTGCTCTTTCTTTATATGCATGTCGAAGACTTCGAGGCGACCTGGCTAAAGATCGAGAACGATCCGGTGAATGAACGCTGGCAGGCAGCGATGGGCGAATACTTCCTGGAGACGCAACCGACGCAGCCAGGCGAACGTTTTCCATTTATGCAGGAAGTGTTTTACCTGCCCTGACTTCGGCGTCCTGCTGCAACATGCACGGCGAGCTGATTGCGTCGATTGCCCATCCGGCCGCAGCAGGAACGTGCCACTGAGCCTCTCCGCTTTCCGCAATCAGCATGCCTCCCTACCAAACCACTTAACCGTGCCTAGCCGGCGGACCTTCCCCTTTGTGCTGCTGGGTCGACATCTGCTGGTAGGCAGGCAGACTTTCCTTTCTTGCCAGTGGAACGAGCAGTTTGGCCGGGCGGCAGACATAGCCTTCGAATCAACGCTGTCAGGACAGTAAGCACGCTCCGGATTCAGAGCAAACATGTGCATTTATGCACCAGTAAGTACCCCATCCAAATTTTTCCTTGACAGTGTTTGCTGGCACCCGCTACCTTCCCGCCTGCAATAGGGAAATGGTTTCTCGTAGACAGAAAAGCTCCCAACCGGGATGTCGAAATGACGCTTATCGGTCTGGAAGAGTTAGAGAAAAGTAACTCCCTGCGAAGAAATCAGATGTACACGGGCTAACACTTTTGGAGGGTTTCGATGAATTTGAAGCGGCTGTGTTTCTTAGGTTTTCTGCTGATGCTGAGTGTGGGCCGGTTATTCGCGCAGGGCGGCGCCACCGGAACCATCCTGGGCACGGTCACGGATAGTTCAGGCGCCATCGTTCAAAACGCCCAGGTCGTCGTCACGAATGTCGGCACCGGCCAGGCTTACAAGACGACCACAACGTCTGCCGGCGATTACAACGCGCCATCCCTTAACCCGGGAAGCTATTCGTTGACAGTACAGGCACCAGGCTTCTCCAAGGCACAGACGGACCAGTTCGTCCTCGCGGTCGATCAGCAGGTTCGCGTCAACGTCAGCCTCAAGCTCGGTGCCGTCAATACAGAAACGATGGTTACAGCACAGGCCGTAACACTGGACACGGATAGCTCCGCCCTCTCGCAGCTTGTAAGTGAAGCGCAGGTAAAGGAACTACCGCTCAACGGTCGTAACTTCATGCAGTTGCTGACGCTGGGCGCAGGCGCGGTCACCGTCGGTGGCGAGCAGGGCACCATGCGCCAGGGGGTCGGCAACGCGGTCAGCATTAACGGCGGCCGTCCGGAAGGCAATAACTTCACGCTGGATGGATTAGTCAATACCGACCAGGCACTCGTGACGCCCGCCGTCATTCTGTCGCAGGATGCGATTCAGGAATTTAAAGTGGAGAGCGGCACTTACTCTGCCGAGTATGGATTTGGTGCAAGCCAGGTCAACCTCATCAGCAAGAGCGGAACGAACAAACTGCATGGTGCTTTGTTTGAAACGCTACGTAATGACGCATTCGACGCGAAGCCGTTCCCGAACGCAAACGATTACAGCGCAGGCACCAACACTGCGAACCCAGTACTGCGGCAGAACCAGTTCGGGTTTGTTGTTGATGGTCCGGTTTACATTCCGAAACTCTACGATGGTCGCGATAAGACATTTTTCATGGCAAATTACGAAGGATGGCGTATCAACAACGGCGCCCGCGAGACTGCGACTTTGCCGAACCCTGCAGTGTTGACAGGCGACTTTTCGAATGAGACGTATCAATCCTTCAAGAATGGCAATGTCACTCTTCCCGGCGGACCGTTGCCGCAATATGGATCAGCCGATTGCACCATCCTGTTGAGTGTAGGCAAGAATTGCATGCCGCTCAACCCTCTTACGGGCCTGTCGTATCCGGGGAACAAAATCCCGGCGAACCTATTTACTTCCCGCTTTGCGAATACGGTGATCAAGTATGGCTACTTCGAGACGCCAACGATTCCCAACCAGCCGGAAGGCGTGACGAACTACATCCACAACGTAGGACTGCCGCTGACCACTAACCAGCAGACCTATCGCGTGGACCAGGCTTTGCCAAAAAGGCTTGGCCAGGTTTTTGGTCGCTACACTTATTCCAAGTATCAGAACAGCGCACTGGATTCAGCATCAATCGTGTACGGCATCCTGACACAGTACGAGACGCAGAAAAACTGGGCTATTTCGCACACCATCAGTCTCGGCAAATCAAGCGTGAACAACTTCCGCTTCGGCTACCTTGATTCGATGGCGCCGCAGGGTGCGCCTGCTCCTCCGGCCGAGGCTGTGGCCATGCTCGGTGAGACGGGCGTCTTCCAGAAGTTCTCGCCGCTGCAGCAGTCCTGGTCGACGCTGGGCTTGTCGACTTACTCGGGCACAGGTGGTCCGGGTAATGCTTACACCGGGTCAGACAATCCTTCGTGGGAATTTGCTGACTCATTCTCGACGATCCACGGCCGGCATACATTGCAGATGGGTGTTGATTATCGCCGCTGGCAGTTGATCCGCAACCTGGACGATGACTTCTACGGCGACTTCAGCTTTGGTTCTGCGAACGTTCTTACCAATGCCACCAATTGCCCGAATGCTCCTGTAGCCGATTCCGCAAACCCCGGCAAGACCTTTAGTTTCTGCGGAACCGCAAACGCTGTCGGCGATCTTCTGCTTGGCTATTACTCGGGCGCGTCGGGTTTTGTGCCTGGCCCACTGAGTCCCACGAACACGGCCGGCAACCCGCAAACGCATATCTTCAGTTACCTCGCGCCCTATGTGCAGGACGACTTCAAGGCGACTCCGAAGCTAACTTTGAACGTAGGCCTGCGCTGGGATTTCCGCGCAGCTGCCTACGAAAAACAGAACCACTTTTTCTGGCTCGACACGCAGAATGCGAATGGCGGTCTTTGCTATGCGGACCAGACTCTGTCGACGAACGGCGTAGCGCCGGGCGGCGATTCCACTAGCGGTCCGATTCTGCGCTACTGCGGCAAGGTGCCGCATCCTGGATCCAAGACACCGTTCGCGCCTCGACTTGGGTTCGCCTATCGCGTAGATGATAAGACTGTAGTTCGGGGCGGATACGGTATCTTCTTCGATTCGTTCGAAGGGCGTGAAATCGACGACTCGGGCGACATCTATCCGTACAGCATTCGTAACAGCTTGAGCCCGACTACGAATGCAACTGTGACGAAGTTTACAAATAACCTTTTCCCGAGCTACGGAAGCCTTGGTCCGTTCCCAGCTTCCACACTTTCGTTTATTGCGGTGATCGAATCTGAGAATCCGCGCAACCCTTACATCCAGTCACGGACATTCTCGGTGGAGCGCGAACTGGCTAAGAACACGACGCTCGAGGTCAACTACATCGGGACCAACGGCACTCATCTTCTGGACAGGCGTAATATCGCTCAGCCTTATGGGATCCCGACCGCGAATCTGGCCTACTGTCAGACCCACAGCAGTACAGATCCTGAGTACGCGGCGAACTTCTGCCCAACGTCAACGAGGTTGCCCTACAAGAACTTTACGGGCTTCTTTATCGACAGCGATTTCTCGGGTTATTCCAACTACAACGCGATGAACGTTAAGTTCGAGCATCGCGCTGCTGACCTGGCGATTACCGGTATCTACACCTATGCCAAGAGCCTCGATGACAAGTCGGCAGCTGCCGGTGTAGGTGCAACCGGAAGCGGCTACCAAGGCTTTGAAGATAACCATAACCCCCAAAGGGACTACGGGCCTTCTGACTTCAGCGTGAACCATCGCTTCGTTTCCAGCTACGTGTATCAACTGCCAATCGGCCGCGGTAAGAAGTTCCTTGGGGGCGTAAACCGTGCAGAAGATATAGCGGTAGGCGGATGGCAGCTGGTAGGCATTACAACCTTCCAGACTGGTTTCCCCTTCGCGATCGGCGCAACGGATACAAACGGGCTGTTATTCACACAGAACCAGCGCGCCGATTATGTCTCCGGGTGCAACATTCACGGCAACCTTACCAAAAAGTTTCAAAGGTTGAATTCGGACTGCTACAGCAATCCTGCGATCGGTGTCTACGGAAATACCGGTCGTGGCATTTTGCGGCAGCCGGGTATCAATAATTGGGACATGGGCGCAAGCAAGTTTTTTGACATCACGGAGCGTGCTAAGTTTCAGTTCAAGTTCGATAGCTTCAACACCTTCAATCATCACCAGTACGACGTAAACGTCGGTGGACTCGCGACCGGTGGTTCCGGCGGTGGCTCATCGATTGACAATGGAGTGGGTGATGCCCTGTTCGGACAAGTCACTGCTTCTTCACCCGCACGTATTCTGCAATTCAGCGGAAAGATTATCTTCTAACGCTCATCTGCATTCCTTACTCCATCCGCCACGCCCCTGGGCGTGGCGGAATTTTGTGCGCGAAGGATAGACTGGCTCCCATGGAGCTCCTGCGTGTTTCAATTCAATTTTCGATTCTGTCCCTGGCGCTTCTTCACAGCGATTTGTACGGCCAATCGTCTGAAGATGCTGCAGTACAGCGCTACGCAGAGGACGGCCAGCGGGCGCTTGCTTCGGGACAGTACGACGTTGCGGAACAGAATTTTGCAGCTCTCGAAAAATTGAGCCCGCGTATCGCCGAAGTTCATGCCTCGCTGGCAGCAATTTACTTCGAGGAGAAACGCTTCAACCAGGCCGTCGACGAAATTCACCTGGCATTGAGATTAAAGCCAGGTCTTACCAGGCTGCATTCCCTGCTCGCCATTTCACTCGCCGAGCTGGGCCGCTACCAGGACGCTCTGCCCGGCCTGCAGACAGCATTCGCGCAGTCAACCGATCGGGAAGTCAAGCGCATGTGCGGGCTGCAGCTGATGCGTACGTACACCGGGTTAAATGAAAACGCGAAGGCGGTGGAGACGGCGCTGAAGCTCGATCATGACTTTCCGAATGATCCGGAAATTCTTTATAACACCGGCAAAGTTTATGGCAACTATGCGTATCTGACGATCAGCAAGCTGGCGCAGGACGCGCCCAACTCTGTGTGGAGGCACCTGGCAGCTGCCGAAGCCTCCGAAAGCCAGGGCTCTGCGCTCGAAGCGCTCAGCGAATATCAGGCTGCACTGACTCTTGATCCGCATCGACGCGGCGTCCACTACCGCATGGGCCGGACGCTGCTGGCGGAGTACCACCATACAGGAAACGCCGCGAACCTTGCAGATGCGCAGAAGCAGTTTGAACAGGAACTGCTGACCGATCCGGGCAATGGCAATGCTGCTTATGAGATTGCCGAGATGCGCAGGCAGGCTGGCGATTACGCGCAGGCCGAGCAATACTTCCAGCAGTCTCTGGCACAGTTTCCTGACTTTGAAGAAGCGCGCGTCGGCCTTGCCGGGGTACTGATCGCGGAGAACAAACCCGGCCCGGCCGCGGAACAACTACACGCCGCGATCCAGCTTCGTGCTGACGATGAAGTAGCGTGGTACAGGCTTTCACAGGTCGAGAGATCGCTGGGCCATTCGGACGAACAGAAGGACGCGCTTGCGCATTTTCAGAAGCTGCACCAGGCATCAATCGACCAGCGCGCGAAACTGCCGGTTGCTGCGAGCGATGAAATCACGAAGCAGACAGTCGAGCCTGAGAGAAATCCATAGTCCGGGCGATCGACACCGTAAATCATCCTACTCGGACGCTCCATTCCTAGGCGCAGCGTAAGCGTTTCCACGGCCCGTTAACTGTCGGATCAGGTCGACTTCGTGCTGCCGATAGGGCGTGTCATCCTGCCTGAACACTTCATGAAACCATACAGTTGGCTGTACTTCGACATAAGGACGCTTCCATGAATCCCACGGCAGATAGGTCTGCGTTTTGCCGGCGACGAGTCCCCAGTTGATGGCGCCGACATGGTACTGCTTTGCAATTGGAAGTGAGCCGTCAAACGTCGAACCTGCGCCGCGCGCCATGTACTCAGTGCAGATAATGGGGCGGCGAAGTGGCTGGAGACTCTTGATGCGGTCTTCAAAATCTTCGGGCCAGCCATAGTTGTGGAAGCTGATGACGTCCGATTCGCGCAGTTGGATGCGCGTCGTCTCACTCTCCTTTGCAGGATCATCCCAGTTGCCTGTCCATACTCCGCTGGTCAGCGGCTGCGAGGGTTGCGCAGAGCGCGCCCATGTAAAGACCAGCGGTAACAGTTCGTTGACTCGTTTTACTTTTGCCGGAAGATCAGCTTCGACATCTCCGCCCTTATTGTCGGGCTCATTCCAGACGTCCCAGCCGAGAATTCGGTCATCCTTCGCAAAGGCTCCGACCACTCCCTTTACATATGCCTCGAGCTGCGGTTGCACAGAGCGGTCCAGAAGCCGCTCCTTCCCCGGGCTTTGCACCCATCCGGAATTATGGATGCCGGGGATGGGTGGATGTTGCGGCCCTAGATGCGGATTCGTCTCCCAGCAGGAATCGAAAAGGACCAGCAGTGGTTTTATGTGATGCCTGGCGGCGATATCAAGAAATGTGTCGAGGCGTTTCGTAAATGCCTTCGGATCCTGCTGCCAGAGCTGGTCCTGCAGAAACACGCGGACGGTGTTCATCCCTATGCTTTCTGCCATGCCGAGCTCTTTGTCATTCAGGGCCGGATCGAAAGTTTCAGCCTGGAACATCTCTAGTTCGTTAATCGCATTCGATGGAATGAAGTTCGCCCCGACCAGCCACGGCTGTTTTGCATACCAGTCATTTGCCTTCTGTTCTGACCATCGTGCCTGTGGACTGGCAGCCGGGACAACACTGGTTGAGGCAAGCGCGACAATCAATACGGACTGGAGCAGACAGCGGCCGGACATCATAAGTATCCTTGGAATGTGAGTCATGCATGGACCATTTGGACGATGCGTGCTTTTCGGCAAGCGCTCACCCGTCGCATCTGTGAGAACGCTATCAAGCAGGAATATATCACCACGCAGCCACCGCAAGGGATCGCCACCACTCACAGATGAAGCGTGACGATGTTGCCTGCGAAGCGCAGAATTCGAAAGCAGTAATCGGAGTGTCACGGCCGCGTGACCTGGATATGTTGAGAGGAGTCGAGAGCAGGACGAGGAGATACGTATGAGCAGCACGATCAGGTGGGCGAAGGTGGCAGAAGCGACGATGAACGACCCGCGCTGGAGGGCTATCTTAGACCGCGACCACCACGCCGACGGAACTTTCTGGTATTCAGTCAGGACAACAGGCGTGTATTGCCGGCCCTCCTGTGGCGCTCGTGTTGCTCGACCCGAAAACATCCAGTTCCACAAGACGATTGAAGACGCTCGAAGAGCTGGCTTCCGGGCGTGTAAACGCTGCAAGCCGGACGGTCCGGAGCCCTCTGAGGTGAGCACTGCCATGATCGCAAAGCTCTGCAGGGCGATTGAGCAGTCAGAAGGCCGCCCTTCGCTCGCGAAGCTCGCGAAATTTTCAGGTGTGAGCGTTTCGCATCTTCAGCGGACATTCAAGGCTGCGACAGGTCTCACCCCGAGTGGTTATGCTGCGGCGCACCGCTCGCGACGAATTCGGAAAACGCTGAGTCAGACGCAGTCAGTGACGGATGCAATCTACGAGGCGGGCTTCAATTCCAACAGTCGCTTCTACGAGCGAACAGATGATGTGCTTGGCATGACACCTACAAATTTCCGCAACGGCGGTGCAAATACAACCATTCACTTCGCGATCGGAGAATGCTCGCTTGGTTCGATTCTCGTGGCGAAGAGCGGACGAGGCGTTTGCGCCATACTGATCGGTGGCGACCCGCAGCAACTGGCCCGCGATTTGCAGGACCAGTTTCCGAAGGCTGAAATCATCGGCAACGATCGAGGGTTCGAAGACCTCGTAGCAAAAGTAGTCGGACTTGTTGAAACGCCCGCGAACCTCATCGATCTGCCGCTCGATATCCGTGGCACAGTGTTTCAGCAGCGCGTATGGAAAGCGCTGCAGCAGATCCCGGTTGGCTCAACGGCGAGCTACACCGAGATTGCGAAGGTCATCGGCATGCCGAAGGCCGTCCGGGCGGTGGCACAGGCGTGCGGCGCGAACACGATTGCGTTAGCGATTCCGTGCCACCGCGTGATCAGAACTGATGGTGAACTTTCCGGTTATCGGTGGGGTGTGGAACGTAAGCGCGCACTGCTCGACCGAGAGGCAAAGGCATGAAGATCATTGTTCCAAGGGGAAAGTCGCACAGCAAGCTGCATCATTGCGAATTCTTGTGTCGGAAAGCGAAGTCTCTCTAGTGCTGGGGCTCGCGCAACGGTACTTGCTGCTCGATGGAGAATTGAACTTTTAATGAAGCGCGAGCGTTGCCGAGACAGACAAAAAGCTTTTTTCCTGGTCCGCTGAACCCATAATGGACATGCGCTACTCCGCCCGGGTCAATTTTCGTTACAGCCGGCGGGTTAGGATTTACATCATGCAAATCGGCAGCATCGATCAGCGAAGCCGTTGCACTTAACACCCGCTCATGGAGCGCACTGTCGAGAGCAATCGGTACCTGAAGATCAGTGTTGCCGGTACTTTGATCACAGCCCGCAGCCAGGCCGGTGATTACATTCTCCCTTGTCACCACCTGTGGTGCAAGGATTGGATTGTCACGGTAGACTCGATAGAAAAAGTCATAAGCGCTGGCCGAGCGGTCGAGTGGCCGAACCATGTGCAGATGGTCGGCGCGTATCTCCTGGGGCGGCGTGGTTACATCGCATCCATAAGTCGCGCTGAAATAGCTCACCACGCGCGCATGCGCCTTGAGATAGCGGCCGAAACCGTTGTCCGGAATAGTATCTTCGGATTCAAAGGCACAGAAGCGATGAATGCCGTTCACTGAATCATTCCCCCGCCAGCTGTTTTCGAGCTGCGTGAGCAGGGAATTATCGCTTGCATCGCTGAGATCGTTCAGCAGCGGATCTTTGTCATAGATAGAAGCCATCCGTGCAATCGAGGAGCCTTCATGCGGCGTCCCATAGGACACGATGAACCTGACGCGCGCAGCGTCCGATGGATGCCGCAAAAGCATCTCTTCGACCAGGATGCCGCCCAGGCTGTGCGCGATGAAGACCACCTCGCGGTGGTCCCACACATGGTCCTGGTTGAGCCTGGTCCAAAGGATGTCAGACAGTTGCGCACTGGACATTTTTCCGTGCGACGCAGGAGTGGGATACTCGGCGACATCAACATCGGAGTAGGAAAATCGTGGGTCTGTTCTGAGCATGTCCGGCCAGTAGGCTCCGTTGGATGCGCGCCACGATTCGCGGCTCCCATGCAGACCATGCACAAAGACGATCACTCTCGCCCGAAGACCTGGCGTATGACTTTGAGATACAACCGTCTGCGAAAAGGAAGCTGACGTGCAGAGGATCAGAAACGACGCGACCAGCAGCAGCTTGAGCCCCATGTCCCCGCAACGAATTCTCTTCATCTGAAACCTAGAATTTAGCATACAGCCGCACCTGCACAGAACGACCCGGGAGCGGAGTTGGGATGCTCCAGCGTGCCTATATAGGTTCAGTCCGATAAGGAAGACGCAACGTACCTCAATACGGTCATGGCAATTTCCACCTCCCGGCTTAGACTTGCCGGGTGAAGCGAACACTTCTCGCAATTCCGATGGCTCTTGTTGCGCTCCTTGTGCTTGGGATTCGGCATAGGACCGAACCTCAATTGGTTGCCTCCCCGCGCGAGTTGGCGCTGCCTGCGGATGGGGAGTTGCATCCCGTGACCGAATTGGAGCTGTCGGGAGGGAGGCCGCTCGCGCCCAATCGGCTGGACGCATCGGGTATCGCCTGGACGGTACACAACGAGCCGAATGGAACTGCAAAGCTGTCCGTCGTTGCGCCTGTGAATGCCGGGACGCGTCAACTGCTTCTGCGCTATCGCGGTCGCCAAGCTGCGGTGACGATTCACTTCGTGACAAATGCAACCGATCGTTTCGCGGACGGCACGCCCAATTTTCTGCGCCTGCATTCCTCCCAGGACCAGGCCGCCTTTCGCGCTTGGTTTACGGCATTGGCAGATGCAGCTGCAAACCTCCCCCCGCAGCATGTGCCGAAAGAAATTGATGATTGTGCCGCGCTCCTCCGCTGGTGTTATCGTGGCGCGCTCCATGCACATGATGAAGCATGGCAGGCGACGGTGCCATTTGAAACATTGCCGCCCCTCCCATCAGTGACGCAGTACAGCTATCCATTCACGCCGCTTGGCGCCAGCCTGTTCCGGGTGCGCGCAGGAACTTACCAGGCAACGGATGCAGCCGGTGGAGGCTTTGCGCAATTCGCCGATGCGCGTGCCCTGTGGCGTCTGAATACATTTTTGATCAGTCGGAATATCGAAGCTGCGCGCACGGGCGACCTGCTGTTCTACCAGCAGTTGGAGCAGCATTCGCCTTTTCACTCCATGATTCTTACTGGACAATCGCGTGAATGGGCTGTCTACCATACCGGCCCTACAACATCTGGTGCCGGCGAGGTGCGACGCGTTGCGCTGGCTGACCTGCTGCATCATCCGGATAGCCGCTGGCGACCAATTGCGCAGAACTCAAATTTTCTCGGCGTGTATCGCTGGAACATTCTTCGTGAGGACCTTCGATGAGAGTACGCCTCGTCGCATCACGCTCCTTTGTGCTGCTGGCAATTCTGATTGGACTCAGCAGTATGGTCTTTGCGCAGGGCCATTCAGTCTCCTTCAATCTGAGCACAAGCAAGTCGTTCGCCCCAGGCGAACAGCCGACTTTCCATCTCTATACGCATAACGTCGATGCACTGGAGTTTCGCGTTTATCGCGTAGACGAGCCTGTGAAGTTCATGGAAAATCTTCGCGAACTCCATTCGTTCGGACCCGAAGCAGGGCTGCTTGCTGCGGAACACATAGATGAACGTACCTGGCTGGAAAAGTTTCACGACTGGAAGAACGAAATCTGGAACAGAATCCGCGTTTTCCTTCGCACACAGTTTTCGCTGGAGGCTCGTCGCTCTCTTCGCGATCGTCAGAGTGCGATCACGCGGCACAGCAGAATTGTCAGTGAGGCAGAATTTGCGCAGATTCCGATCCTGAATCAATCGCAGCTTGTTTCGCGTTGGCGACTTCAGGTACCTGCGACATTTATCTCCGATCACAATAAGCTGGTTGCGCCAAAGCTGGAGGCGGGGCTCTATCTGCTGGAGGCGACCGACGGCCGCTATAAAGCGTACACGCTCCTGATGGTGACGCAGATGGCGCTCGTCACTCGCACAACGGGAGGCAGCGTGATGGCGTTCGTGGTCGACCGTACCAGCGGCCAGCCCGTCGCCGGTGCGACAGTTGATGCAGGCATGGGTCAGAAGCTTGTAGCGACCGCGACTACCGATGCATCCGGAGTTGCGCAGCTGGCTATCCCGGTGGACAAGTCTTCGCCGGATAACCTGTGGGTCATCGCTGCGAAAGACAGGGAGTTCGCGGCATCGACACCTGGGAACTGGGCTCTGGACCTGCCAGCGGTCGGAAAATACGCAGGCTACGCGTTCACCGACCGGCCAGTCTATCGGCCAACTCACACGGTGCATTGGAAAGCGATTCTGCGGGCGCGCGAAGGCAACACGCTTGCTTTACCGAAGGGCGGAATGGTGCGGGTGGTGATTTCGGATGAGGCAGACAAGTCAGTATTCGATCGGAGCCTGCCCGTCGGTTCGGCCGGCACTATTTCGGGAAACCTGGACCTGCCGAAAGACGCCACGCTGGGATACTATACCGTTGCAGTTACAGATAACGGTGCCGCCGATAAAGGCAGTGGCGCGAACCGATCAATCGCATGTGGCTTTCATGTGGAGGACTACCGCAAGCCCGAATACCGCGTTCAGGTACAGCCAGCGCAGAAGCGCATATTGCAGGGTAAAACTATGTCTGTGACGATTGACTCTCGCTACTTCTTTGGAGAGCCCGTTGCCAACGCCCGGGTGAAATACCGGATTTATCACGAGCGCCACTCCTGGTGGGGCGCGGAGAATGACGACGACAGAGCATCCGACACAAGTGAAGAAGCCGCGGAAGACGATCAGGCAGCCTATT
Source organism: uncultured Acetobacteraceae bacterium (assembly GCA_964658655.1). Taxonomy (GTDB): domain Bacteria; phylum Acidobacteriota; class Terriglobia; order Terriglobales; family Acidobacteriaceae. The sequence continues at coordinate 14,306 of CAZZZL010000010.1, read as the reverse complement.
CCGGCGATGAAGAGGCTGAGAAGACAGGGAAGCTGAACGCGCAGGGTCAACTGATCATTCAAGTTCCGACGCATGTCGAACCCAATGCGCACTCTGACCTGGACTACACGGTTGAAGCGGGCGTGACCGACGCCGCGAACCGCGAGATCACGGGGCGCGCACGCTTTCTTGCGACGTACAGCACCTTCCGTGTTCATCTTGAGCCTGTCAACTACGCGGTTCGTTCAAGCGAGAACGCGAAGTTCAATGTGACGACGACGGACTACGATGACAAAGCGGTTAGCACCCGTGTCCATGTCAACCTCGTATTTCATCACTGGCAAGATGGCAAATCTGTAACGACGCAGGGATCTTCGGTCGATGTCACGACCGATGCAACCGGAAAAGCACATGGCGAACTCGCCGTTGGAGCCTCACAGTATAGCAGCGCCGAGATAGATGCGACTGCAGTCGCCGTGCAGCCGGGCACCCGCAATCCGTCGGATGACAGCTATCTGTGGATCATGGGAGCGCATGAGGAAAGTTGGGACTCGAGTGCTGAGTCTGCGCAGGTTGTGACAGACAGGAAATCGTATGCCGTCGGAGACACGGCTCACCTGAGCATCGTCTCGGAGACAAATGATTTCTACGCGCTGGTGCTTGTCGAGGGCGACTCGCTGGTCAAGCGCGAAACGATGCACTCGCCAGGCAACACACTCTCCTTCGATCTGCCGATTACGGCGGACGCCATACCTAACCTGACGGTGAGTGTGCTGTTTCTCAAGGACAACACCCTGCACCAGGCTGCGAAGGTCATCAAGGTGCCGCCGGTTCAACAGAAGCTGCAGGTGCAGATTACACCGGCTAAAGAAATCTTCCAGCCGCAGCAGAACGCGTCTTACGATGTCTTCACCAGTGATAGCTCAGGTAAACCGGTGAGTGCTGACGTCAGCGTCGGCGTTGTCGATGAAGCGATCTATTCGCTCTATCCTGACAGCAGCGGCGACATGTTGCGAGCACTCTATCCGCTGCGATCAGTGAATGCTTCGGTCGATACATCGCTCGATTACTACTTCAGTGGCGAGGCTGGAGACAAGTCGCCGCAGCTGGCTATGCGGCAGGCACGCTATCATCCGCAACTGGCGCAGGTTAAGCCCGGCAATGAGGCCAAGCCGCGAGTGCGCAAGGCTTTTCCTGACACGGCATTCTGGAACCCGGATGTGCATACAGATGCGACCGGACACGCTCATGTCTCGTTTACGTTTCCAGATTCGTTAACGACCTGGCGCACGACAGCGCACGCGATCACGGCAAATTCGCAGGCGGGGTCGGAGATCAACCGGGTACTGGTGCGTAAAAACCTCATCGTGCGAATGGGCATTCCTCGATTCATGATCAAGGGCGATGAAATTATTCTGCCCGTCATTGTTCACAATTATCTTGCGGATGCGGCACAGACAAAGGTCGCCTTGAAGGTTGAGGGCCTCGATACTCTCACCGGCGCTGAGCAGATTCTGACGGTACCTAGTAACGGAGAAGCGACAGTGTCGTGGCGTCTTCGCGCCTCTCAGATTGGTACAGCCAGGCTTACTGCTTCAGCAATTGCAGAACACGACGCCGATGCTCTTGAATTGAGCTTTCCAGTCAATCCTGCCGGCGTCGAGAAAAGCATTGTGCAGAGTGGAGTCGTCACCCTAGCGAGCTCACAGGCCAAAGCCAGCGTTGCCTTTCCTGCGAACACAGACCCAGCCGCGCACGGCTTGAAGATTGACGTCAGTTCGTCCATCGCAGGCTCGCTGGTTCCTGCGTTGGCCTATCTCTCGACCTATCCTTACGGCTGCACCGAACAAACCATGTCGAGCTATCTTCCAAACGTCATTGTGTCTGAGACGTTAAGCCATCTGAAACAAACGGGAGGGGTCGACGAGTCCGATCTGCTCGCAAAAATGCAGGCGGGGCTTGCGCGCCTTAAAGATTATCAACACGATGACGGCGGTTGGGGTTGGTGGAAAGAGGATGCCAGTCGTGTCTTTATGACGGCCTACGTTGTGGGCGGTATCGGGCGGGGTGCTCGATTTGTAAAGTTGACGAACAACCAGGCCGAGATGCTGGGGCGGGGCAGAAACTACTTAAATGCCGCATTGACCGACCACCCAGGGATGCGGCCGGAGTTGAGGGCATCTGTCGTATATGCGCTTGCCGAATCCGGGACTGAGACGCTTTCGCCTGAGCTCGACAAACTGTGGGCTCGACGTAGTGATCTGCAGCCTGAAGCTCTAGCCATGACCGGTCTCGCAATGATCGATGTTAAAGATGCGCGCGCGGCGGAAGTTGCGAAGCTGCTTGTGTCAAAGGCAGACAAGCAGGGCGAACTGGCTTCGTGGAAGGGCTCCTACCTGCCGCTCCTTGATTACGACGAGACAAACGATACCGAGGCCACAGCCTATGCAATGCGCTTCCTTGCGCGGATGAATCCTGCCGAGCCGACTCTGCCAGGCGCGGCTCAATGGCTGATGCTGGCGCGCAATGGGGGCTCGTGGTGGGACTCGACTGAGCAGACCGCGATGGTACTTTTCGGCTTGGTGGATTACCTGGCTGCTTCGCATGAACTTGAATCCGATTTTACCGTGGACGTTCTAGTCAATGGGCTTGTTGCGGGTCAGAAGCATTTCACTCCGGCTGATGCAATGAGCGGGACTTCACTCAGCGTCCAGGTTGACGCCAGCCGGCTGAATGCCGGCGCGAATACTGTGCAGGTGGTCCGGCGTGGAGGTTCGGGACGCATGTACTGGTCAGTACGCGGCGCGTATTTCTCTACCCAGCGAAGTGACTTCCAAGCCGGAACGTTATCGTTGAACCTGACGCGGGATTATTTCAAGCTGCAGCCGATACAAGACAATGGAAAGATTGTTTACACGCTTGCGCCGCTAGCGGGTAGTGCGCAGGTCGGCGATGTACTCGCCGTGCATGAGGCGATCAACGGTTCGCCGATGAAATATCTTCTGCTCGAAGATCCGATTCCTGGCGGCGTCGAGTTCATCCAGAACGAGGGAAGCTATCCTATCGAACAGCGTCCCGGCGGATGGTACGACTGGTTCACCAGGCGAGAGTTCCACGATGATCACGCCGCGGTCTTCGCCAGTGAGTTTACCGGAAGGCAGGAAATTTTCTACCTGGTACGCGTTGTGAATCCGGGCTCATTCCAGATCAGCCCCGCACGCGTGGAGCCGATGTACCAGCACGGTGTGCAGGCGACCAGCGACAGTCTCCGGCTTGAGGTTCCTCAGCCAGCGCCGCAGACTGGAGGCCAGCAATGACGACGCGATCCTTCTCCGTCTTTCGAGAGGCGTATGCGCTCTTGACTTCGCGCCTTCTGGCGATGCAGGCGGGCGTTGTGCTTGGCGTATCCGCATTGTCGATCGGATGGCTGCGCCTACCGGATGCCAGTATCTTTCAGGTCGCCCTTTCTGCTTTGTTCGCGATCTTCATCGTAGCTTCTGCAGGAATGATTGAGAGCTGGATCGTGATGAGGCTCGCCGGTCGATCCTGCACGCCAATATTGCTTTTGCGCGGCACTATTCTCTTGGTCACTGGCGCCTTGGTCTGGCTTGCGTGGAGTGCCTTCATCGCGCATCTCGGCAGTCGAGATTCATTGTGGGCCGGTTATTTCAATTCCCGCGCGTCGCACCGGTCGCGGCAATTCTTCTCCTTCGAGCATATCCTGCTCGCCATGCAATGGATGTGGAGCACGCTGCTCTGGATCGGCACAGGCCTGATCGCCATATTCGTCTTCACGACGACAGCGAGCAGAAGACCGATGCACGCCGCGTCACTCGCGATTCGTTCGGTGTCATTCTGGCTCTCGCTCATTGCAGGAGCAGCCACCGTTACGTTATTTGTGGACTCCATTCTGGCCTGGACACCCTTCGAGGGATTCTGGCCCGAAACTTTGAGTCTCCTGTTTCGAATCGCCATTTCGTTAGCGACGTGCACCGCCTTTGTCTGCTGGTTGCTTGCCCTGCTCGCGGTGTCCGTGCGCCGTGCAGACAGCTCCTATGGATCCCCGGCGGGCGGTCCCGAAGAGAGCCATCCGCGCACAGCCGATGCACCGTAGCGCCCGATCATTGTTCGCACGAGTGCGGCCGCAAGTAGATGCCCCCGCCTGCTTGCTTCCCATGAATCAGGATGCTGCAATGCGTCGTTGATTTGCGTCGTCGTAACTCGGGAAACGACAGGCAATGTAGAGTGGGCTGTCTCTCCCGCAAGTGTTTCCACGAGTCCTTCGCGCAGCCATAGCGGAGCACGCACGGTCGCTTCATCCTCGACCAGGGCATGCAGCATTTCATGCAGAAGCGTCTCATAGGTCGTGTTCTGATGTGCCTGCAGAATTGCTTCCGGCTGCAGTACGATCGTGTTCTGCTGTGTGCTCGCGAGCGTCCATCCCGCCTGCGTGGTCAGCTGTCGAAACAGTTCGGTGGAGGGAGCGAAAGTGATTTCAGGATTCAACTGACGCCGAGGAGGAAAGCGCCGCTGTGCATCCTGCCACGCATGCAGGACGTCCGATCGCTGTGCAAACGTTAAAGCCCTAACGCTGCGCAGGGTCAGCCAGCCCGTTGGTGAATCCAGTCTCGTTTCATGCCAGCCTTCGTCACCTGGAGAGATGCGAACCACTGTGCCCGGAAAATAAAATGTCAGGATCGTCGTTGCAGTGTTTCCATCAGACGCCATCTGCGACGCGCCTGCCTGGCAGAGGCCCACACCATGCCCGTAGCCGTGACCATCGAATATCAGTCTGCCATTCCGCAGTCCGAGGTCATACGCGTCGCTTCGGATGAGATTCCATCCAAGCGAACGCCCAACGCCAAAGCGCATGGAAGAAGCTGACAGGAACCAACTGCTTCCTGCGCGATCGGTAAAGACAAGCCGCACGGCCCGATGCGAGGCGCTCCGCGTGTCGATGCGAGCTGCGATAATTTGTGAAGGGATCCGCCAGTGTTCTCTCTGTACTAGCGTCGCAAAGTCGCCGAGTGAAATCTCTGCATGCCAGGCTGCATCGGAACTACGCAGGCAGTAAGGATCGGCGTGGCTGTGAAGATATGTCACGCCTCGCAGCTTCGGCCACACTACTCCTGCGTCCTCCGTTAAGCCGCCGCAGTTCTCGCTGAAGAAAACTTCTGCACGTTTCGATCCGGACCAGAGTGTTTCTCCTGCTGTCGTTCGTACAGCCTGTTCAACGGCATCCGTTGTTGCGCCCAGCCGTATGGCCTGGCACTGCGTGCTGTCGCACACATCTGCTGTTAGATGGCCGGGTGCAGCGGTGTAATGTGCACCATTCATCGCATAGGTACGGGCAACAATCGCGAGCGCGCGCAAGGACTGAGCCGGTTCTCCCGCGGCCGCTTCTGCGTTGAGCACAGCGGCGACGTAGCTCTCGCTTGGCAACCTTAGGACTACGTCCAGGCCTGTGAGCGGCGCGCCTGCATGCAGATGCCATAATCCCGCCGCTGTCTGTGCCTGGCCGCTATCATCGTCGCGCACACGGATCCGTCCACCGGCAAAGATATCTCCGGGGCCCTTGAAGACTATCGACGCTGTGAGCGGCTTCTTCAGACAGCTTGTACACGATGCTGTCCATGCGTTCGAGCCGAGTGGCGTGAGGGTGATGGCATGGACAGTGTGGGTCGAAAAGAGGGCGACAGTCACATCACGCGCACCAGCATCCGATAGCTTCTCGGCATGTAGTTTGAAGCTGGTGACAAGCAGGAACAAGCCGAGGAAAAGAACTGGAAAACACAACAAGCCCTTCACCCTCATCTCCCGCTTTTTGCGAAGGCCGCAAGGAATATTCTCGCTATGCCGGCGGCTGTTCCACCGTCACCGTGCGGTACATAGATAACGACCACGATCTGACCTGGGATCGCTCCTGCAAACCAGCCATGCGTCCAGCTTTCTCCAGGATTGCTTGCTGTGCTCGTCTTGCCCAGAATGTTCACACCAGCTATCGCAGAGGCATGCGCCATGCCGTAGTCCACTGAACCTCGCAATCCCCCCAGGACGACGCTGCCGGCAGTCAACTGTGACAGCATTAAGCGATACGCACCGGCCATCTGTAATGGAGACAGTGTCACATCCTTCAGTCCCAACACGACCAGCTGGCGCTGCTCAGGCCCAGCGCGCGACAGCAATGGATGGGGAACATGCCAGTGCTTCAGGGCTGCTTCCAGCTCGGGGGCTGTGAAGCGCTTTCCTAAATCCGCGAACCAGGTATTGCACGACTCGGCCAGTGCTCGCTCGGCCGTGAAGACGGGACGATCCGCCGGGTGCGTACAGGGCAGCGCGCGGCCCGCCACATTAAGATCGCGGCGACAATAGACTTCTGTGTCGGCATGTACGATTCCATGATCGAGTGCGTAGGCAAGCAGCAGCGGCTTGATCGCAGACCCGGGCAGGCTCGCGCGTTGCACGCCAGCCTCTGCAAGGATTCGGCCCGTCCGCTGGTCTAGCACGACAGCCGAGGCCTGTGTACCCTTGAGTGCCTCCGCCAGTGCATCAGGGGCAGACGCGGCGTGGAGAGGTGAGGTAATCCCCAGCAAAAAACCGCTTACTACGGCTGATGTTTTTCTTCGCCAGGTAATAGTGAGAGGCACTCTCGCGTTATCGTGCAAGTTCAGGACTCTCTTGTCGATGCGAATTCTAACCAGCGTCACAAGACTCCGCGGGCATCATGCATCACGCCTTCAATCAGGGTCTCGTCGCGTATCGCGAGTGAAGGATCCAGCTGCATCCTTGCACGCAGCTGTGAAGCCAGGCGTGCGGCCAGCGTCGCTCTTACGTCGAGCGGAATATCCAGGCGTCTGGCGAGGAAGCTGTCGATGGCCTGCAAATCGGCAGTGGTCACGCGAGCGAGAGCGTCCGCGGGCAAGCCACTGCTTACGGTTTCGGCTGCCGGTGCATTTTCGAAAATGGAAGCGGTAAAACTGCGCGCGCCCGACCCTTCCCATATCGAAGTTTCCTGCTTTACTTCATGGACGACGAGCGTACCGGCCGCGAGATCGCCCAGCCGCTGGTCGGTCTTGGTGATGAAAATGGAGAGCAATCCGATGGCATAAAAGCCGGGCAGAAAATCAATCGCCCGCAGCAGGTTGCGCGTCATCGCTTCGAAGAAAGTAATGCTCCTGCCGGTGTTCTGAATCACACGGATCCGCATGATGCGTTTGCCCGGTGTGCGTCCATCCCAGAATGCCTCGAAGAGCGTAAAGTACGCCCAGTGCAGCAGGAAAGGGACCAGGATGACGATGGCAGTCGCCCATTTTGCAGCCGCAGAACCTTGAGGATACACATGGCGCGATGAATGAGTCGTGCCGGGAAGAAACACGATCGCCAGCATTGCCAGCAGATAAAATGCCGCCTGTGCAGCGTAATCCAGCAGCAGCGCGAGGCAGCGGCTCCCTATCCCGGCAAGTGGGTATTCGAGGGATACTAGTTCAGGAGTGTCGATGCTAAGCTGGTCGTTCCAATCACCTGTACGCGCGTTCATCTGGTCTCGCATCCCGGGGAAAATGTCTCTGCATGATATCGAATAGCTGGATCGACAAGCGGAGTACTCACTGGACCCGTCTCGGCAATCTCATTTCCAGGGCTCACGCCGATGGTGTCGCCAGCCTATCGCATCTTGAACTGCGCGAGTTGGCTTTTCTTTATCGCCAGGTGGCTGCGGATCTATCGGCACTCCGCCAGGACCCGACGGCGCGCACCAGGACGGCCGAACTCAACAGCCTGCTTGCCCGCGCGCACTCCATCATCTACTCGCGAAAACGAAGCGGATGGCGCATCGTCTATGACTTTCTCTGGTGCGACTATCCCCGGCTGTTCCGGCAGCTGCTTCCGTATGTGCTGGCTTCGCTGATCCTCTTTCTTGCGGGCGGCGTGCTCGGTGCACTTATGACTCTTGTCCGACCGGACTTCATGCGCACGCTGCTCGGGCCGCAGATGGTGCATACCATCGAGCAGGGAAAGATGTGGACCGAGTCACTTACGTCCATGTCTCCGCAGGCATCCAGCTTTATTACTACTAATAATATTGGCGTTACCTTCGCGGCCTTTGCGGGAGGTATTCTTGGCGGCCTGGGCACGCTCTATCTCATCGCTTTTAACGGTATCTTGATGGGCGTCGTGGGCGCCGCCTGCCAGCAGCATCATATGAGCCTCAGCCTGTGGAGCTTCGTCGCACCGCATGGCTCGCTCGAACTTCCGGCCATTCTTATCGCTGGTGCAGCCGGCATGCGCCTGGGTTACGGAATACTTTTCCCCGGCATTTATACCCGCCGCTACTCCATCGTCATCGCCGGCTCTGAAGCAGTTCGTCTACTTGCCGGCACGATACCGATGCTCATCTGTGCCGGCATATTCGAGGGTTTTTTCTCGCCTTCCCATGCGCCGGTTGCACTTAAATTCGCGGTTGCGGCAGTCCTGTTCAGCCTGCTGATCGCGTGGCTCACGCATCAGGCTCCACTTCCTGAAGAAGACATGGCCACAACGGTTGATGACTATACCGGCCCTTACAACATCGCCCGCTCTTTTACCTCGAGATAGCGGTTTAACACGGCGGCGGTCATCTCTTGCGGATCGGTCTCGATAGTCATGGCCCCGCGTTCTCGGAGCCTTGCAAGAAGCGTCTCTCTGCGATGCAGCAGATCCTGCGCGGCGGCACGCCGGTACATCTGGTTCGCGGTTTCCGGCCTGGTGTCGGCCAGTTGAGTCAATTCTTTCTGCCGCATGACCACAAAGATTACCAGGTGCCGTCGCATCAGCTGCGATGCCCCGTCGATCACCTCGGGGCGCATCGACGTCTCTGCCAGGTCCGTGATCCAGAGCACCAGGCTACGCCGTGGCTGCATGCGATTCAGCGTAACGGTGGCCCGAAGATGGTCTGCTTCAGCCGCTTCATTGCGCACCATCGAGAGGCCATCCATCAACTGTCGCAAATGACTGGCTCCTCGGCCTAGACCTACCTTTTGCTGGATCTGCGAACCATACGCGAGCAGTCCCACGCGGTCACCTCCCGACAGGGCCAGCTGCGCCAGGGCGAGTGCCGTGGCAGCGGCGTAGTCCAGCTTGGTCCCGCCGCCGGCCTCGGCCTGCAGCAGCCGGCCGGCATCCATCACCAGCCACACTGGCTGACTCTTCTCGACCTGGTATTGCTTGGTCACAATCGCGCCACGACGGGCCGTTGCCGACCAGCAGACATCCCGCAGATCATCGCCCTCGCGGTAGTCGCGAAGACTCTCGAAATCGCGTCCCAGGCCACGAATTCTTTGCCGGCGCAGCTGCTGCTCCACCTGCCGCATTCGTGCCACATACATCTCCGCATCTTCGCCGGAACGCCTGTACGGATAGACGCGAATCGTCTGCGACAGCTCTGCGAATGCCCATCGCTCAGCCAGTCCGACGCTACTGCGATAGCGGATGAAGAGTTTTCCGGCGGCCAGGTCACCGCGCTGCTTTGGCTTGAATCGATAGCGTACAGTTGCGGGCACGTATGGGTAGACGGCGGCTTTCAGCTGAAGCGGTAGCGGAGCAAGTTCCTGCGGCAGATCGTCCACCAGGTCACACTGCAGCAGGGACTTGCCGTCCTGATAGACGCTGACCTCAACTTCTGTGAGCAGGCCCTGCATAGGGATGGAGAGCCAGTGGCGCTCCATTCTCAGTCGCTCTGCGGCAGGCAGGCGCGCGAGATCGATGGCGATCAACACCATCACCGCGATATCCCAAACCAGCATGCCCCAGGCGAAGCTGCGTATAAAGAATGCCGGCACGAGGAACAAGATGCCGGCGAGTAAGAGCAGCAATGCGCGCGGCGTCAGGCCAACGGCAAAGCGACCGCGCCTTTCGGCCGGGGCCGAGCAGCTTGCAGGAATCAGTGCCGAGCTCATGAACGGGCAGCAGGTACCGGCACTGCTGCCAGCACGTCCAGCAGGATACGATCGGCATCGTAGCCTTCCAGTTCCGACTCCGGCTTCAACATGATCCTGTGCCGCAGTACCGGCAGCGCTGCCTGTTTCACGTCGTCTGGAATCAGGTAGTCGCGGCCCTCCGTGGCAGCGTAGGCTTGCGAGACCAGCATCAGGGCGATTGCAGCGCGCGGGCTTGCACCCAGCGTCAGCATCGGCCATTCCCTGGTGCGGCGCACCATCGCCAGCAGATAATCTGTGAGTTCCGGTTCAATGCGAATAGCACGTACTTCCGCTTGTGCAGCCGCCAGCAATCCTTGGGCAATAGGCGTAATCGGAGTCGACAGCAGACCCTTGCCGTCAGGTTGAGAATGATGCCTTTGCAGCATCAGCCTTTCCTCTTCAAGCGTCGGATACGTGACCCGCAGCTTCAGCAAAAAGCGATCGAGTTGTGCTTCCGGAAGTGGATAGGTGCCTTCATAATCGACTGGATTCTGCGTCGCAAATACAGTGAACTGGTCAGGCAGATCGTGGCGCAGACGATCGATCGTCACCTGTCGCTCTTCCATGCATTCCAGCAGCGCCGCCTGTGTCCGGGGAGGCATTCGGTTCACCTCATCGACCAGCAGGAAACTGGTAAACACCGGGCCCTTGTGCAGCATGAAATCCTGCGTGGACTGACGGTAGATGTTGGTCCCGATGATATCGCCAGGCATCAGGTCCGGGGTGGATTGCACCCGCTGAAAATCCAGTCCCAGCAGCTGTCCGAGGGTTTTGACCAGCAGCGTTTTCGCGACACCGGGAACTCCCTCAATCAGTGCGTGCCCGCGGCACAAAACAGCAATCATCGCCTGGTCGACAAAGTCATTCTGGCCGGCAATGACCTTGCCGAGTTCTGCCTTGGCCTGTTCAAGAAGTCGCGCTGTTGCATGCAGATTCGTAGTCTCGACAGCATTTTGCTCCATCGGAGTCATGGCCGTACCCATCTCAATTCGCTCGTCCAATCGTCATCTTCCTTTAAGTGAATGTCGAAGCTGTTGTTCATGATGATCGAGGCCCCGCACCAGCTTCAGCGCTTTGGCTTCGGGGATGCGTTCACCGGCTATCACGCTCTCCGCCAGCTCAAGATCGGCCAGCAGTCCCACGGCTTCGACCGATGCATCTCGCTGCATGCGACGGGATGCGATCTCGGATGCTTCCTTGACACTCACCGTAGCAGGCACTCCCAGGTTAAGGTGCATCTGTCGACGCATATGTTGATAGGCAATCGCGACGACCGCGTGAGTGGCGTGCGCCTTTTCGAAAAGACCACCGAGCGAACGCACAAATTCGCCGGCCGATGCGCGGCTGGTCTTCGGATCGGAACGGACAGGGCCACTCCGCCTGCCAAAGCTCAGCATGAGGAGCGCGGCTGCGAAGATGATCTGGACGATGCCAAGTTGTACCGGCGTCCCTTTCGCGTAACTCCATAGCGAAGGTGCTTCTCCATGCAGGGATTCGTCCCAATAAACTTGGGCACCCTGCGCTGGTCCGACGCTGTGCAACATCAGCTCCAGATTTGCTCCCTCCGCGATACCTCGGTTTTCAAGCGGTAGCGAATTGGCCCACCAGGTCACCTCTCCCGCGCCATAAGAATACGTAACTACCACTGCGCGTGCGCCGCACAGGTACTGGGTGCGATCTTCAACAGACGGCTTCGCCCAGTACGCTTTCAGATACACGCGCACATCGTCCGGACTGGACATCGCATCCAGCCCAACCGGAGTTGCATGACACTCCTGCGCAAACGGGTTCTGCAGCGCCACGGCCTCACTGTGCGGCAGCAACATTGCGCCGCCAATTCCTGTCGCGAGCACTCGTCCGCCACGCTTCAGGATGTTTTCAATGGCAGCCTTTTGTTCTTCCAGGTTGATGGGAAGAGGCTCGGCTGCGATCACGACGGTGTGGCTGTCCGCGCGGTCCGCCAATTGCGAGAGCGGCTCTGTCCATCGCTCGACCGTATAGCCACTTCTGCCGAGAGTCAGATAGGCCGCTTTTGCGCCATGGTTTCCTGTGCCCCAGCTTGTCGGTACCGGGTCATCATCGTTTTTCGCCGGGGCAAAGATACCCAGTATCACGATCATTCCAGCTATCAACGACAAGGCGATCAGCAGTAGGCGCCTATCGCGTTTGGTCACGCCGGCCAGCAACTTCATCGTGCAGCAAGCCTGTTGAGTACCGAAGACGCCTGCTCGAAGTCTTGCCGCTGCGCTGTTTTCTGGCCATACCAGATGCGCTCGAAACTCTTCGTCAATTGCACCAGATCACCACGCGTCTCGCCTGTCGCGGGCAGAAGTTGAAGATATTCCCGAGGAGTACGCGTTCGATCCGCCGGCCAGCTGCCGAGCGCCTCCAATCGCGAGATTGCCGCCCAGTAGATGTGGTGCACAGCCTCCCGCCAATCACCGTTTGCAGCGAAGGCCTGAGCCTGCTCCCGGCGAAGCTTCCAGTCAACGGCGGACGGAAGATCTGCAAGCCTATGGGATGGATTTTCAAGCAACACCCGCTGTCGCCTGACTTGCCTGGCGTACCACCATCCCAGCAATGTCACGCACACCAGGATGCCGCCATAGACGAGTGCCTGGAGCAGACCGGGAGACATTCCATGACCCGAGAGGGAGTTCAGCTTCCGATCCAGCCACGACAGGAAACGCTGCAGCAGCTTGTACCAGGGTGACGGCTCACTGATATTGGCGAATTCACCGGTAGACAATACCCTACGCAGCTCTGTCTGCGCCTGGTGTAGTTGCGGCTGCACCTGATTGTCGGCTGGCGACCGCCTTAGTTCGTAGGCAAGCCGCTGGTCTGCAGTGCCCAGTGCTGCCTTTGTCTGGGCGATCTTGGCGGCGTCGGTGCCGACTTTCGCTGCGTCATCGAGAGCAGCGCGCAGCCAGTCGTACTCAATCCGCCGGCGTCCTCCCTTCCAGGCAACGTTGTCATCCGTTCCAGCGAGTGAGCTTTCGCATTTCGACTCGCCCAGGGTTGCGCGACACTCGGCTACCACCTGTCGAAGCTGCCGCACATGAGCGTGGTAGGCATCTATGTCCACATCTGTTGCCGCTGCAACAGTTGCATCAATTTGCGGAAGGTCCTCGCTCTGAGCATGCAGCGGAGTTAGCCTCGGCGCCAGCACGATCACCGCGATCAGGGCCCATCGACTGGTCATCATCATCCCAGATGCGAAGGGGAGATTCCATGGTCACCCGCAAACAGGCTCGCGTCCGAAGTAGGCGAGCCATCCATGCTCCATTCAACGTCCAGGCCCTCCTTGCGTGCCCGCGCGTCGAAGTAAAACAATGCCAGGCCGATACCGAAGACCGGCGTCACCAGGGTATGCAGTACAACGCCTGTTGCTAATCCATAAATGGACATCCAGAGCGGCACCTGAGGGTGACGGAAATTATGAGCGATCGACGCCCAGCTCGGTATTCCGAGGATCAATCCCAGCACCACCTCAATGACGAGGACGACCAGCAGAAGAACAAACACCCGCCCTTTCGCGCCCTTCACCAGGGACGCGGAACGCCGAAGGCTCGCTGCCAGACCGGTGCCCTCGAACGCGGCGACGGCGTTGGCCAGTGAAAAGCGCAGCGACAGCCAGATGCCCAGCGGAATCATGACAAGGAACAACAGACCAATGACGCCCACAGCGATCATCGCTCCTGCATTCTGCCTGTTGCCATGTTTCGCCAGGATCAGGAAGATGCTGACAGCACCTGCTGCCGGCAATCCCCAAGCCAGGAGCATCGCCATCATCGTTACAAAGGCCAGCCTCAACCAGCTCGGCACCAGTGCCTGGAGCGCTCCCGCAACGTCGACCGCCTGTCCGCGATAAATTCGACCGACGGCCAATACCATCGCACCCCAGACCAGTGAGTTCGCAATCAGCGAAACGAAAAGAACCCCATACGAGCCGATTCCGTTCACAATCTGGAATTTTGCCGATCCGACACCCGCACTCATGGCGTTGCGCACCGCAAATACCTGCAGCGTGTACCAGATCAGGTTGAATAGAGCGCCCGCGAGGGCAATTCCGGCGAACAGTGCGAAATTCGAACGGTAAATTTGAAAGGTTCGATCTAGAGTTTCACCAAGGTTTAGAGGACGTAGCTGCTGATTCATCGATACAGGCCTGCCGGGAACAAGAGTGGCAAGAGAGTAGCACAGCTTCTTCCTGCAGATCAGCCATTTGTGTACCCGACAAAGTCACATCGCGGTTACCTCGTTTTAGCGTAGGAGTGTCTGCGCTGAATCGCGAGGGCAATGTAGCTTTCGGAAGAGTATGGAGGCGCGGGTCGGGATCGAACCGACGCATAAAGGTTTTGCAGACCTCTCCCT
>CAZZZL010000009.1:133329-143528 GCA_964658655.1 uncultured Acetobacteraceae bacterium | reverse complement strand
GCTGGCCCGGGGCTGCTTTTGACTTTCTGGTTGGGCATAGTTCACTTTGCTTTATGACTAAAGGTCGTATCTTGGCGACACGATCCTGTTGCTGGCATTCCTGCTGGTGTTTTCGGGATGCGGTCCTATCGCGATACGGAAGGTGACGGCCAGATCACCTTCGCAAGAGCATTTGCTGTCGGCATCTCGATCACACTGATTTCCTGCGTCTGCTACGTGGTGACCTGGGAGGTTTTGTATTTCAACTTCCTTCATGCTTCATGGATTCATGGATAAATACACCGCTCACATGATCGAAAAGGCGCAAGCGTCTGGGGCGAGCGCGGCTGCCATCCAGGCCAAGGTGCAGCAGCTGAACAACTACAAGGCCCAGTATGAAAAGCTGTGGTTCAATGCAGCGGTGACGTTCCTGGAGCCATTTCCGGTGGGCCTGGTGATTACTCTGCTTTCCTCGGCCATCCTGCGGAAGAGGCCCGAACAGCGGGCGGCTGTGTCGGTGCCTGCTTCCTAGACGGACGATTCAGGCGGCTTTGTGTTCCTTGACGGCAGCGAGGACCTCTTCGGCATGACCCTCTGGCTTGACCTTGGGGAAGATCTTCAAAAGCTTCTGGTCAGGGCCGATGAGGAATGTCGTGCGCTCGATGCCGATGACCTTTTTGCCGTACATGTTCTTTTCTTTCAGCACATCAAACTGCTTGCAGACGACTTCGTCCACGTCGGCGAGCAGGGTATAGGGCAGCTCGTACTTTTCCCGGAATTTTTTCTGTGATTTGGCGGTGTCGCGGGAGATGCCGAGGACGACGGCGCCGGCGGCCTGAATTTTCTTGAAGGTGTCGCGGAAGCCGCAGGCCTCAATCGTACAGCCGGGCGTGTCGGCCTTGGGATAGAAAAAGAGAACGACGGGCTTGCCGGCGAGGTTTTTCAGGTGAAGGGTGGTGCCCTCGTCGGTTTCGAGCGCGAAATCAGCTACGACGTCATTCACTTCCATGATGTTCTCCCTTATATGCGCAATGTCTGCAGCCTTGCAGACACACAAAAGACTACCTGAAAGTAAGTGCGGTGGGAGCACGCGTCCGAATGGTTCCTGCCGCGTCTTATGATTGGAGCGAAGATGAGAGCCATGGAGCATTCACGAAACGGGAACGGCTGGCGAAGAACACTGGCGGCGCTGTTGTCGGGTTACATGGTCGCGACGCCGGGACTGCTGGCGCAGTACCCGGGGCACATCAGTTCGACGGTGAAGGCGGGCCCGGTGCTGCGCTCAATCGCAGTGCTCGAGTGGACCGGGCAGCCTGGGAAACCGGGTGCGAGCAGGCTGATCCCGATCTCGGTCTTTGAAGATGGCTCCTACCAGGCCGGCGGTCTGTACCTGGCCCGGCCGGCACCCATGGCGCTGGAGAGCGGCACTGAGTATCAGCTGCTGCAATCCGGTAAACCGCAGGGACTTTTCGACGTGGCGATGGCTCAGCAGGTTGGCGGGGACTGGATCGGCTACGGGGCATGGAAACCATTGCCGCCGCCGGAGGCGTTTCACAAGCTGAAGCCGTCAAAGGTTGACCCTGAGGTGGTGGATGGCGGCAGCGATCGGCGGCCGCATTTCCGCAAGGCTGCGCCTGATGCGGACGCGCCGGGAGGCGGGAGTGCGAATACGCCGCCCGAGGATCCGGATCGGCCGACGCTGCGCAAGCGTGCGGGCGGGGCTGGTGCGGCGGGTACAGCCGCGGACACGGACAGCTCGCCGGCGGCGACTAACGGCAGCAGGGAGACGGCGACTGCCGGCGGTGATCCGGACCGGCCAAAGCTGACGCGCGGGATCCCGAAAGACCAGCCGAAAGAGACGCAGCACCTGGAAGGGACGCCTCCTAATCTCGAGCAGATGGTAGCTGTTTCCGACGCCGTGACGCGGCCGGACCATTCGTTTGCGTATAGCTGGGCCAGTCCTGAAGATTCGGCGAAAATGCAGGCGCAGATGGAAGACATCGCGCGGAAGGCCATTGCCAAATATGCGGTGCCCGCCGTGAAAGCGGGCGCTTCCACAACTGCCGGCCATGCGGCTGCTCACACAGCTGCTGCGAACACGGCTGCCGGAACCAAGACTGCGGCCAACTCAACCTCATCTGCGAAGAAGGCGTCTTCCACGACGACACACCTGACACCGGCGCAGGCTGCTGCTCGGCGGCGTGCCGCGGCAAGGAAAGCTGCGGCGGCCAAAAAAGCTGCCCCTGTGCTGACCCTGACGGATGTCCAGTTTCGTGCATTCGAGCTCACCTATTCCGGAGGCGCCACACTCGTGCTGAGCGCGCGGACAGCCGAGGCTGACGACAAGGCTCGTTATGTCACAGTGATTGCGCAGCCGGACATCTATGGCGTACCGCAGGTGCTGTTCACGCAGGTGACCAGTGCAGAGGAACTGGATGCCTCGCCACGTCTGCGGCTGATTGATGCCGTGGATGCCGCCGCCGATAATCGTGGTGAACTGCTGTTTGAATTGCGCGGCCTCACCGCCCGCCAGTTTGCCCTCTACCGCATAGCAAGCGGACGCGTCGACCAGATGATCGCCACGGGCCCCCTGCCCCTTGGACATGGGGTGGCCGAGTGATTCGCTAGCCCCCAGCGGGCGGGGCCTGCCGGAGGCATATCCACTTCGCTGTGCCGCTACGGGTGCTTGGGGAGTTGCGTGGTGTCCCAGCCGCCGCCCAGGGCCTTGACCAGCTGGACGCTGGAGGCGAACTGGCGGGTGGTGATGTCGGCTGCGGTGCGTTCGTTCGTGAGTTCAGTGGCCTGTGCGGTGATGACCTCGAGATAAGTCGTGATGCCATCTTTGTAGCGGCGCGTGGAGACGGCGAGCGAGCGCTGAGCATCGCGCACGGCGAGGTCCTGCGCTACGGATTCCTGGCTGAGGATGCGCAATGCGGCAAGCTGGTCTTCGACGTCCTGAAATGCCTGTAGAACAGACTGGCGATAGGTGGCGACCTGGCCGTCATAGGTGGCGCGCGCTTCGTCGGTGATGGCACGACGGCGGCCTGCGTCGAAGAGCAGTTCGGTGGCAGATCCGCCGAGCGACCAGAGATTGCTCGGGCCCTGGAACAAGGTACCGATCTGGCTGGACTGGAAGCCACCGCTGCCGTTCAGACTGATGGTGGGATAGAACGCGGCGATGGCAACGCCGATCTGTGCGTTGGCGGCATCAGCACGACGTTCGGCGCCGGCGACATCGGGACGGCGCTCGAGGATTTCAGAAGGGACGCCTACCGGCACATCCGGCAGGGTGAGAATGAGCGGCGCGGTCGCAAGGTTGAAGCTGGACGCGGGTACACCGGTGAGGGTAGCAATGGCGTGCTCATACTGCGCGCGCGCGATACCGATATCGATGAGCTGCGCCTTGGTCTGATCAAGCTGGGTTTGCGCCAAAGCCACGTCGCTCTCGGTGGAGACGCCGCCTTTGAAGCGGATGTTGGTGAGGTCGAGATAACGCTGGTATTCGGCAATCGTATTTTGCAATAGTTGCTGTTGCGTATCGAGCCCGCGCATTTCGAAGTAGTCCTGCGCCAGTTCGGAATGCAGGCTCAGGTCGACATTGGCGAGGTCTGCGGCGGAGGCCTGGGCATTGGCGCGCGCGCCTTCTATGGTGCGTCGAACGCTGCCCCAGAGGTCCGGCTCCCACTCCGCCTGGCCGGCTGCAATGAAATTGTTGTACTGCTTATTTTCGAGCGCCTGGTTGAAGTTCGGCTGGTGCGGCGAAAGCTTGGTGCGCGCGGCGCTGGGATTCACGCTGACGGTCGGGTAATAGTTCGCGCGATATTCGCGCACCGTGTCGATGGCTCGGCGATATTGCTCATACTGCGCCTTGAGGGTCTGATTCGAAACGACGATCGTTTCTTCGAGCTTGTTCAATTCTGTGTCGCCGTAGATCTCCCACCACTTGCCGCGAAGTTTGTCATCGCCGGGCTGTGCGCGTTTCCAGCCGCCATTCGGCGGATTCGGCGGAGGTGTGACTTCCGCAGTCGGTGCGTCTTCCTTGAAGGCAGGAGCGGTGGGTGCGTCCGGCTTGTGATAGTTAGGGCCGACGGTGCAGCCCGCAAGGGCAAGCAGCGTCATGCCTGCCAGCGCAATTTTCAATGCGTTGCCGGATTTGGGATGCGTGGTCACTTGCCGCCCCCGCTACCCTTCTCCGTATTGTTTGAAGGAGCGGTCTGGTTCTGCCCGGGCTGATTAGGAACGTTGCCCTCGGGCTGGACGATGTGTACCAGCTCATGATCGCTCAGGGAGTCCGGCGGATTATTGATGACAAGCGCGTCCTTGTCGAGGCCGCTGACCACCTGCACAGTCTTGCCGTCATCGTGACCAAGAACGATACTGACGAGCTTGACGCGATCGCCATCGGAGCCGTGGACGACAGTAGCGACCTGCAGGCCCGGTGATTGAAAGATAAGTGTCGCGACCGGAAGTACCAGCGTTGGAACACTGCGATTCACCTTGAGATGGACTACGGTATAGGCACCGGGGACGAGCCGGCCGTCCTTGTTATTGACATCGATTTCAGCGAGCAGTGTGCGCGATGCCGGGTCAATGGCATTGGCATTGCGGACAAGTGTGCCGGTGAAGGTTTCGCCGGGATATTCAGAAAATTCAAGCGTGGCTTTTGCGCCCTTGACGGCGTCGCGCACGTAGATCTGCGGGATGTTGGTGTAGACGCGCAGGATGTCGGTCTGCGCCATGTGGAAGAGCTCGCGATTGGCACCGGAGTCAATGAGTTGGCCGACGTCGATGGCGCGCGAAGTGATGGTACCGCTGAAGGGTGCGTAGATTCTTTCGAACGAAGTGAGGGCCTGCAGGCGCTGCACATTGGCCTGGGCGGACTTGACAGCGGTCACGCTGGAGTTGGACTGCGTCGTGAAATTCTCGGTGTCCTGTTTCGAAACAGCGTCGGATTTCAACAGCTCCTGGTAGCGGTTTGCGGTCGACGCAGCGAAGCTGGCATTCGACTGGGCGGTCGCGAGGTCGGCCCTGGCTTGCGCAAGTTGCTGATCGACTTCAGGCGCACTGATGACGGCGAGCAGCGCACCCTTTTTAACATGGGCGCCGATGTCGTAATACCACTTTTCGAGATAACCGCTGGTGCGCGCGTAGATAGGCGCGTCCAGGTAGGCGTACATGTTCCCGGGCACCACGACTTCCTGGTCGGGCGCGCCCATGACCGGTTTTTGTGCCGTCACGTCAGGCGCAGCAGTGGCGTCGGTATCGTTCTTGAGGGAAGTGCGGGCGCGGACGCGAGGGACAACACCGGAAATAATAACAATAACGGATACGATTAACAACAGGACGAGCACAAGCATGGCGGCGCGACCGGAGATCCGTTTCTCCGGCGACTGTCCGCCATGCTGCGACGGTTCGTGATGCTGTTTCTCACCCTGTTTGTCGGTTTGACGAGGCTGCTCCATTAGAGCTGTTCTCCTGTTTCTGTCACTATGCTGAAAATCGACGGCGCGGCCGTCTGCAGAGTTACATGCTGCTCGTTCATGCACATTGCTTGCGAAGAAATGATCATGCGAAGTCTCCTGCTTCCTCATCGCTGTTTTGCGATCCGCCGCGCGCCTGCTGTTCCTTTTCGCGCTTGCGCTTCTCAAGTGCGGCGTGGACGATGCTGAAGAATGTCGGCACAAAGAAGAGTGTGGCCGTGGTGGCGAAGAGCAGGCCGCCGATGACGGCGCGGCCGAGCGGTGCATTCTGCTCGCCGCCGTCGCCAAGGCCAAGCGCCATGGGCACCATGCCGATGATCATCGCCAAGGCTGTCATGATGACCGGGCGGAAGCGGGTGTAGCCGGCATCGCGCGCTGCCTGCGGCGCGTCACCACCGTTCGATTCAAGTTGCTCCTTGGCGAAGGAGACGACCAGGATTGAATTGGCAGTCGCGACGCCCATGCACATGATGGAACCGGTAAGCGCCGGGACGCTCAGGTGGGTGCCAGTGATGAAGAGCATCCAGACGATGCCGGAAAGTGCGGCGGGCAATGCCGCGACAATAATGAACGGATCGAGCCACGACTGGAAGTTGATGACGATGAGCAGGTAGACCAGCAGGATTGAAAAGATGAGGCCGGCGAGCAGGCCTTCGAACGATTCATTCATCGTCTGCACCTGGCCGCGAATAACGACACGCGATCCCTTGGGCAGGTCCTTGCGGGAGCGGTCGACAATCCGCTGGATCTTCACGGCTACGCTGCGCAGGTCAGTACCCTGCACGTTGCCATAGATATCAATGACGGGCACGATATTGTAGTGGGTGACGACTGCCATCTCGCTGCCACGCGTGATGGAGGCCATGTTGCCGAGGATCTGGATAGGCTTGCCGCCCATCTGGTACGAGGCGGTCAGCGGTACGGTGCCGGATGTGCTTGAGCCGGCAGCAGACGGGCCGGTGCCGGCGGTGTTCGGATCGCCGGTCGCCATGGGAGCGTTGGCAGCCGAAGCAGCGGTGAGCGGGATGTTCTGCAATTTCTGGAGCGAATCCAGGCCGTACTGCGGGGACTGCACGGCTATGTTGTACTCGACACCATTACGAGGATCGAGGTAGAACGTAGGCGCTGTCTGGAAGCTGCCGCTCAGCGCAGACAGCACGTTGGTGGCGATGTCTTTCTGCTGCAATCCGACGGTCTGCGCCTTGGTGCGATCGACATCGATAAAGTAGCGGGGCAGGTTGAAGGGCTGCTGGATACGGACGTCAACTGCGCCGGGCACGTACTTGATCTCATTCATCAGGCGCGTGGCGAAAGCATGATTCGCTTCGAGGTTCTGCCCGATGACCTGGACATCAAGCGGCGCCGGCAGGCCGAAGTTGAGAATCTGCGTGGTCATGTCGACGGGCAGCTGGTAGAACTCCGTTCCAGGGAAGGCCGCGCCGAGTTTGCCGCGCAACTGCTCGACGTAGCCATTGGCAGAGTGATGTTTTTCGGCGAGCGAAACAGTGATGTCGCAATCCGCTGCGCTCACCACACCGGTGTTGCTGTACGAGGTATTCAGGCCGGAATAAGGCAGGCCGATGATGTCGACGATGCTGGCGATTTCGCTTTTCGGAATGGTCTGCCGCATCACGTTCTCGACCTGGTCTGCCATGCGCGCGGTTTCTTCGATACGTGTGCCGGTAGGCGCGCGCATGTGGATTTCAAACTGGGTGCCATCGACGGTGGGGAAGAAATCCTGGCCCAGGAAACCGTACAGCAGCGCGAACGAACCAACGCAAAAAACCATGAAAATGATCAGGAAGATGACGGCGTGATCAATGGCAAGCGAGAGCAGGCCGTGATAGAAGCTGCGCAGCTGCTCGAAGCGGCGCTCGAAGGCAAGCTGAAAGCGGGTGAAGGGATTGCGGCTCTTCTTGTGGGCGGCGGCTTCGTCCGCATCGTGCTCCTTGAGCAGGTAGAGCGCCATGGTCGGCACGATGGTACGGGAGAGGATGTAGGACGCGAGCATGGCGAATACAACTGACTCGGCCAGCGGCACGAAGAGGTATTTGGCGACGCCGGTGAGGAAGAACATCGGCACGAACACGATGCAGATGGAGAGCGTCGAGACCAGGGCAGGAACGGCAATCTGCGCAGCGCCATCGAGAATGGCCTGCTCGATTGCCTTGCCTTCTTCAAGATTACGATTGATGTTTTCGATTTCGACAGTCGCGTCGTCGACCAGGATGCCGACGGCGAGGGCCAGGCCGCCGAGCGTCATGATGTTGATGGTCTCACCGAGTGCGCCAAGACAGACCAGGGAGACGATGATAGCCAGCGGAATCGAGACCGCGATGATGATAGTGGAGCGCCAGCTGCCAAGAAAGACGAGGATCATGAAGCCGGTGAGGCAGGCTGCGATCAGGCCTTCGCGGACCACTCCGTCAATCGCGCCGCGGACGTAGATGGATTGATCGGACAGCGCGGTGATCTTGAGGTTGGAGGGGAGCTGCTGCTTCAGTTCAGGAAGCTTCTTGAAGACGTTCTCGATGATCTTGAGCGTCGACGTATGACCATTTTTGAGGATGGTGATCAGCGATGCGCGCTGGCCATTCACGCGGACAATATTGGTCTGCGGCGGAAAGCCGTCGCGGACGTGTGCGACATCGCGGACATAGACCATCGCGCCGTTAACCTGGCGAAGGGGGATGTCGTTCAGACCTTCGATGGTAAGGGGCGCTGAGTTGGTTTCGACCTGGTATTCATAGCCGCCGTCCTTGAGTGTGCCTGAGGGCAGGATGAGATTCTGATTGCCAACGGCCGTTACGACATCCTGCGGTGATAATCCCTTGGCTTGAAGAGCCGACGCGTCCAGGTCGAACTGCACCTGGCGCTGCTTGCCGCCATAGGGGTAGGGGATAGCGGCGCCTTCAATCGTGACCAGCTGGACGCGAAGGAAGTTCTGGCCGTAGTCGTTCAACTGCTGTTCGGAAAGGCCAACGCCGGAAAGGCCAAGCTGCAGAATCGGCACGCTCGATGCGCTGTAGGTGATGATGAGCGGCGGAGTGGTGCCGGCCGGCAACTGCTTGAGCTGGGTCTGCGAGATAGCAGTGACCTGTGCGATCGCGTTGCCGATGTTGACCTGCGGCTGGAAGTAGATCTTGACGACGGCAATGCCGTAGAGGGAGTTCGACTCGAAGTGATCGATGTTATCGACGGTGGTGGTCAGCGCACGCTCGGTAATGGAGACGATGCGATCGGCCATATTCTGCGGCGAAAGTCCTGAATACTGCCAGACGACGCTGACGACCGGGATATCGATGTTGGGGAAGATATCGACAGGTGTCGTGAAAATGGAGACGGGTCCCAGGATGAGGAGGAGCAGTGCGAGAACGGCAAATGTATAGGGGCGCCGTAACGCCAGTCGTACGATCCACATCCTTGGAAACTCTCCTCTCACCGCGCTTCATGCTGCGGCGTCGCCGGGACCTTCTCCTGTACTCAGGAGTCGCCGTGGCGTTCACGACTTTGTCGAATCCGGCAGCCTCCAACGAGGTCTGCATTCTTTCAAAGCCGGTGCGAATTGTCAGAAATGCAACGTTGAAAGACCGAAGAAATTGCACGGTCTTCCGTCAATGATGGTAATTGAAGGCGTACAGAAGTGCCCGGAGGGACAAGTCTACACACTGGTTCCAGACTTAAGAGACGGCGCAGCGCTCGTAAAGGATTCACAATGCTGACGGCAGACTGAGGCGTATCCGACGCGTCAGGTGCAGTAAGAACGAGAGAAGGCCTCAACGAGCAGGCCGGAGCAGGGCGCGGGCCGGAGCGGCTTCATGCCCGACTGTTTTGAGCGGCAGGACGACCAGATCATAGGCGCCGGGAGCGATATCAGTGAGTCGCAGGCCCTCCACGACAGCAATGCTGTTGCCCAGCAGGGCGCGATGGGTCCTCGGTTCATGCTGGAAACCTTCAACGGACAGGTAGTCGACACCGACCATGGCCAGGGGTTCGGTCGCAAGCAGTTCAGCCGCGTCGGCAGAGATGTAGACGTACTGCTGTTGGAAGTTCGGGTTCGCCAGCAAGTCGCGCGAGGAGTTACGGGTCTTGAACAGCAGGCGCTCATGACCGCGCCACGAATATTGTTCGAGGAGCGCCGCGGTCAGGCAGGGCGCGTCGGCGGGAAGTTCTATGACCTGGGCGGGCCCGATGAGTCGACCAACGTCGATTCGATCAATCGAGAAACCGCCTTCGAGGAAATGCAGAGGTGCGTCGACGTGGGTGCCGCTGTGGGCGCCGAGAGAAAATTTCGAAAGATTGACGCCGTCTCCGTTGTTGAGCTCGCTGGTGTAGGTAAAGACCAGGCCAAAGTTTTCCGGATAGACAGGAGTGGTTTCTGGATCGAGCGGCGTGGAGATATCGATCCAGCCGCCGGTCATGGAACCGGGTGGTGTGTAAGGCGAAGCTGGAGGGTAGGGCATCAGTCCTGCGGTCGACGGGAGATTTGCAAACTGCCGCTAGTGAGATGCGCGTTGGGGCTGCTGCGCCCAGGTAAGAGTGCCGCAGTTCGCAGAATGCAAAAGCGGCACTCCCGTGAGGGAATGCCGCTTTCCTGAAACGAACAGGCAGACTAGACGGTTTCGCCCGACTGCCTGGCGAACGATTTTTCAAGGACGTCGGCTGAGTAGTGGACTTCCTGCTCCGGGTAGTAGGCGTTGACCAGATACTGTTGCAGCATGCGCTGCGTATTGAAGAAAG
>CAZZZL010000009.1:121803-133319 GCA_964658655.1 uncultured Acetobacteraceae bacterium | reverse complement strand
GTCATCATCCTGTTCCACTCCGCGCGGTTGCGATAGTAGAGCGGGAGGATGGCATTCTCCAGCTTGCTGTAGAGGTGGTGCGCCTCTTCTTCACCAGATGCGCCGTCTTCGATGGCCCAGCCGGTAACGCCTTCGATGCAGCCCTCGATCCACCAGCCGTCGAGGATGCTGAGGCTGGGCACGCCATTGAGAGCAGCCTTCATGCCGCTGGTGCCGGAGGCTTCGAGCGGACGCTCAGGGTTGTTGAGCCAGATGTCGACGCCGCCGGTGAGCAGGGCGCCGAGTGTCCATTCGTAATTTTCAAGGTAGATGACATGCAGCTTGACGTCAGTCAGTTTTGCGGCGGCGGCGAAGACACGCTTGATGAGTTCCTTGCCGGGCATGTCGTGGGGATGGGCTTTGCCGCCATAGATGACCTGCAGGCCGCCAAACTGCTCGGCCAGCTTAGCTAGGCGTTCCGGATCAGAGAAGAGCAGGTCGGCACGCTTGTAGGTAGCGACGCGACGTGCGAAACCGATGGTGAAGATGGTCTCGTCGAGTTCGAGGCCGGTACGCTCCTTGACGACCGAGAAGAGGGTGCGCTTCTGGGTGAGGTGAGCACCGGCAATGTCGGCGCCGGGGATGTCGATGGCGTAGCGCAGATGATTGTTGTCGATCCGCCAGCGTGGGAAATTTCTGTCAAAGAGCTCCTGCATGGCCGATGAGACCCAGGTCGCGGCGTGGACGCCGTTGGTGATGCCTTCGATGGGCACACCGGGGAACATCTCGCGCGAGACCTTCATGTGCTGCATGGCAACGCCATTCATGTAGCGGGAGAGCCGCATGGCCACATAGGTCATGTTGAGCATGCCGTCGTGGCACCCGCCGATGCGTTCGAGCAGATGGACGGCGTCCGAGCCCAGGATGCGGTAGGCCTGCTCCATCGAGAAGCGATCGTGACCGGCCGGGACGGGGGTATGCGTGGTGAAGATACAGAGCTGGCGGACGGCGTCGAAGTCGCGGTCAAGAGCACTGGAGAAGGCGCCGCCATTGAGCTGCTTTTCGAGTACGGCGACGGTGAGCAGCGCCGCATGGCCTTCGTTCATGTGGTAGACGTTGACCTCGTAGGCCAGGGCTTCGAGCATGCGGGCGCCGCCCATGCCGAGGACGATTTCCTGTGCCAGGCGATAGTTGTTGTCGCCGCCGTAGAGGTGGTCGGTGAGGGTCCGGTCGCGCGGGTCATTCTGTTCGAGGTCAGTGTCGAGCAGGTAGATCGGAATGGAATGGCCGGTGACGCCTTCCATGTCATAACGCCAGGCGCGGACGAAGACGGTGCGTCCTTCGACTTGGACGGCCACGCGCGGCTCTTCAAGCGTCAGCGTGTCGGCAGGGTTCCATGGCTGCTCCGTTTCGCGCTGCTGGCCGTCGGCATCGAGGGTCTGGCGGAAGTAGCCTTTGCGGTGGGCAAGGGTAATGGCTGCGAGCGGTACGCCCAGGTCAGCGGCGGCGCGCAGGGTATCGCCTGCCAGCACGCCGAGACCACCGCTGTAGGTGGGCATGCTGGGCAGGATGGCGATTTCCATCGAGAAATAAGCAGCGTGGCCCTGGATATTGGAGAAGTCGTGGATGCTGGAAAAGTTGCGGGCGTCTTTGCCCGACTGATCAGAGAAGTACATGCAGGTCTATCCCTCCATACTGCCGGGCCGCCGGTGATGCACCCTTCTTCCGGGCCTATCTGCCTGCAGTCGAGCCTTCGGTCTCCAACAAAGAGATCCTTGACGTTCGGATCTTCAAAACTGGCCCTGGTGCGCGATTTAATGCCTGGATCGCGCCATCCGTCAGTCTCTGTCGAAATCGGAATACGTGCGCGTAGTGTACCAAGGACATAGTGCGGAACCTACCCTTTGCGTTACGACTTCGGTGTCACCCCTGGCCGGTCTTTGGCTCATGCCCAGGTGCGACCAGGGCATTAGCAGGCGCTCGAGTTGTAGCAACTGGCGGTAACTCGTTCATTACAGGCCTGAATGAAGTGGCGACATCGCGCACTTGCGAGGCCCCGTACAGACTGTATCGGCCAATACGGCTGTTCTGTGAGTAAGCTCGCGAGGAGTTTACTGTTTCGTTACTGCCAGCATCGCCTCGGTCAGCAGACGGTAGATTTCGGGGAGCCACTCTGCGTGCTCCGGCTTCATGAGTACAGACCGCAGGCAGCGTACTTGGGTCACGTCTGACACGGCAGGCCAGGTACCTGGCGGGAACAGGTGAATGGGCAGTAACGCCAATGCCAGGTGCAGGTTGCGGGTGGCTGCCTCATCGAAGACTGCCTGCGCGAGGCGGCCGGATTCCTCCGGCGTGTCGGCTCGTACGGCCCAGAAGACAATGTCGAGTTCGGGCGGAAAAGCGGTGACGAAAGCTGGTTCAGCGCGGAGACGCTGGTAGAGATCGAGGGCTGCCGAGCGCGAGCAGTCTAAATTCGCGGCGAAGGTGCCACCGGTCACCATGGGCAGGAACTGCTGGGTCGCCCATAGTGCCACGGCCGAGGCGCCGGCGCGAGAGCATTCCAGGCTGATCTCGCCCAGGTGAAGCTCTGCTGAGGAGAAGTAAGTATATGGAGAATCATGCTTGTACAGCCGGCCGACCGACGGATCACGGAACAGGATGCAGCCGCATCCGTAGGGCTGCAGGCCGTGCTTGTGAGGGTCGACGACGATGGAATCGGCGTTTGTGATGGCATCAAAAGAGATCTGTGCATTTGCTTCCAGCTGGGAAGAAAGACAGAAATAGCCACCGTAGGCCGCGTCCACGTGAACGCGGAATTTATAGCGGCGCGCCAGTTCGAGGATTCCGTCCAGAGGATCGACTGAGCCGATGGCGGTGGTGCCGAGAGTAGCGACCACGGTTCCGACGCGGCGGCGTTCGCCAACTTCCGCCTGCTGCAGGCGGGATTCGAGGGCGGCCAGGTCCATGCGGCCGAAGCTGTCGGTCGGGACCGTCTCGAAGTTCAGTTTCAGGACAGACGAGATACGGCTATGGGTGTAGTGTGCCTGGTCCGAGGCGAGGATGGCTGCTCCGGGTATGAGCTGGCCGGCGACCCAGAGGGCTTCGAGATTGGCAAACGTGCCGCCGCTGGTGAGATGGCCGAGGTGCTGGGGCAGGCCGAACATTTTCGCGATGGCAGCGACAGCTTCGATCTCCATTTTTGAACTGGCGCGGCCACCGTCGAGCGCATGGTTATTCGGGTTGATGGCCATGGCCATGGCGTAGGCAGCGCGGGCGATGGGATGCGGCGGCTTGAGCATCTGGCCTGCGTAGAGCGGGTGGAAGTAGGGATAGTTGTCGGCGAGCCGGTCGGCCACCTGCGCAAGGACAGCCGCAGCATCGCGGGTTGCCGATGAATCCTGGCCTGGCGTCGATGCCGGGAACTGTTGATCGAGGCGCTGAAGTCCGTCGGCGAGCAGGTGGCTGAATTCCTGATTTTTCATGAATGCTGCGTGTCCTTTTCATTGGCCGTTCCAGCAGGTCTGGGCAGTGTAGTGCCGGGTGGAAGCGGCATGGTACCCCCGTCATTTGGTGTGAAAGACAGGGCAGGTGAAACAGTTGCTGATTCTGATAAACTGGCGGCGCGTTTGAAAGGATCGGGCCAGCACCGGGCCATTCTGCAGGAACGTTGCGAAGCTTAATCCAGTCGTTTTCGACTCTTCAGGGTCGGATTCACTTTAGCGCAATTCAACTCAGGAAATCGCACCAATGGAACAAGGCACAGTGAAGTGGTTTAACGACGCAAAGGGTTTCGGGTTCATCTCACGTCAGAATGGCGAGGATGTGTTTGTGCACTATTCGGCTATCAGCTCCAGCGGCTTCAAGAGCCTGCAGGAAGGCCAGGCAGTGCAGTTCAACGTAGTGAAGGGACCGAAGGGCTGGCAGGCCGCTGACGTTCAGCCTTTGTAGTCTCAACAAAAATTTCTGATCTGGTAAGACTGCAGGTAGAAGGCACCTCCGCTGCTGTTTTCTACCTGCGGCTGTTTTGCGGCGACCCCTCAGTCGCGCTGTAATCGCCGTTCCGACTCTTCGATATGTGCGTCGTTGATGCTGGCGATACGCCGGCGCATGCGGCCGTCGAGGGCAAACTCCCATAGCTCCACTCCATAGGACCGGTACCACTGGCCGGAGGCGTCGTGGCTTTCGTATTCAAAGCTGACGCTGATGCGGTTCTCGTTGAATGTCCACAGGGTTTTGCGCAGCGAGTAGTCAAGCTCCTTCTGCCATTTGCGCTTGAGAAATTCGATGATGGCAGGTCGGCCTTTCAAAAACTCATCGCGATTACGCCACTCCGAATCTTCTGTGTAGGCGAGGGCGACGCGCTCGGCGTCGCAGGTGTTCCAAAGGGCTTCGGCGGCCTTGACTTTCATAGCTGCGGTCTCTTCGGTAAAAGGTGGGACGAGTTTGGGGGAGGCAGTCTGCGGCATGAATTTTCCTGTCTTTTTCCGACCTGGCTAACCTCTTCATTTCTACATGAGGGAGACGCGGGGAATGACCGAATAGACTTGGAGAGATGCGTACACTTACCCGTTCCCGCCATTTACAGTTGCGTGCCGAAGCATTTCTGCCCGGTGGCGTCGATTCTCCAGTCCGGGCGTTCCGGGCCGTGGGCGGTGATCCGCCATTTATAGACCGCGCGCTTGGAGCGTACCTGTGGGACGCGGATGGCAACCGGTATATCGATTATTTCGGTTCGTGGGGACCGATGATCCTGGGGCATGCGTGGCCGGCGGCGGTGGCGGCCATCCAGAAAGCGGCGGCTGGATCGGCGAGCTTCGGCGCTTCGCATGCCGCGGAAGCGGATCTGGCCGAGCTGGTGAGGGAGTGCTATCCGTCGATGGAGAAGCTGCGGTTTGTAAGCTCCGGGACGGAAGCGACCATGTCGGCGATACGACTGGCGCGGGCATATACGGGACGAAAGTATTTCATCAAATTTGAGGGCTGCTATCACGGGCATGCGGACGGGCTGCTGGTGAAGGCCGGATCCGGAGTGGCGACGTTCGGCATTCCTGGATCGGCGGGTGTGCCGGAAGAGATTGCGCACTTCACACTGGCATTGCCGTACAACGACGTCGAGGCGGTGAAAGCGGCGTTTGCAGCAAGGAAGGGTGAGATTGCCGCGATCATTCTTGAGCCGGTCGCCGGGAATATGGGGACGGTCGCGCCGGCACCGGGATATCTCGAAGCATTGCGGGCGATCACGACTGAACAAGGGGCGGTATTGATTTTTGATGAAGTGATGACCGGCTTCCGCGTGGCGTTAGGCGGCGCGCAGCAGCGGTTTGGTGTGACGCCTGACATGACGACGCTGGGTAAGATTATTGGCGGCGGGTTGCCGTGCGGGGCGTTTGGCGGCAGGGCCGAGATTATGAATATGCTGGCGCCGCTGGGACCGGTGTACCAGGCGGGCACACTTAGCGGCAATCCGCTGGCTATGGCCGCGGGAATTGCAACAGTGAAAGAGTTGATTGCGCGGCAGGACGATATTTACGCGCAGCTCGAAGCGAGCGGACGGTGGCTGGCTGAAGGCGTGGCGGACGCTGCGAAAGCTGCTGGAGTGCCGCTGGTGACGAATCGTGTTGGCGCGATGGTGACGTGGTTCTTTACAGGTGCGCCGGTGGTCGATTTTGAAACTGCTGCGCAATCAGACACGGTAGCATTTGGGAAGTTTCACCGGGCTATGCTGGAAGCGGGCGTGTGGATGCCGCCTTCGCAGTTCGAGGCTGCGTTCTTTTCGACTGCCCATACGACAGAGGACCTGGATGTGACGATCGAAGCGGCACAGAAGGCGTTTGCTACTCTGCCTGGTTAAGCCCGGGTCTTGAACGTGAGACCTGCGACCCGGTCCATCAGGGCAACTTCAGGCCGAGTGCGGTGACGATCTGCGGATCGGCGACGCGTTTTCCATTGACGTCGTTGGCCAGGCCGAAGTTGGCACGATAGTCCCACATAGCCCAGCCGATGTTGTTGGCTTCGAGAGCAGTGCGCATGTCGTGGATCCAGGCAGCGCGCATGGCCGGGTCAGAGTGGTCGCGGAAGACGCCGAATTCTCCGCACCAGACGGGCACGTGGTACTGCTCGCCCCATTTGCGCGCAAAGGCTACCTCGGACGCGATGTGTTCGTAATTCCACTGCGAAAGGCCGTATTCGTTCAGCCAGAACTGGTCCTCGAGCGATGGCTCCTGCGATAACTTTGGCTCGATGTTCTGCGGCGTCGATGGATAAGGGATCTGGCTGAGCGGCTTTACTTGCGCATTGGCCCAGGTGGCGCCCTGGTGGGTGAATGGAAAAGGCTCGTAATCGTGAAAGGTGTAAATCACGTTGCGATCGGATACAGGCTGAAATGCGAGCAGGTCGCGCAGGCCGGAGTAGTGTGCGCCGGTTGCGACAATCGTGTGCCGGGGCGCAGCCTTGCGAATGACGGGCACCACCTGACCCTGCAGGTTCGACCATACGTCCGCGTCATTGACTTCCGGCTCGTTCAGAATTTCGAAGATGACATGCTCGGGATCCGTGCCGGCAAAGTGCGCGGCAAAGATGCTCCAGAACTGCACGAACGCTGCCTGTGCCTCGCGGTCTTCGCGCAGGGCGTGCTTGTGGTCGTCTTCGGGATGAATGTCGAGAACGACGTTGAGTTGGTTGTCGAGGATCTCTTTGACCGCATTGTCGAGCAGGGCAAGATGGGCTGCGTTCATGCCATTCGTCAGCGGAGGCTTGAGCAAGGGGACCGGATCGATGGACAGGCGCACGTGATCGAAGCCGAGCTGATGAATGAGCTTGAAGTCATCGGCCGTGATGTAAGTCGTGAGGCGCTGCGGCGAGTAGTCGCGGGTCGACTGGGCAAACCATATGGCGGCATTGATGCCGCGCTTGAAATGGGCTGCTCGCTGGAAAGCGATGTCGGTGGGCGTTTGCGCGCGTGCCTGTGGGGGAATGAGAGTTGCGGACGCCAGAAGCGCGATGATAGCGGCGATGAACGATAGGCGGAATCGCGAGGAACGTGGATGCATACGGACAGACTCCTGAAGCAGTGCAGATCCTATCTTCGCCGAAGACTTGTCCGAGTGAAACCCAGGCCTCAAAAGCGAGACCTGGGCACCCTCACTCGTGGCTCTCCCCTATCCTCAGCTACCTGCTGTTGTGGCTCTGTCCGGTCGTATCAACGATACTGAAGACGTCTCTTATGCCTCTACCTGCCGCGCCGCATGCCCGCCAGATATTCTCGATCGTCGAATTTTCCGGCGTGGTCGTCGGTGCGCTGGGCGGTGCGCTCGAAGTGCGGCGCAATACCACCTACGACTATGACGTGATCGGCATGTTCGGGCTGGCATTCCTGTCGGCACTCGGCGGCGGTATTCTGCGCGATGTGCTCATCGGCCATGGACCGCCGCTGGCACTAACGGATACGCGCTACCTGCTCGACGCGCTGATCGGTGCCCTGCTCGGACTGATGCTGCTGCGCAATCGCCGGAACTTCGATTCGCAGACAGGTGAAGTGCGGGGAAGGCTGGGCAGCCTGTTCATCTGGATCGATGCGCTGTCGCTCGGGCTGTTCTCGGTGGCAGGGGCGACACGCGCGGTGAACGCGGGGCTGTCGTTTGTACCGGCCCTGCTGCTTGGGGTCACAACGGCGGTAGGTGGCGGGTCACTGCGCGACGTGTTCAGCGGGCGGACGCCGCGGGTATTCGAACGCGGCGAGCCTTATGCGATTGCGTCGGTGTTCTCGGCACTGGTGTTTTTTGTGTGCGAGTGGCTGAGGATGGATCGGACTGCCTCCACGGTGGTGGCAATTGTTGCCGGGTTCAGCCTGAGGATGTTATCCCTGAAGTTCAACTGGCGGACGCGCGGGGTCCGGTGAGTGCCCACCCTTGGCGATGAGAAACGCGTCAAGGATGGGGCACAGGCTTACGTGACGGTCAGAGAATCGCCGGCTTGCCAGGCTCGCTCAGAACGATCTCTTCAAGAGGCTTGCGCAGACGCTGTCCTGCCTCCATCTGCTTCAAATGCTCGGGAAGCTCGCTGCCGTCGCCGGGGTGACCGAGGGCGGTGACGGCGCCAATATCAAAGTCTTCTGGAATGGCAAAGGCAGCACGCGCTTTCGCAGCGTCAAAACCGCCCATGGAGTGGGTACACAGGCCGAGCTCCCAGGCCTGCAGGGTCAGGTAGGCGGTTGCTGCCCCGGTATCGTGCAGTGCGTACTGGTTGGGTGTTCCATTGTGCGCGAACTTTTTGCTGGCATAGGAGAGGATGAGCACGGGTGCGCTCTTTGCCCAACCCTGGTTGAACTCGACGAGCGTATCAAAGATTTTCTGGTAGGTGGCATCGCCCTTTCTGCCGACGAGGAAACGCCATGGCTGCTCGTTGTAGGAGGAGGCAGCCCAGCGAGCGGACTCGAAAATCCTGGTGAGGTCGGCTGACGATACTGCTTCCGCAGAGAAGCTGCGGGGGCTCCGGCGGGCAAGGATGGCCTGGTGGACCGGCTGTTTTTCTGCGGTGTCGTGGACTTCAGTTGGCATGCGTATCTCCCTCATCATTTTGACAGCAGAGCAGATTCGCTTTCGTGCGAAAGGATTCGGTTTTGATGGACGATGCAACGGGGTGGTCAGGTTGCGGTTCCTATGCTGGGTCGGGAGCAAATTCTGACTGACTGTCGGAGGAACAGCGTGCAAGAAGGCCAGGTTGTCGAAACACAAATTCCGGCCCGGATGGACCGGCTTCCATGGAGCAAGTGGCATTGGCTTGTGATTACGGGCCTGGGGATTACGTGGGTGCTCGACGGCCTGGAGGTGACGCTGGCGGGGACCATTGGCGGCGTGCTGAAGCAGAGCCTGAACATGAACGATACGCAGGTCGGCGAGAGCGCGACGGCGTACCTGATTGGTGCCGTGCTCGGGGCGATCGTGTTCGGCTATGCGACGGATCGGCTGGGCCGCAAGAAGCTGTTCACGGTGACGCTGCTGATCTACCTGGTGGCGACCGCCTGCAGCGCTCTGAGCTGGAATTTCTGGAGCTATGCGATCTTTCGCTGCATTACGGGCATGGGGATTGGCGGCGAATATTCTGCGATCAACTCGGCGATTGATGAGCTGATCCCCGCGCGGGTGCGCGGACAGGTGGACCTGTTTATCAATGCGACCTACTGGCTTGGTGCTGCGGGTGGAGCGGGAGCGACAGTGGTGCTGCTGAGCGGCGACCTGGTGCCGGTGAACCTGGGCTGGCGGCTGGCTTTCCTGATCGGCGCGGCGCTGGGCGTGGTCATTATTTTCATCCGGAAATTTATTCCGGAGAGTCCGCGGTGGTTGATGACGCACGGTCAGGAAGGTGAGGCGGACCAGACTGTCGAGGGCATCGAGAAGAAAGTGGAGGAGCAGTTCGGCAAGCTGCCAATGCCCCAGGGCAAGCCGCTGAAGATCAAGGTGCGTTTCAAGACGCCGTGGAAGGAAGTCTTCAGCTCCATGTTCAGGACGAATGCGAAACGGTCGGTGCTGGGACTGACGCTGATGGTCGCGCAGGCATTTTTCTACAATGCGATCTTCTTCACGTATGCGCTGGTTTTGATCCGCTTTTATAACGTTCCGCCACAAAAAACAGGCTTGTACCTGCTGCCGTTTGCGCTGGGAAATGTACTGGGTCCGGTTCTGATTGGCAGGCTCTTCGACACCGTTGGTCGCAAGCCGATGATCGCATTGACCTATGCGGGGTCGGGGATATTGCTGGCACTGACGGGGTGGATGTTCGGCCAGGGCATGTTGACGGCTCGGACGCAGTCACTGTCCTGGACCGCAATATTTTTCGTCGCGTCCTGCGCGTCGAGTGCGGCGTACCTGACGGTCAGCGAAGTGTTTCCGCTGGAGATACGGGCGCTGGCGATTTCGATTTTTTATGCTGCCGGAACATTGATTGGCGGGGTTGGGGCACCGGCGTTGTTCGGGCGCCTGATTGCGGCGCAAAGCCGGCAGCCGCTGGTGTATGGGTACTATGGCGGGGCGGCGCTGATGGTGATTGCCGCGGTCGCCGAATTGGTGCTGGGCGTAAAGGCGGAGGGGCAGTCGCTCGAAAATGTCTCGGCACCCTTGACCTCTGCCTAAATATTCTGCGCCCGGGTACTGCGCGTGCGGCGAATCACGCTGATACGTGTCGGCGCAACTCACCGGTTCGAGGGCTCTCTTGCGATGTGCCGCCTGGCTAGGGGAGCCGTTAGACCTTGTGTGAGGCAGGTCAGTGAATCGGCGGTCCGGGGCGGGGCATCTAGATAAGCGGGTGCGACCGAATGAACGCTGTGAAATCGATGGACCGTGACAAGCCGATGGTGCTGGGGGTTCTGGACCAGTCGCCAATCCCCGCGGGGCAAACCGGCGGCGATGCGCTGCGGAATTCCCTCGACCTGGCGCGGCTCACGGATGAACTGGGTTACAGCCGTTACTGGGTCGCGGAGCATCACGGAACGCCCGGGCTCGCTCTGGCAGCACCCGAGGTGATGATCGGCCTGCTTGCCGCCGAGACTTCGCGCATGAGGATTGGCAGTGGCGGCATCATGCTGCCGCATTACAGTCCGTTGAAGGTGGCGGAGACGTTCAGTATGCTGTGCGCGCTCTATCCGGGCCGGATCGACCTGGGCATCGGCCGGGCTGCAGGGACCGATCTGCAGACGACGATTGCCTTGCAGCGCGATCGGCGGCAAAGCATGCCGGACGATTTTCATGATCAACTGCTGGAGTTGCTGGACGATTTCGGCTATAGAGATTTACCGACACCGCGGAAGTTCCGGCATGCCGTGCTGCCGGGCGGGACGGCAAGGCCGGAGATTGCGCTGCTGGGCTCTTCCCCGCAGAGCGCCATCTGGGCGGCGGAACTGGGTCTGCCCTATACCTTCGCGGACTTCATCAATCCATTCGGCGCCGAGGCCGCGCTGATGTACCGCGAGCGTTTTCAGCCGTCGGATGTTTCTGAGAAGCCGCATGTCACGGTTGCGGTGTGGGCGATCTGTGCCGATACGGAGGCGGAGGCACGGCACCTGGCGCAGAGCCTCTACATGCTGATGGTGATGCTGCACGCAGGCCGCCTGATAGCGGTGCCCACGCCAGAAGATGCCAAGGCGTTTCTCGAGACGAATCCCGGGCAGCTGGCTGGTTTGCTGCATAGAAGGCGCGTCATCCTTGGCACTCCGGAGCAGGTGGAAAAGGGCGTGCGGGCGGTGGCAGTGGAGTACCAGGCCGACGAAGTGCTCCTGGTGAATATTGTGCACAGCCACGCGGCGCGGCGACGCTCGTATGCACGGATCGCCGAGGTCTTCGGGCTGCAGGCCGGTGTCGAAGACCGCGTGCTCGCCTAGGTACTGCGCGTCCGGCGAATCGCGCGTTGCGCCTCTAAAGACTGGTCCGGTGTTTGCGGGGCGGCCAGCGCAAAGCAGGTCCCTCTACTTCAGTGCGCTTTGGTCGGGAGGACAGCTGCGGTCCCCTTCACTCGGGGCGACAAGCCAATCGGGGCGACAAGCGACT
>CAZZZL010000009.1:0-121793 GCA_964658655.1 uncultured Acetobacteraceae bacterium | reverse complement strand
CTGAAATGCGCGCGACGCTACTCCTTGCACCGTTTCAACATGCCCCCCAGATGGCTGTAGATCATGTCGCAGGAGAGCAGCATGGGTTTCGCGGTGCAGGTGATGGTGAGTTGTTGACTGTCGCGCTGGTATTGCCAAGCGAGGGTGGTGCCCATCGCGGTTGCGGTTCCCTGATCGCCATCGACGGCGATGCCGAAGGCGCTCTGCACGGATTCGGAAAAACACTCAAGCATGGCCGGGGTGACATCGGTGTACAGGTGTGGCTCGCAGGCCATAGCTAGCTCCTCATCGTTTCGAACTGCTCACAATTACAACAGCTTTCTTCGCCACCGCGTGTGCGAATGTCACTCACCTGCATCCCATTCTGAAGCGGCATGGTGGTGAGGCGCAGATGGACAACGTGGGACGTGGGATGTTCGGCTATCTGTTCCTGATCGTGATTGTGCGCCTGGTTGGGAAACGGCTGGGGGCGCAGATTACTCCATTCGATACGGTGATCATCTTTTTCCTGGGCGGAACTATGCTGACGCCGGTCCTGGGAGACGAACGTTCAATCGCGAGTGCAATGGCGACAGCAGCCGGGATCGCCATGATGTACGTGCTGGTCGGATGGCTGAAGCTCAATCCCACTTGGGCACGGTTGTTTGATGGCACACCGCTGATGTTGCGCACCGCGCGAACGTGGGACCGGGAAACCTTGACGAAACTGCGACTGAACGAGAATGATGTGATGGCTGCGGCACGTGCCAGCGGATTGAGCACGCTGGAGCAAATTGACTATGCGATTCTGGAGCGGAATGGACAGGTAAGCGTCATTTCGCTAAAGGGGTCGTCTTCTTAAGTGGATATGGCTAGCCAGCTCGGGGCTTCGCCGGGATGGTGTGAGTAGTAGTGGAGGCAGATTGCGTTTGAAAACAATCATTTTGCTGCCCGGACCTTTGCTGCTTGCAGCCGCAAACGGGATGGCTTCCACGTCGAACGGGACAGTGGGTGACTGGGTGTCGCCAAATAAGTCTGTCGTGCGGGTTTTTACGTGTGGCTCCCAGGTGTGCATGAAGATCGTGCAGCTTTCGCCCACCGTTCCGGAAAGAAAGGACGCGAAGAATCCCGATGCAGGATTGCGGGATCGTCCGCTCTGCGGCCTCAACATCGGTACCGGATTTCGCCAGGTGGATGCGCAGCACCTGACGGATGGACACCTCTATGATCCCGAATCCGGCCATACCTATAGCGGAACCATAGCGACCAATGGCGATGAGATGAAGCTGCGCGGATTCATCGGCATCTCCCTGCTGGGCAGGACGGAAGTCTGGCACCGCTCCCCCGCAGTCCGCGAAGAATGCCGCTAAGGTACTGCGCGTACGGCGAATCGCGCTTCGCGCCGGTAAAGACTGGGCCGGTGGTTGTGGTGATGCTGGCGAGATGCGGACCGCTCTTCTCTGAAATAGGCTCTGAACTCTACTCCCATTGCTTGCAGAGGGCGCGGTGGCCAATGTCCTTGCGGTAGTACATTCCTTCGAAACTGATTTTTCCTAACGCAGAGTAAACCTGCGTCAGCGCATCTTCGAGGGCCGGGGCTGACGCGGTCACGCCCAGGACGCGGCCGCCTGCAGTGACGATACTCTCACCCGCCAAGGCTGTACCGGAGTGAAAGATCTGTACACCGGGAAGCGCTACGGCAGAGTCCAGTCCAGTGATCGGCAGGCCGGTCGGATAACTGCCCGGATAGCCGGCGGAGCTGGCGATGACACAGGCTGAAGCCCCGGGCTTCCAGCGAAGTTCCGTGTCGCTCAGGCGGCCTTCGACGCAGGCTTCGATGGCGTCGAGCAGGTCCGAGTCGAGGCGGGCGAGAATGGCCTGGGTTTCGGGGTCGCCAAAGCGGGCGTTGAATTCGAGCACCATGGGACCGCGCGCCGTCATCATGAGGCCGCAGTAGAGGACGCCGACGAACGGGGTGCCTTCGGCTGTCATGCCGTCGAGCGTCGGCTGGATGATGTGTTCGAGCACCCACTGGCGCATTTCGTCGCTAAGCATGGAATCCATGGTGTAGACGCCCATGCCGCCGGTGTTCAGGCCGGTGTCTCCTTCGCCGATGCGCTTGTGGTCCTGCGCGGGAACGAGGGGCGCGACATGTTTGCCGTCGGTGAGGACCAGGTAGGAGACTTCATCGCCCTGCAGAAACTCTTCAATCACCAGCGAGGTTTCGCCACGTGTGCCTAGCAAATTTCCGGAGAAGAGTCCGGTAATGCCGGCCCTGGCGCCTTCCATTGACTCGCAGATGAGGACACCCTTGCCGGCGGCGATGCCGTCCGCCTTGATGACCAGGGGCGCGCTGAAATGGGTGAGGGCTTCGAGGGCCTCGGCCTCGCTGGTGACGACGGCGTAAGCAGCGGTCGGGATGTTGTGGCGCTGCATAAAGCGCTTGGAGAAGCTTTTGCTGGTTTCGAGCATGGCAGCTTCGCGGGTGGGACCGAAGACGGGGATGCTGCGGCGCTGCAGTTCGTCGGTGAGGCCGAGCGACAGGGGCAGCTCCGGGCCGATGACGACCAGGTCGGGCTTGATTTGAGCGACGACGCGCAGCATGTCGTCGAGGTCAGACAGCTTGACGGGGACGCAGGTGGCGATCCGGGCCATGCCTGCGTTTCCCGGGGCGCAGGTGATGGTGCCGGCGCGGGGAGATTTGCGAAGGGTGGCGGCGAGGGCGTGCTCGCGGCCGCCGGCGCCAAAAATGAGGATGTTGATGGTGCTCTGCGACATGGTTCGAAGGCCTCGGGTACCGCTCAATTCTAGAGCAGTGACGGGATGGAGCCGTGGTGAGGGAATAAACAGACGCTGAAGCTGCATCCACCTATACTTGATGGTAGCTCCCCCTTGCGCTCGATCGGCCCCGAATATGCATGCAACCACCTCCATCCCGGTCCAGGGCAAGCCACGCGAACCTCGCATTGGCGCGAGGGAACTGTGGGGTTCGATGGGGCCTGCGTTTGTGGCGAGCATTGCCTATATCGATCCGGGTAATTTCGTTTCGAACCTGGATGGCGGGACGCGATTTGGCTACCAGCTGCTGTGGGTTTTGCTGTGGTCGAATGCCATGGCAATCCTGATCCAGTACCTTTCGGCCAAGCTGGGAATTGCGACCGGAAGAACTCTGCCGCAGAATTGCCGCGACCATTTTTCGCGGCGCATGACGATTTTTCTATGGGTGGCGGCCGAGCTTTCGGCCCTTGCGACAGACCTGGCGGAGTTTCTGGGCGCGGCGCTGGGTTTCTACCTGCTGCTGGGTGCGCGCCTGCTGGCTGCAGGAATGGGGCGGACGGAAGTGCTGCTGCTGGCGGCTGTGGCATCCGCAATCTGCGTGTTCGGCATTCTCGCGCTCGACCGCTTCGGCTTTCGCAAACTGGAAGCGGTCATCATGATGTTCGTCGCGGTGATCGGTGTCTGTTATGCGATCGAGGTCTTCCTGGTGCATCCGGCTTGGCACCAGATCGGCCTGCATGTAGTGGTGCCGATGGTGAATGGATCGAGCCTGTACCTGGCGGTGGCGATGCTGGGCGCAACGGTGATGCCGCATGTCGTCTATCTGCATTCCGGGCTGGTGCAGCCGCGTCTGCGCCAGGAGACGCTGGGCTTGTCGGCTGCGGACGGGCATATTGCGCGGCTGCGTCATCTGAAGCTGGAACTGCTCGATATCCTGGCGGCGATGAATGGCGCATGGCTGGTGAATTCGGCCATGGTGATCGTTGCGGCGGGAGCGTTTGCGGGAAAGCGGATGGAAGGTATCTCCATTGAAGTGGCTCATGCGTCGCTGGGGCCGCTGCTGGGTCGGACCGCGCCGTGGCTGTTTGCGATTGCTCTGCTGGCGTCCGGGCTGTCGTCGTCGACCGTCGGAACGATGGCCGGACAGATGATTCTCGATGGCTTCCTGGAAGTGAAGTTCTCGGTCTTCCTGCGCAGGCTGCTGACGCTGATCCCCGCGCTTGTGGTGATTGGCATGGGGCTGGAACCGCTGAAGATTATCCTGCTTTCCCAGGTGATTCTGAGCTTTACACTGCCGTTTGCGTTGATTCCCCTCCTGCTTCTGACCCAGCGAAAGAGTGTGATGGGCAGCTTTGTGAATGGGACAGCCGCGCTGTACCTGGGCTGGCTTTCGGTCAGCATCATCATCGTGCTGAACGGCGTCCTCTTATATCAAGCCTTCACCGCCTAGGCATTTGCCATGCCGGCGGTGATGATGCTCCCGTTGGTCGCATGTTTCCCTGGGGGTCGACGCTTGTGGCACGGGAGAGTTAGTGGTGGCTGGCGCCTCCGCCTGCGCTGGCGGCGCTTCCGCCGCCGAAGCCTCCTGAGGAGTGGCTGGATCCGGCTGCACTGGACGCGCTCGAGAAGCTGGGAGCGGCAGCGCCGGCACTGCGACCTGTTGATACCGTGCTGCGGCTGTTATTAGAGGCGAGGCTGCGATTGTTGCCGGACGAGGCGAAGCCGGTCGACTCAGCCCTTGACCAGGGGATACTGGCCGAAGCCGATCCATGCTGCTCGGCGTGTAGCGCAGCATGCTGCAGGTTGCCGAAGGTCTGGCGGGGAATCCCTATGCCGGCCGAACCTTTGGCGAAGACAAAGCTGTCATTCTTCCCGAGTTTCGAGACGACGACCGGCTGCCTCTGTATCGGAACCAGCGAGGCAGACCCAAGAACGGGCGGGTGCGGTGGACCTACGCGGACCGGGCCCTGCTTTGGCTTGATCGGCATGCGGGTGTTGGCCAGGCCGACGTAGGTGCTGCCGGGACTCCAGCCCCAGCCACCGCCGCCTCCCTGGCAATACTGCCAGCTTCCTGAGTGATACGGCAGCCAGCCCCAGGGATAAGGCGAAACCCAGGAGTAGCCGCCGGCGTACTGGGCATATACGCCGTTGGCGTAGGGATCGAAGCTGGCATCAGTAAAGTAGGGGCGCCACAGGTTGCCGCAGCCACCAATGTCAGAGAAGCTGCCGTAGTAGTTGAGATCGCTGAGACCGGAGCTCACACCGGAGACGGAACCGTAGGCATTACCGCTGGTCTGGAACGAATTCATGTAGCGCTTGTGATAGTCGACAGATGTTTTGTCCCAGTCGTCATAGGCGCCTTTTTCAATATGGCTGACCAGTTGAGGCTGAACGACGCCTGCGGGGCCAAAGTTGAGTGTCTTCTTCTGGTCGACGGTCATCAGACTGGAGCCGACCTGCGCCTGCACGCTGCCTTTGTAAACTGCCAGGGCGCTGTCAGCCGCGCCGGTGCGGAACTGCATATGCGTGGACGGTGCGAGTGCCAGGCTGCCATGCGCAGAGCTGATCAGAAAGGTATTCGTGTGGGCGTCCGAAAGGCTGGCATAGACGGTGCCGTGGAGCACATTGACACTGGTAACGGTGTTGCCCGAAGCATCGCGGGAGAGTTTTGAAAACTCGACGACGGCATCTGGAGTCAGGCGAAGAGTACTGTTGTCCTCAAACTCCACCTCTGCCACACCCTGATCTGTCTTTAGCTTTGCGCCCTGCACGATGGGCAGATTCTGGAAGGCAGCTTCGAAGCCATGGCCGACATTTCGATCCATTTTGACTTCGCCGCGGCTCTCGCTGAGGCGCACGATACGAACGCCCGCGGCTGCAGGGCTTGCCTCCGGTTCGGTGGATGGCGCGTCCGGTACCTGGGCATGCAATGTGGCGATGAGAAGGAGGCCGACGGCAGCTGCGGCTAGGTGGCGAAAGCGGGTTCCGGTATTCGTATTCATGGCAGTATCCAGAGGCGTCCAGGGTGTCGCGAGTGTACGCTGCGCGCCGAGCGGCGTGCCAGTCATTTTTTGGCGGTGTGTGTGCGCTCACAACGGCATGGCTTAAGGGGGCTGGACGCGGTAAAATACAGGTCGAGATGATCCCTCTGCTCCCTATGAGCCTGGCCCACGACGAACGTCCTTCCGTTGTCGAATTACCGGCGATGCCTGCCGTGAGGCGGTTTCGACGCGGCCGCCATGATCGTGGGCGCGCTTAGCCATTTTCCTTTAAATTCAATCTGCTGATGCTGCGGCTTCTTTTTGTGCCGTGGACGGGAGGCGGTCTGTTGGCCGTCGGTGGTTGAGCGCGCGATGATCCGCGCAGGAAAGGGATTGGAATGAACAGTTTTCAGAGTAAAGGCGCGCTGCAGGTTGGCGGCAGGACGTACGAGATTTTCCGGCTGAAAGCGCTTGATGGCAAGGCGGGTGTGTCGCTTGCCACGCTGCCGTATTCGCTCCGCATCCTGCTTGAAAACCTGCTGCGGCAGGAAGACGGCAAGAGTGTGACGGCGGCCGATATCGAATTCCTGGCGAAGTGGGATGCGGCAGCGACGCCCGACCGTGAGATCGCCTTCATGCCGGCTCGCGTGCTGATGCAGGACTTTACCGGTGTGCCGGCGATTGTCGATTTGGCTGCCATGCGCGATGCGATGAAGGTGCTGGGTGGTGATCCGGAGAAAATCAACCCGCTGCAGCCGGCTGAGCTGGTGATTGACCATTCAGTGCAGGTGGATGAGTACGGCACGAATAATTCCTACCTGATCAATTCAATGCTGGAGTTTGATCGTAACCGTGAGCGTTACGCTTTCTTGAAATGGGGCCAGTCGGCCTTCCGGAATTTTTCAGCGGTGCCGCCGGGGATGGGTATCTGCCACCAGGTGAATCTCGAGTACCTGGCTCGCGGCGTGTTCACGACGGAGGTCGGCGGGGTGTTGCGGGCCTATCCGGATACGCTGGTCGGCACAGATTCTCATACCACGATGATTAACGGCCTGGGCGTGCTGGGCTGGGGCGTTGGCGGGATCGAGGCTGAGGCGGCGATGCTGGGCCAGCCTGTTTCCATGCTGGTACCGCAGGTGGTCGGGTTCAAACTGACGGGCAAGCTGAAGGAAGGCGCGACTGCGACCGACCTGGTGCTGACGGTAACGGAGATGCTGCGCAAGCTGGGCGTCGTCGGCAAATTTGTAGAGTTTTATGGTGCGGGAATCGCCGAGTTGTCGCTGGCTGATCGCGCGACGATTGCGAACATGGCGCCGGAGTATGGTGCGACCTGCGGCATCTTCCCGGTTGACAACGAGACGCTGCGTTATCTGCGCCTGACGGGACGCAGTGAGGAACAGATCGCACTGGTCGAGGCTTACTACAAGGAGCAGGGCCTCTTTCACTCTGCCGATGCGCAGGAGGCGGTCTATACGCAGACGATCGCGCTCGATCTTACGACGGTGCAGCCAAGCGTCGCAGGGCCAAAGAGACCGCAGGACCGCGTGCTGCTGAGTGAGGCGGGCGCGAGCTTCCATAAACAACTGCCGAGCCTGATGGGGCCGAACGGCAATCGCAATCCCGAGCGCCAGGCGCAGCGCTGGGAGGGCGAGGGCGGCCACATGTCGGCGACAGGCGTGGCGACCTCTACCGAAGCGCATGCCGAGCCGGGCAAGGATGGCCACCTGGTGGGCGATACTTCTGCTCTTCCAGTCGCTGCGCAGGAGACGGTCAAGGCCCGGTTCGGCGTAAATGTCGAGCACTACCTTGATCATGGTTCGGTAGTGATTGCTGCGATTACGAGCTGCACCAATACTTCGAACCCTTCAGTGATGATGGCTGCTGGTCTGCTCGCGAAGAAGGCAGTGGAAAAGGGGCTGACGGTGCCGCCGTGGGTAAAGACTTCGCTTGCGCCGGGCTCACGCGTGGTGACGGATTATTACACCAAGGCCGGCCTGCTGCCGTATCTCGACAAGCTGCGGTTCAATGTGGTGGGTTATGGATGCACGACGTGTATTGGTAACTCGGGACCGCTGCCTTCAGAT
Organism: uncultured Acetobacteraceae bacterium; assembly: GCA_964658655.1. Classification (GTDB taxonomy): domain Bacteria; phylum Acidobacteriota; class Terriglobia; order Terriglobales; family Acidobacteriaceae. The sequence continues at coordinate 113,971 of CAZZZL010000009.1, read as the reverse complement.
GTTTCGAAAGCAGTTGAAGATCATGGATTGGTCGCGGTGTCGGTGCTGAGCGGTAACCGTAATTTCGAGGGTCGTATTAACTCGGACGTGCGGGCTAATTATTTAATGTCGCCGCCGCTGGTGATTGCTTATGCGCTCGCCGGGAAGATTGACCATAACTTTGACGCCGAGCCCATCAGCACCGGCAAAGACGGCAAGCCGGTGATGTTGAAAGACATATGGCCGAGCCAGAAGGAAGTGTCGGATGCGATTGCGCAGGCGGTCAGCTCAGAAGGATTCAAAAAAGAGTACGCCACTGTTACAGATGGCGATGAGAGCTGGCAGCATCTGAAATTTCCGACGGGCGATGTGTACCAGTGGGAGCCAGATTCGACTTATATCCGCAAGGCACCCTATTTCGAAGGAATGCCGCGCGTAGCTGAGCCGGTGAAGGATATTGCCGGAGCGCGTGTACTGGCGGTGCTGGGCGATTCGGTAACGACTGATCACATTTCGCCGGCCGGTTCCATCAAGACAAATGGGCCGGCGGGTAAGTATCTGTCGGAGCATGGTGTGAAGACGGGCGACTTTAACAGTTATGGTTCGCGGCGCGGCAACCATGAGGTGATGGTGCGCGGCACTTTTGCGAATGTCCGGTTGAAGAACAAGCTCGCTCCTGGAACAGAAGGCGGCGTGACGCGCCTGCTGCCGGAAGGCGAGGGGATGTCGATCTTCGACGCGTCGGTCAAATACGCAGAGCGCGGTGTGCCGCTGGTGATCCTTGCCGGTAAGGAATATGGTTCGGGGTCATCGCGCGACTGGGCTGCGAAGGGTCCGAAGCTGCTGGGCGTTCGCGCAGTGATTGCGGAAAGCTTCGAGCGGATTCATCGTTCAAACCTGGTGGGAATGGGCATTCTTCCGCTGCAGTTTACGGATGGGGAAAGTGTCGAATCACTGGGATTGACAGGCGAAGAGGCGTTCGATTTTGCGGGACTTGCCGCGATGCTGAAATCTAAGTTCGCGAACGGCAAGACGCTTCAGGTGACGGCGAAGGCGGCTGACGGAACTTCGAAGCAGATTTCGGCGACTGTAAGAATCGATACGCCACAGGAAGTTCTCTATTACGAGAACGGTGGAATCCTGCAGTATGTTTTGCGGCAATTAGCTTCGAATTGAAGCTTGTTACTGACTGGATAAAGCAATGGCCGGAGATACTCTCCGGCCATTGCTTTTTGTCTTCGCGGGAAAACTCTAGATAACTCTTAGTAAGAGCAGGATGATGACAATCAGCAGAATAAGACTGATGCCGCCGCCGCCGTAATAACCGAGGCCGGGCCCCATGCGGTAACCGCCGAAACCAAATACGAGCAGCAGGATGATAAGTACGATGAGCATTCTTTCTCTCCTCGCGGCATGAGTAAATTCCGCGCTTCTTTCGATGTCCTCAACATGGATGGCCTGACTTAGCTTCAGGTTGGCTCGCTCCAAGCGGAATTGCTTAGCTGCCCGGGAGGTAACTGTTTGACGTGCCAAGCAGTAAGTCAGGTAACCTGCGAAGATTGCTCTTTGAGGCAGGACTTCGATGTGAGCCCAGCCACTGTTTTACATTGAGACAATGTATTCACGAGACGAGCGTAGACTTTTGCCATGCCTGAGACGCAGCTACGAGTCGCCTACTTCCCTGACTCGTTCCATGAAGTGAATGGAGTAGCCCATACCAGCAGGAATTTTGAAGCGTATGCGCGCCGGACGGGGCTTCCATTTCTCTGCGTGCGTGCCGGAGTGCGGGACCCGTCATATGTGTCAGACGGTACTGTGGCTTCGTTGGAGCTAGCGCGTGGAAGGTTCTCGTTCGCTCTCGAAAAAGACCTGCGGTTTGATGTTGGATTTGTGCGTCATCTGCCGGCGATCGTACGCGCGCTGCGGGCGTTTCGACCGACTGTGATCCATGTGACGGGGCCGAGCGAAATTGGCATGATCGGGGCAGCGCTGGCGCACTGGATGGGCGTGCCCCTCGTAGCGTCGTGGCATACCAATCTGCACCAGTATGCGGGGCGGCGTATCCACTGGCTCCAGCGCTGGCTGCCCTTGAGCTGGGGCGCCGGGCTGGCCGCCTGGGTAGAGAAGGCGGCCTTGTTCGTAACGGCTGGCTTTTATCGTTCGGCGCGCCTGCTGTTTGCTCCCAATCCAGAACTATGCAGGCTGCTCGAGAAGGCGACGGGCCGCCGTTGCGAGCTGATGCAGCGTGGCGTGGATACGAAACGCTTCGCGCCGGGGCGGCGGCAGCGAGTGGTTGGTGACGATACGTTCGTGCTCGGCTTTGTCGGGCGCCTATCCATCGAAAAGAATGTGATGCTGCTGATTGACATTGGCAGGCAGTTGCTGACGCGCGACATTCGCAATTTTCGCTTCCTGATTGTTGGCCAGGGCGCCGAGCTGGAAACACTGACGCGGGAGCTGCCGCAGGCGGAATTTGCGGGTGTGCTGCGGGGTGACGCGCTCGCGCAAGCCTACGCCGGAATGGATGTACTGGTCTTTCCGTCGCACACCGACACCTTCGGCAACGTGGTGCTGGAGGCCCTGGCTTCGGGTGTGCCGGCCGTGGTGACGGATGAGGGCGGCCCGTGCACCATTGTCGAAGATGGGATCACGGGTTTTGTGCGGCCGGACCAGGGTTTTACGGACGCGATAGCCGCGCTGATGATTGACGAGAGCCGTCAAGCGGCGATGGGGGTGAATGCCCGCAACTACGCTCTGGGCGCGTCCTGGGATACTGTTTTCGAGAAGGTGTGCGCGGCGTACCGGCCGTTGCTACTCGAGTGCGAGCTGCCGGCGCTCTGCCATTCGTAGCCTACGCAGCCCGTTGAGGGTGCGGCTTCGGTCTTCTTTAGCGATTCCTTATGGCATCTGCCCCTTGAACATTTATGCTGTTGGGAACGCCCCACTCCACGTCGAGTTCGCGGCAAGCCATTTTAGAGTTGCTGAGGAGAACGATGTCGAACGAACTGCGCAGTTTTCTGGAACTTCCGTACGAGGAGCTCGAAGAACTTAATCTCAAGGCGAAAGAGCAGCGGAAGAATCGCGTCGCCATCGACAAGATCCGCGAGGAGCGGCTGAAGTATCTGACCGATACGAAAGGCATCAAGGCGGTCACGGTGCTGTTCAGTGATCTTGAAGGCCGGCTGCACATGCTGGACTACGACAAAAAGTTCCTGCTGAAGAGCTGGGACAACCTGACGTTTGATGGCTCATCGATTCGCGGCTTTACTGCGCAGCGCGAAAGCGATCTGCGGCTTGGCATTGATTGGGCAGCATTTTACTGGGTGCCTGCGGATTTCTTTGGTGAAGGAAAGGTGCTGGTTTTCGGCGAGGTGATCGACAAGAGCGGAGCCCCTTACGGTGCGGACGTTCGCGGTCTGCTGAAGACTTTCTCGGAAGAGCAGTTCAGCAAGAATGGCTACACGCTCAATGCTGCGAATGAGATTGAAGGTTTTCTGTTTGAAGGCGAAGACGCCGAGAAGACCTTCTATAAGACAGGCGAGTTCAATTATGTAAACACCGGCGGCTACTATCACTCGCTGCCTGGTGATCCTCTGCGCACTTTCATCGATACGGCGGCTGAAGTGCAGCGCGCGATGGGCTTCGAGAATGAGAAGGACCATCCTGAAGTTGCGCCTTCGCAATTCGAGATCAACTACACCTATGGGGAAGTGGTTGCCGCGGCTGATCAGATCCAGCTCTACAAGCTGATTTGTCGACAGGTAGCGACAGCGATGGGTATGACGGCGTCGTTCCTGCCGAAGCCTGTAGTTGGCGTGAATGGCAGTGGCATGCACACCAATCTTTCGATCAGCAAGGAAGGCAAGAATCTTTGCTGGGACCCGAATGGCGAAGAGAAGCTAAGCCCATTTGCGTGGCAATTTGTGGATCGTGTTCTGACGCATGGCAATGACATCTGCCTGCTGTTGAATGCGAGCGTGAATGCTTATCGCCGCCTCGATCCCCACTTTGAGGCACCGAACCAGATCAAGGCTTCGGCTGTCGACCGCGGATCGATGGTTCGCATCCCGCTGGGCAATGAGAAGAGTTCGCGTATCGAGGTTCGTTCGGTCGGGCCGGACGCGAATCCTTACATGGTGCTGTACTCCATCTTCAAAACTGGTCTGGACGGAGAGACGGCGAAGATCGCGAACCTGCGACAGGCCGAGCGGTATCTGCCGGACAACATTTACACCGCACTTGAAAATTTCCGTTCAGCTCCCTGGACAACCAAGCTGCTGGGTGAGGATGTGAAGGGACGCTATGCAGATCTAAAGCAGGCGTCTGCGGATCGCTGTGCGCGGCTGCTGGGCACGATCGTGAAGGGACCTGAAGTGCAGTTCCATCATGATGTCTATAACCAATATCTGTGGAACCAGTTCTAAGTCAGACTATGTAAGTGTCAACCATAGAAAGCCCTGCCCTGGCAGGGCTTTTGTGTCCTCCGGGACCGGAATTTTCGACGCTTGAGACTTGTGTCCCCTTGCTTTGTTGACATGATTCGTCAATACTTGCCTCCATGATCTTCGCTTCTGCGCCTGCCCGCTTCGTATTGATGCACTGTTGTATGTGTATGGGCCAGTGTCATGCAGAAGCGCGACTTCCCTAGAAGCGACGTACAGCATGAATCCTGGCCCGTGGCGATGTTTCCCACGGGCTTTTGTCATTTGTGATTTCTATTTTGAGGTACAGGAGCAACGTATGGCAGACGATGCGAGCAGCAAGCAACAACTGGCGACAATTGCAGTACATGGTGGGCAGGTACCCGATCCGACGACCGGCGCGCGCGCGGTGCCGATCTACCAGACGACCTCTTATGTTTTTCAGGACGCCGATCATGCTGCGCGATTGTTCGGACTGCAGGAGTTCGGGAATATATATACACGCATCATGAATCCCACGACCGATGTTTTCGAGAAGCGGATTGCTGCGCTCGAAGGAGGGGCCGCAGCACTGGCGACAGCCAGCGGCCAGGCCGCGGAGACGCTGGCGATCACAACCCTCGCGAGCGCCGGCGATGAAATCATTTCAACCACGTCGCTCTACGGGGGCACTTACAACCTTTTCCACTACACGCTGCCCAAATACGGCATCACCGTGCGCTTTGCAGATGCAGATGATTTTGATGGTATTCGAGCAGGCATCAATGAAAAGACACGAGCAATCTACACCGAAACGCTGGGTAATCCCAAGCTGGATATTGCCGATATCGAGACGCTCGCGTCGATCGCGCATGAGCATGGACTGCCGCTGATCATCGACAACACGAGTGCGTCGCCTGCACTGGCGCGACCGATCGAATGGGGCGCGGATATCGTAGTCGAGTCGGCGACGAAATATATTGGCGGACATGGAACATCGATCGGCGGCGTTATTATCGATGCCGGCAGATTCGATTGGAAAGCCTCTGGCAGGTTTGCGGATTTTTCCGCGCCGGATCCTTCGTATCATGGGATTTCCTACACGGCTGCGTTCGGACCGCTGGCTTTCATCCTGAAGGCGCGCGTGCAGGGCCTGCGCGACACAGGCGCGGCACTCTCACCATTCAATGCGTTCCTGCTTCTGCAGGGGGTGGAGACACTGCACCTGCGCATGGAGAGGCATTCACAGAATGCTCTCGCGGTTGCGAACTATCTGGCAGAGCATCCCGGTGTTGCCTGGGTAAATTATCCCGGATTGGCAAAGGGCAGGTATCATGCGCGTGCACAGAAATATCTGCCCACGGGCCAGAGTGGTCTGGTCACCTTTGGTATCAATGGAGGATACGAAGCGGGTAAGGCATTCATCAATTCGCTCAAGCTGTTTTCTCTGTTGGCGAATATTGGTGATGCCAAGTCACTGGTCATTCATCCGGCTTCGACCACACATCAGCAACTGACCCCGGAGGAACAGCAATCGACTGGCGTGACGCCCGAGTTGGTAAGGCTCTCGGTTGGTATCGAAGATATCAGAGACATTCTTGCTGACATTGAACAGGCGCTCAGTACGTCCAGCGGAAAGTCTGTGACTGAGTCGAAGGGGAGTCTCGTCGCGCAATGAATGCGACCCCGGTGCATGCCGCCATCGAGCCTGCTGTTGAGAGAGACTTCCTGTTGCCGGAAGTGTTTGCTCTCGAGGCGGGCGGCGCGTTAAGTCATGCGCGTTTGCGGTATGCGGTCTACGGCCGGATGAATGAGGCACGCGACAATGTCGTGCTGGTGTGTCATGCACTTTCGGGGTCGGCCCGGGTAGCAGATTGGTGGCCTGCAATCTTCACATCTGACGGGCTGATCCGACCTTCCGAGGATGTCGTGGTCGGCATCAATGTTCTCGGATCATGCTACGGTTCGACGGGCCCTGCGTCGGTGAATCCAGAAACCGGAAGACCCTATGGCGCTGCGTTTCCGCTGATCCAGATCGCAGATATTGTTCGTGCACAGGCGCTGCTGCTGGAGGCGCTAGGAGTTGCGCGGGTGCGACTGGCTATAGGCGCATCGCTGGGCGGTATGCAGGTGCTCTCGTGGGCAATCCAGTATCCGTCACGTGTGAGTGAAGTGGTAGCGATTGGAGCTGCGCGTCTTAACGCGATGGGTCTTGCGCAGAACCACTTACAGCGCCAGGCCATCAGGCTTGACCCAGCGTGGAGCGGTGGCGATTATCAGTCCGATCATGCTCCCTGGCGCGGCCTCGCGCTGGCTCGAGCCATGGCGGTGTGCACGTATAAGTCCTCCGCGCTTTTCGACGAGCGATTTGGACGGAAGCCTGACCGCAGTGGCGAAGATCCCTGGACCGATGACGACGGTGTGCCGGGGCGCTTTGATGTGAGCGGCTACCTCGATCACCAGGGCAGGAAATTCAACAGCCGCTTTGACGCTAATTCGTACCTGTCATTAACGCGAACGATGGATCTATTCGATCCGGCGCTGGGTTTCGCTGATAGTGTGGCTGCGTGGAGGAATGTGACAGCCAACGTCACGATCATAAGCATTTCTTCCGACGTGTTATTTCCAGTGAAAGATGTTGCGACCATGCATGAAGCGATGATCGCTGCAGGTGTACGTTGTCGACACAAGACGCTCGTCTCCGACCATGGGCACGACGCATTTCTGGCCGAACCCGAAGCGCTGATTGCTTTGCTGAAGAATACTGAGAGCTAAGGTGGAAATATGAAGAATTCTATTCGCACATACGCGGTATTGGCATTGGCAGTGCTTGCGGGTTCCGGGATTCTGCATGCCGATCCGGATTATGCTCAGCTGCGAGCGCAGCGTGCGAAGGGTTTAACACAGCCCTATGGATGGTTCTCCCTGGTAGCCCTGGAATGGCTGAAGCCTGGCGTTATCACGGTAGGTTCCGCCATGGACAACACGGTGGTGCTGGATGGAGCGGATGCGCACCTTATGAAGCTGGAGCAGAATAACGGCGAGGTCACGCTGCTGGCCGATGCCCCTTCATTGACGCTGGGTGGAAAGCCGTTGCGCGCTGGCAATCAACATCCGGTGATCGGCAAAGGTGAGGACGATGGGTCCGCGCTCGCCAGCGGCACGCTGCGCTTCTGGGCGATCGATCGCGGCGGCCAGCGCTACCTGCGGGTGAAGAATTCGGAAGCGCCGGCGCTGAAACATTTTCATGGACTACGCTGGTATGCACCTGATCAGCACTATCGCGTGGAGGCGCATTGGATCCCTTCGACCACGCCTCGCACCATGCACGTTGTGAATAAGCTTGGCCAGGTGGAAAAAGTGTCGGTGCCCGGATATGTCGAATTTGTGGTGGATGGCAAGAGGCAGACCCTGGTGCCGCTTGAGGCCAGCGCCGACCAGTTGTGGTTTGTGTTTCGGGATACAACCTCCAGGCAGACGACAGATGGCGGCGGAAGATTTCTGACGACGAGTGGGCCTTCCAATGGCCTGAGCAAGCCAGGAAGTGTGACGCTGGATTTCAACGAAGCAGTGAATCCTCCCTGCGCCTACTCGCCTTATGCGACCTGTCCGCTGGCTTCACCTGAAAACCGTTTACCGGTGGCCATCCCCGCCGGCGAGAAAAGATACAATGACTGATACGATAAAGGGTTGAAGACCGGGAATCCGTGACGGGCCTTGCGGACGCTCCTTATCTTAGCGGGCGACATGGTAAGGGTGGACCTGCAATACCGGCTTCGGAAGCGACGAAGCTGGTTCCACTTTCAAAATGCTGCTAAGCTTTTGTCAGGCAAGCCGGAGGGATGGCAGAGCGGTTGATTGCGGCGGTCTTGAAAACCGCTTTACCTTTGCGGGTAACGGGGGTTCGAATCCCTCTCCCTCCGCCATTTCTTCTCCTACAGAGTCCCAGACCTTCTCGAAAACATCATAAAGCTCAACAAATGCCCGTGTTCTATTCCAGGGCGCGCAAGTACATCTCAGGACAGCCAACGACACGGAACTGGGTGGGAAGTGTTTGATCGACGAGCTGCGAAATGTTTACAGCGTTGACTATTCAAACGCAGTCGCGCTTCTCGATTATTTGAAGAGCGCGGGCATATTGGTCAGGGTCGAACGCTGGAAATTCGCCCACGATACCTTCGAAGAATACTTTTGCGCTTCATATCTTCTTCGAAGCTTGAGCGCCACCGGAGCTCACGCCCTAGCGCACCCACCCGCAGGACTTCAGCGAGGTTTTCACTTTCCTGTACGAGACGGCTGATGCTCGTTCGTGTGAGCTCCTGGAGGCAGAGAAGCTCCCTGCTAGTTGGCAAAAAGAAACCGTACAGAACCTAAGCTGATCAATATGTCGTGCCTGGGAGCGGCACAATCGATTGTATTTGTAAGGAATCGCCAATGCACGTTTGTATCGCAATCTGTCTCGAAACGCGCTTTTCCTCATGAACGATTCTCGATAAGTGCTAAATCACCAATGCGCTCACCGAGCAATGAGTGTGCCTGTGTAGTCTGGTTTCACAACTTGCCTCCGCGTCTCCCTCCGTAGGGGCTGACTGCAAACGTGTCGCCTGATCTCTTCATATTGGTTTCCAGATAGGGCACACGAGTGTCCCTCCTCCGCCTGAATCGGAGTAAGGTCAAAACTTACTTTCCTGGCCATCAGGCGCCATTCTGGCTCGTCTGGAGGAGCCGGCTGTTTGCTGAAAAAACCTACCGTCAGTAAGCCGGCGAATGGATGACTTCCGGATTCCACAACGACATGTCTTGCCTCTTATCGGCGAAGTGCCAAGTGGTTTTCGCTTATCATCAAAGAAACTTGATAGCAATGCTCTCGATGTGTTGACTATTCAGGAACAACGAACCACTCGATCGATGATCGATTGAATTTCAAACAGATTACAGCGAAGTGCAGCATTTGCAAATTTAGCGAACCGATCCGTGAGCCTAGTAAGCTTGGGGACGCGAAGTATGTTGGGATGTATGGTTAGGCCTGCCAGCAAGTCTCTACATGGCTCATAATTCATGAATCACCTATGAAAATATAAGACTGCGTTTGCTCGAGCGACCTGTAATGTGTTTAGACTGTTTGATTTTTAATAAATGCAGAGGGGGGATAAAAGGATGGTCAAGAAAGGTGACAAGTTAATCACCGAATCGCGCTTAAAGGCGATTTTCTACGTCCAGCTGGAAAGCAGACTGGCTTCAACGGTGAACTGGGGTGGCATACCTTCTGCCATTCCTGCCGCTCCATGCTCGATGCTGCAGGGGCTCCCATCGGTGTCCAACAACAGCTCATGCGCCACGCTCAGGTGAGCCCCACCATGAACACCGACGGAAATGCGTACATCGAGGGGAAGCGGGAAGCCAATGGGAAGGTCGTCCGAATGGTACTGGCAGGGAGAAAGGAAAAGGCCACTGCGCTAACAGGGCCTTGTAGTTCAGCCTCGCAGAGTGCGACTTTGCGGGGTGATGTGGGGCTGGAATCCTGTAAGGGTTTGCAAGGGTTAGGTTTGAACTAACGACCTTTGGGTTACGAGAATAACTCCCGAACTGGTTTCAAGTGATCTATGGATAGCTAATCGTACCGCTCCATGCATGTGTGGCACCCATTTCTGATTCTTAAATTGCCTCGTGCTACAACGAAAGCTCTTCGAGTAGTTGGCGAGCTTTCAATTCGAATGGGCAGGTATTTGGGGAAGCACTTGCCGCGCTTAGGAACAGTCGCGCCGGAATCCCGAATCGATAATCTGATCCCTTCATGCTGGGCAGAGAATAGCTTTTTGAGAAGCGCCTAGAATGCGGATAATCACGCGCTCTTCCCTCTGCTGGTGCTGAAAATCAATCGTTACAGCTTGAAGATGACCAGCTTTAAATGCTCGATCTCACTGTCGCATATTGCCACTTAAAACACTTGGTTCACGTTCACTCCGTGTTGGGAGCTCCCGCGCGATCGAACCTCTTAGCGTCATCGTCACTTGAACAATCACTCATCCTATTATGCCAATCTCCGTTGCATTGCGGACCACATTTCGAATCTTTTATTGCACGCTAAGCGGCATCGACAAAAAGGAAGTGAGAGTTCCACTCGTAGCCGTCACCAGGACGTTATAGTTATTGACCATTTCAGTTGGCGTCCCGCTCGTAGAGACAGAAGCTGCGGATTCACCCCTGTTGTAGGTTACGCCGCATCCGATCGCTCCTCCCATAAATCCTAAACAAAGACACGCAACAAAAAGGCTCCTACGTCTGCCTGCACCTGATAGCAGCCCGATCAAGAGTAAGTTCGCAATAACATACCTCGAAGATCGTTGAGGCTTCGACTGTTCTGCTGCAGTAGCTGGACGATGAATCGTCACTGTGAGAGTGCTTAGACTTTTAACATCTGCACTGACAAACGTTGATGGAGGAGTGAGTGAGCAGCTAGGCTCGTCGTCAGGCTTACCGGTGCCGAGGTAGACAATGGTACACGTTACGCGCACATCTCCTGTGAAGCCCCCTATCGAGGAAATGTAGAAAGGTGCAGTGGCGCTCTTGTCCAAACCTTCAAGCCTCATAGAGGCCACGGTAGAGGACACAGCGATTGTCTTGGACGTGCCTGAGCTGGGCGGAGCAGCATCCACTGTCCCGGTGCCCGTCAATACTACCGCTTGTGTCGAGTTGCTAATCGTGTCGACGATAGTAAGGAGCCCCGCACGAGCTCCGGCGGCTGTCGGTTTGAATTGCACAGCCACCATGCACTTGTCCCCATGCTGAAGGATTTGGGAACATGCACTCGAATCGGAGAAATCGCCTTTGATCGATAGATTCACTTTAAACGACACATTCCCCAGGTTAGAAATCTCAAGAGTTTTACTTTCGCTCGTTGTGCCGTCCCTTTGAGGAGCAAAGGTCAGACTTCCGTTCGACAGATTCATCACCGGACTGGATGGCTGAGAGTCAATCTCTCCCATCCCAGTTAAAGGTATCGCGTAGGACGAACCATCGTGTTTGTTTGTTAGGTTGAAGGCCCCGCTCCGTTTTCCAGGAACAGTTGGAGTAAAGGTGATGGAAGCAGCACAGGTTGAACCGCCGGCGATGGTGGTGCCGCAGTTGTTAACCTGCGCAAAGTCGCCTGTGACAGCGATAGCTGTAGGCACACCCGTGGTCCCAGGATTCGTGATACTTATGACCTGAGGTGAGCTGGTTGTTCCACTCGCCTGGGTCGAGAAGAGAACCCCAGAAGCAGACAGCTTGATGGCAGGTTGGTTTGGGTTCGCTACAACTGTTCCCATTCCGCTTAGGCCGATCGTAGTATTGCTGCCATTGAACGTGTTGGTGACGGTCAGGGATCCGGTGTTTATGCCTACTGCGGTTGGCGTAAAGCTGACAGTAATAGTACAACTCGCACCTGGGGCTAAAGCTGTGGCACAGCTGTTCGTCTGTCCGAAGTCTCCGGCAGCTACAATGGAGACCGCAACAGCCACTGTGCTGGTGTTTGTTAGTTTTGCAATCTGAGCAGCACCTGTCGCCCCGACTGCCTGCGGAAGGAAGGTGAGCATTGTGGGTGAAAGACTTAATGTGCCACTCGGAGCTTGTTGGGCGCAGTCCACTTGGGTGATCATCCAAGGGTTGGTAGGGTTGTAGTAAAACTCATAATATGCATTTGGAGTGACCGTAAGAGGTTGCGCACCGCACGTCAATAAGCTCGGATGGCCATATAGACTTCCGCTTCCGTTTACGCCCCAGCTTGCTACGACATTGCTTACGTTGCTAGAAGTTACCCAGAAGAATTGTCCACTGGACATTCCTTGGAAATCGGAGTAAGTACGCGGTGTTGTATCGGTGAGCACGACGACGCTGTAGTCACCTACCCATGCTGTGCCACCACCGGATGCCGAGATCCTCTTTCCATTCGGTTGCAGACCGTCTGGTCCACCGCTAGAAAAGAGATCACCACCCCACCAGCATTGTCCATTCCCACTGGCGTCGGGTTGATCCTGGTCGCATGAGTTACCTGTCAAGACGCCCGGGAAATCTATAAAGTAAGAGCCTCGCATATAACTGGGTCCATCAACAGCAACTTCTTGCCCAACCTGGTTATCGCCCCAGGAATTGTTCTGGCCATAGTCTTTTACTCCATAACAGAGACCGCTCGTCATTTCCGGAACAGGGCCGCTGTCTGTGCTTGCGGTCATGCCCGGGATCCACGGCCCGCTGTTTTCCCATACGATCTGGGGCGTGTCAATGGTTTCTCCGAAGTTGGTCGCCCAGCCAGGCTCACCTGTACCCGTCATACCGTAGCCGTAGCTTTGGTTTCCATAAACATCCTGCTCAACGTTTCCGTTTGAATCCCTGATCAAATACCCCGGATGCAGGTTCCGCGGAGATACCGGATAAGTCGGGATCCCGTTATTTGGGGCTCCTGGTCTTAAATTCGGTAAATTTCCATCCAGGCACGCAGATAAAATGTGGTTCCCAGAAAAAAGACTATCGGAGGCGTAGCTCAAAACAGCCTCCCTTGCTTGATATTCAAAGCGATTGGCAAGTACGCGTTGCTCTTCCCCACTGACAATGAGGGCGAGTCCATCTACCTGCAAAAGATTATCTTGGATCAGACTGCCTGCACCGCTCACGTGCATAGCAGCCAGTCGCGGATATTCGAGAGAAACCGTAAACCCCTTGGAGAAAGCGCAGCCCGTGCTGTACTGATTGTGGCTGGCTTCGCCATCCACAATACTTAACTCAATTCCACCGAGATTTCCGTCACCAATGAGCAGGGCTGCGCTTAAACTTCCAGGTGTCATCTGGCTGGAATGCTGACACCACCAAACATCTACATTGGTTCCATAATTCCAGTCGTAGCTGTTATTCACCCCATCGACCTCTTGAATGCCGGGCCCTCCGAAAAATCCGGTGATAGCGGTATCCTGCACACTGAAATTGTTAGCAGCAACACGGATGCCGACGTCAGCGCCCCCGGCATTGGCCCCTCCCCCATAGAGAGTGAATCCACTTATAGATCCTCCCGAGCTGCTTATGATAATGCAGCCAACTTTTGCCGGCTGATCATATGTGCTACATCTTGTTTTATGGTCGGCCAATACACCGATTGAAAAGTCTGCAACTAATAGTGGCGAACCACCACTGGTAGTATTATTGCCAGCGTCGGTCTGTATTATGGAGCATCCACCTGTGTATGTATGCGGAGAGTAACTCGAACAAACGAGGTCAACGTTTCCAGGAACTAAGATACGTGACCCGCTCACCGGATACTCCGACGCGACGACTACAGTGGCCCTGGCACCATTGTGTGCTACGCCCCAAAAGTAAGCATCAATCAGAGTCTGTTGCAAGGCGTTACCTGTCGATCCATCCGTAGGATTCGCCACGCCGCCATCATGGCTGGGCGACAAATCACTGAAAAGTCCGGCATCCGCATTCTCGTTCATCGATGTGTATCGATTGGATTTTTCGACCTTGTTCGTAGAGCCTCCACAAGCCGGTACGAGGCACAACGGCAACAGTATAAGCACAATGATCTGCATCGTATTAACGTGAACCTTATACGAAGTTCTACTGTCTGAAAGTGCCACTACACGGCCAAGGCTGTCATGGGGAGGTTGGCCAAGGGAGATCGATGGGCTTATTTGCTTCGAGAGTGCCGCCATACAATCTATATCGGATGAAAAAAGGTAATTGATACCGCGCGCCCCTCAACAGTTATCTCCTCTCACACAATGGTGCTATCAGCTACCACCAATGTCGTGTCCTATGAACACGCTTATCCACAAGGTGGGCACGCGACCACAGGATTGGATGCCCACAAATGTTGCAATCATAGGATGTATAAGCTTGGCATGAAGGGAGATCTTGGGATGGCACGCGGCAAGCGATATCGCCCGGAGCAGGTAGTTAATCTGCTGAGTTAGATAAGGTCGCGGTCGCGACCGACAAGTCATCAGCGCAAGCTCCTAAGAAAGCAGAGTTCCGTAGAGGAGACGTACTTTCGATGCCGTGGGAGTAGGGCGATTCCATCCTCATTTCCTTAACCCCCCAGAGGTACACTTATTTCGCATTTACGCTTATCCCCACGTCATCTAGGTCAACAGTGCGTGAAATCCCTTTGTCCACGTTGCTATTGGTATGACCTCAAGATGGAGTTTAAACCACCTTTTTCTTTCCTATGCCGGCTATCATGTTCAACCTTGATCTCTTCGAGAAGAACCTGACTCAGACACATTTTGAAAGTGAATCTAAGCTGCCCTGCTGGCTGTCCGACCTTGAACGTTCTTCCCCTACAGAACTTTCCTGCCAAGATGACGGTGGATTTCCTGGCCTGGATATCACGCTCGTCGGAATGCCGGACGACGTCTTTCGCAAGAAAGACGGCAGCCTCGTCCTGGTTGATTACAAAACAGCTCGTGCGAAGGGAGTTGATGACCCCTTTCTTCCGGCCTACGAGATCCAGCAATTGCTTGAAAAGGCATGTCAAAGCCCACTGCAGTCAGGAGATCGAGTGGTCGATTTTCGTTCACCATGTCGAAGCTCCGATAAACCCGAACAAAACCGCTAGTCGATAGTACGAACTAGTTGTGAAGACTGTTCCCCATCGATACCGCGTCTCGATGACTTCGTCGGCGTTTTGGCTTTCCGAGGCCGTCCGATAAATACTAGGATCGACCTCCTCTCGAACCCCAAATGGCACCGAGCTTAGATCACATCAGCTCATCAGAGTGCGAATACAAACCCGGTGGAGAGCAACGACACCGCGAAAACAAAAACCTTGATAAGGAAAACATATGACACCAGTGACCTGCTCATACAAGACGGCCTTCTCGTAAGAGACGCGGCTGGATTAATGCAAAATCGCCGAGTCACTCACCGACCTGCGGATGCGACGACATACCTATTTTTTTTCGCAATGAGCTCATAGGGGTTACATTTGAGGGTACTTCCAGAAAGTTTCTTTTGAAGTGATTGAACTTAGACTACTTGTAGCGCGTTTCGAATCCCTCTCCCTCCGCCATTTCCCAGAAGTGGAAACATACAGGCTGTTTTGACATTTGCCCGTTTTTCTCTGCGACAGTCTCGAAATTGTCCTGTGCCGCGGTATTGGTCATCGAATAGATTTTCATGGCGCATCGCAATAAGATCAAATTCAAATCAGGATCAACAACAGTGAGGGTTCATGTCCTTTTTCTCAATGGCCTTGCAGTGAATGGACGGCTAGAACCTCCTTGCGCCATTATTGCGGAGAACCGGAAACAATCCGGAGGGAAACTTCTTTAAGCCGATTGGAATACCTTTCGTAAAACGACGCTGACCGTATGACGAAAGATTGGTTGACCTCACGAAGTGCATCGGGGTATTTAATGGTGCCCTGCCGGTCGCGTAGAGACAACAAGCTTGAAGGTTTCACTTTTTTATTGCCGTTGTGCCGCTGTATTTTATCCACCCTGATTGGTTGCGGTGGGTCAGGTTCGATAACATTCACTGACAGGCTCCGCGACGGTGCAGGGTATTTGTGATCCAATGCGCAACCTCTGCTACTTTTCAGATGCGACCAAGATCAGATGTTTTCGAGAGTGCAGGAAGCAGTGGCTTTCGCCGATAGCAATGTCGGCTCCCGCCGGCTCAAAACCCCGGCGTCCCTGGGCATCGGTCTTTCACCTGATGCTTCAATGCTGGTGGGACGTTCTCTTCGGTTGCGGCTCTGGCACAATCGCGCTGCATTGCATAGACTTGGCCTGCATGAATTGATCGATAAACAGGGGCAGAGTCATGAAAAGCAGTTTGCTAAGAATGAGTGCATTTCTAGTCGCAGGAACCCTCGCGGCTGCTGTCAGCGTGGCAGGGGCGCAATCGTCCAATGGCCACGCCGGACAGAAAGCATCTAGGAAGTCAGTCGATACGAAGTCTTTCCCGTGGATGGATAAAAGTCTCAGCCCGGATGAGCGCGCAGACCTGGTGCTGAAGCAGATGACGCTGGACGAAAAAATCCAGCTGCTGCATGGCAATGGTATGGCGCATGTCGGTAACTGGCAGATGCCGCTGACGAACAAGTCCAATGGGGGCGCAGGCTATATCGCGCCCATCGAGCGGCTGGGCATCCCGGGCATCGATATGTCGGACGCTGCGTATGGCGTTCGGTCGTCAGGAGAAAATGGCCGCTACTCCACTGCACTGCCGAGCAACGCAGGTGCCGCTGCAAGCTGGGACCGCAAAGCCGCATATGAATATGGCGCGTTGATCGGCCGCGAACTGCGCGCGCAGGGCTACAACATGACGCTTGGCGGCGGCGTGAACCTGACGCGCGAGCCGCGTAATGGCCGCACGTTTGAGTATCTCGGCGAAGACCCGGTGCTCGCAGGAACGCTGGTCGGCCAGTTGATGACGGGCGAGCAGGCGCAGCATGTCATTGGGGACATCAAGCATTACGCTATCAACGACCAGGAGACGGGCCGCAATATCGTAAATGCCATTATCTCGAAGCGAGCCATGCGGGAAAGCGATCTGCTGGCCTTTCAGATCGGCATTCGCGACGCTCATCCCGGAGCGGTGATGTGCTCCTATAACCGCATCAACGGCGACTACGCGTGCGAAAGCGAATACCTGTTGAAAGAAGTTGTGAAGGGCGACTTTCAATTTCCAGGCTTCGTGCTTTCGGACTGGGGCGGCACACATTCGACCGTAAAAGCATCGCATGCCGGCCTCGATAACGAGGAGCCAATGGCCGATTATTTCGGCCCTGCGCTTAAGAAAGCAGTCGCGGCGAAACAGGTGTCGCTGGCTGAGATCGATGACCATGCACACCGCATGCTGCGCTCTTATTTCGCCGATGGTGTGGTTGATTATCCTGTGCAGAAGGGCGTCATCGATGTCGAGCGCGACCTGGATGTGTCGCAGCATATCGAAGAAGGCTCCATCGTCCTGATGAAAAATGAGAAGAATATTCTTCCATTGCAAGAGGGCAAGGTGCGCACCATTGCGCTCATCGGCGCACACGCAGATGTCGGTATGCTTTCGGGCGGTGGCTCGGCGCAGGTCGATCCTCCGGGCGGCAATGCGATTGCGCCTCCGGGTGAAGGTTCGACACACTGGCAGGACCACATCTGGTTTCCGACATCGCCGCTCAAACAGCTTCGCGCAGCTATGCCGTCTGCAGAAATCACATACAACGCGAGTGAGGATACGGCTGCTGCTGCTGCACTGGCAAAGCAGTCGGACGTGGCCATCGTATTTGTACAGCAGTGGGAAAGCGAAGGCATGGACCTGCCGACACTAGCGCTGCCGGACAATCAGGATGCATTGGTCGAAGCAGTCGCCGCGGCAAATCGACACACTATCGTCGTGCTCGAGACCGGCAGCGTGGCGTTGATGCCTTGGGCGGATAAGGTAGAGGGCGTTGTCGAAGCGTGGTACAGCGGTTCGCGCGGAGCGACGGCGCTCGCGAATGTGTTGACCGGTGTTGTCAACCCTTCAGGCAAGACGGCAAACACGTTTCCGCTAGCCGATGCGGATCTGCCGCACACCACCATTCCACCTTTACCGGCAGAAGATAAAGGCCAGGGAACGCATGCCGTCAATGCCGGCGGAGATGCCCGATCACAATACAGCGTCAACTATGACGAGGGGCTGAAGGTCGGTTATAAGTGGTACGACGCCGAGAATAAAGAGGTACTGTTTCCTTTCGGCTATGGATTGTCGTACACGACTTTTGCTTACTCTGATCTGAAGGTCGATGAGGGTCAAACGCCCAGGGTAACGTTCACGCTGAAGAACACTGGCAAGCACGCCGGGGCTGAAGTGGCAGAGGTTTATGCTATGCTGCCGGCATCTGCTGGCGAGCCGCCAAAGAGACTGGTGGGCTTCGACAAAGTGATGCTCGATCCTGGCCAGAGTCGCGAAATCTCAATCGACATTGACCCGCTCTATCTGTCCGTCTACGACGAAACAAGCGGCAAGATGAAGGTTGTCGAAGGGACGTACACACTTGCGGTCGGCGGTTCGTCGCAATCTTTACCGCTGAAGAAGAAACTGGAACTGGCTGCGAGTAAGTAGCTGGAAGAGACGCCCATAACCAAAAGCACTGCGGCCTGTGTCCTCTACATAGGCCCGCAGTGCATTCGTGTTTAAACTGCTATTAGCCATGGCAAATTCCACTTCTTGTTCAAGCCGCCTGCTTGCGGCTGCTCTCTTCGCTTGCGCCCTGCCTGTCTTAGCGCAAAGCATGCCCCAGCCGCTTCCCCAGCCTGATCCAATGCCGCCCTCGATTCCGGCACCGGTCGACAAGGCCTACGTGGGCCCGATCAAGCACTCGGTAGATGTCAGCGACAATGCACGGCGCATCGCGCGCGTACATGAGGATATTCCGGTGGAGAAGGGCGCAAAGGAATTGATACTGCTTTACCCGCAATGGATTCCCGGGAATCATTCACCGACCGGGCCCATCTCCAAGCTTGGTGGAATCGTGACAACGGTAGATGGGCAGCGCGTACAGTGGGTGCGCGATCG
Source organism: uncultured Acetobacteraceae bacterium (assembly GCA_964658655.1). GTDB lineage: Bacteria > Acidobacteriota > Terriglobia > Terriglobales > Acidobacteriaceae. The sequence continues at coordinate 95,063 of CAZZZL010000009.1, read as the reverse complement.
CGTGAATGTTTTCGCGTTTCATGTACCGCTGAGCGCAGGCGCCAAGAGCGTAGGACTCGACTTTCAATACCTGTCGCCGATCAAGCATGCCGAAGGTCGCATCGAGGTGTCGAACGAGATCATCGATCTCGCATGGAACGAAGTCCTGATGTATCCCGCAGGCTATTTCTCGCGCGACATTCCATTCGACACCACGCTGAAATTGCCTGGAGGCTGGAAGTATGCGACAGCTCTCGAGACGAAATCCCAAAACGGAGCGACGATAGAGTTCAAGACGACGCCCCTTAACACGCTGGTGGATTCTCCGCTGTATGGTGGCGTGAATTTCAAGCGCATCGATCTATCCCCTACGCCGACGGACATCGTTCATCTGAACGTATTCGCAGACGAGCCGGAAGATCTGGAGATCACTCCGGAGGAACTTGCTGCCCATAAGAGGCTCGCGGCCGAGGCGGATAAGCTTTACGGCTCGCATCACTATGATCACTACGACTTCCTGCTGCTACTGAGCGATAAAGTGGGCGGCGTTGGCCTGGAGCACCACCAATCAAGCGAAGACGGTCACGGCCGCAAATACTTTACGGATTGGGCATCCGGAGTTGGCGGCGTTGATCTGCTTGGCCATGAATACACGCACTCGTGGGACGGCAAATTCCGACGGCCGGCCGATCTGTGGACGCCTAATTTCAACGTGCCCATGCGCGACGACCTGCTGTGGGTCTATGAAGGCATGACTCAATACTTTGGCAATGTGCTGACGGCGCGCGCAGGAATGCGCACACCAGAGGACACGCGCGATGTGTTCGCGCGCGTGGCTGCGGGGTTTGAAATCAGCCCAAGCCGCACCTGGCGACCGCTGGTCGATACGACTAACCAGCCGACTGTTTCGCAGCGCACGCCGGTGACCTGGGTGAGTTGGCAGCGGCCGGAAGATTACTACACAGAGGGCGAGTTGATCTGGCTCGATGCAGATACAAAGATCCGCGAGTTGACGAATGGACAGAAGTCTCTCGACGATTTTGCGAAGCTCTTTTACGGCGTCTACAACGGCAGCTACGTAACCTTCACCTATCACTTTGAAGATGTGGTGAAAGCGCTAAACACAGTTGCGCCTTTTGACTGGGACACCTTCCTGAAGACGCGCGTGTACGACCTGCATCCTGATGTGCCGATGGATGGCTTTACGCGGGGCGGCTACAAGCTGATGTACACGGACACACCCGCAAAGTGGGTTGAGAAATCCGAGGCCGCTAGTGGGTATGGTGATTTTTCGACTTCGCTGGGGTTTGCAATCGGTTCCGCGCGCGGCAAGAGTGACGGACCCGCGGGCACTATCGGCAATGTGTGGTGGAACAGCCCGGCTTACAAAGCAGGAGTGACTCCTGACATGGAGCTGCTCTCGGTGAATGGCAATGTTTATTCCGCAGCTGTTCTGAAGAAAGCCATCGTCGAAGCTGAGAAAGCCACTAAGCCGATCGAACTTGTTTTCAAGAGAGACGAAAAGGTGGTGACTATTCCGATCGATTATCATGGTGGCCTGCGTTACCCGTCACTGCAGCGCGTGGAGGGCACGCCTGCGCGGCTCGACGACATCTTTGCACCAAGTAAAAGCCCACTGCCGTCAATGTAAGTTGTCAGATGGGCCGGCTAAGTCGGCCCAGCAAAATATACTGCTTACGCTCACGACACAGGAAGATTCTCTACAGGCGTGCACTTTCATTTCGTGCATCGGTGAACAACCTTGGCATTCAGAATCGGTCAGCGTGTAGGGGAATACGAGATCACGCAGGTGCTGGGCATCGGCGGCCTGGGTGCCGTTTACAAAGCCCAGCATCGTATCTCAAAGCGCCATGATGCTCTGAAGATGGCGCTGCTGGAGCGACTTGGGAACGAGGAAACAGCGGACCGTTTTCTACGCGAAGTACAGGTGCTTGCTGCTCTCAATCATCCGAATATCGCCAGGCTGCACCACGCTTTTTACTATGACGGCGAACTGATCATGGCGATGGAATTTGTGGAAGGCGAGGATCTTCGGCGCCGAAGCAGGCGGCAGCCGATCGAGATGCCCACCTTGATCCGCTTCGCTTCGCAGGTACTGGTCGCCCTGGAATATGCGCACAAGGCGGGCGTGGTCCACCGTGATATCAAGCCGGCAAATATCATGGTCACAAGCCTCAATGAAATCAAGGTGCTGGATTTCGGCATCGCCACAAGCGAGGCCTCTGCGACACTCACGGCGACAGGTGCGATGGTCGGCTCGCTCAGCTACATGGCGCCTGAACAGATACAGCAGGGGCGGGCAACTCCGCAGTCCGACCTGTACGCACTGGGCGTGACCCTTTTCGAACTCATTACAGGCGAGCTTCCACTTAAAGGCGCTACAGCTTTCGAGTTAATGAATGCTCATCTGAAAGAGCAGCCACGATCACTCGTTGAGATTCGTCCGGAGATACCGCCAGCGCTGTCCAGCGCCATCGCAAAATCTCTTTCGAAAGAGCCGCTTGATCGTTTCGCGAGTGCGGCAGATTTTCTCCAGGCCATCCAGGGTTTCGAGGATGAGACGGCTGCCCTGACCTCGATTGTGCCGGCATTTCACGCACGAGGAACAACATCGGGCAGTGCCCCGGCGGCCCGGATCTCTTCGACAACCGAACAGATGCCGGAGGCGCTTGAACAAGCGCGAAGGCATCTCGCCCAGTTCATTGGCCCCATTGCGAAGCTAGTGATCCGCCGGTTAGCTCCGCGCTGCAATGACCTGGATGCGCTCTACGCCGAAGCAGCCAAGGAGATTGCCAACGCCAGCGAGCGGCAACGTTTTATGCAGACCAGGCCGCGCTGATCGCCGACAGGTTAATTATTGAGTAACTCGAGGGCCTTCTTCAGGCTGATGTGCATGCGGTTGAAGGACTGCGTCACGTGCGAGATTTCATCGCGGCCATCCGCAGGCAGAGTTTCCAGCTCTACGTCACCAGTACTGATACGATCCGCCGCTGCCGAAATCCTCCGCAGCGGCCGGATGACGATAAGATACAGGCCGCAATCGATCAACAGAATCGCGAGCAGAAAAATGGATGAGAGGTTGACCATGAGTTCTCGAAATCCTCGGGCTGCCAGCTGCTCTGGAACACTCATGGGCACTGAAATAATCTGAGCTCCGACAATCTCATGGGGCAGCCACCCGAAACCATTTCGTGCGCCATAGTGTTTAATCATGGCGTGCGGCGCCACACCCGGCTGGCTATGGCATTGCAGGCACCCGTCCTCGGCGCGAATGGGCAGCGCAAAGTAGAACGTCTTGCCGGCCGGAGTATCACGCACTCCGTCAAACTGCGTGTGCGAAGGATCATTCCTGAAACCGTCGATCAGGTCGGCCTCCCAGTCGGTAGCCCGATCGCGCGGATTGGTGGGATTCAGCGCAGCCTCCTTGTAGGCGTAGTCAGGGTAAGATTTGCGGACATCCGCGAAGGTCGTGGTGGTCGCAAAAAAAGGAATGTCCTGCGGCAAAAAGTTACTCGAGTGCTCGGACGTTCTCTCGATGAGCGGGCTCACATACTGAGCTGTATATTCACGCGTTGCGCTGGCGCTTGCGGCGAGAAGCTGGGCTTCGTGCTTGACCTGCTCGGTGGCTTGTCTCTGCAGGAAGCTGCGAGCGTTCAGCGCAATCAATGCCAGGCCGAGACCGAAGATGATCAGTAGCAGGATGTTGAATTTAGCGAGAAGCTTCAATGGGTGACTCCTGATTGACCTTGGGGTAAGCGACTAACGGAAAAGCCTGGTGCGAACCCGAACTATTGAACTTCACTTTGTATGCGATGGGCTATTACCGCCAGTTGGACCAGGCTCAGGCCGCCATCGCCGGGCGGCACCTGCGCATGCTCATGCAACTGCAGTCCGGCACGCTCCAACTTGAACTTTAGTCCCTTTGCCAGCACAGCATTCTGAAAACATCCGTCGCTCAGGCATATTCGCTGAATTCCGCTACTTTCTGCAATGCGATTAACGACCGTGGCGAAGGCATCTATCAATCCTTAATGGAAGCGCCTGCTCATAGTTGATGGTGCAACGTTATTCATGAGATCTTTTGTCTATGCAATGAAGAGGGGCCCGGCCCAATTTCAATTGGGTCACCTTCGCCAAATGCAAATGGATAACCTTACACTTCGTCGGCAGCAGAACAACACGTTTCGAGGATGATCGCAGCTTGCGCTTCATAGCTGCTATGCTGGGCGCCATTGCACAATGCATGGGCGCGGCCGTACGTGTTGCCGATGTACAGATCGTTACTGGCCACACGAAAGTCGTCGATAAGAGTCATGGCAACGGCTGCTTCTTCTGAGGTGTTTCTGCCAAATATTTGAAAACGTATCTCCGATGATTCCTTTGTGACGAGATGAAGGGGTCGCGGGGTCGCTGACTTGCCTACCTTTCAAGCTGACACATGCGAAGACAGCATGTATAAACCCTTGGCCAGCCCCGCGGGCATGACTCGATTCGCCGCAGAGTTTTGATGCGATCGAATTGTGACTGACTACGGTAACTCCGGAAGTATTGATTCGAAACGCGGCCTGACCCCACGCTGTCCGATTAGAGCCCGAATACACAATCTGAACCTCCAGTCAAAATTGACAGTCGATAATCCGCTGATTAAGGATTGAAATGTTTTCGTCGAAAGCCTGTGAAGACATGCATGAAACACCCGCAGCAAACATGCCAGCAGCGTGTATTGCGCGATTTGGAGACTACAGACGTAATGACCACACAGCAGGATTTTCTAAAAAAATGGGCGAGTGGCGTGCTGCTTTTTGCACTGACAGCCACGCCGTCCATTCTTCGGGCCCAGACAGATACAGGTGCCGTGACAGGCACAGTAGAAGACAGTTCCGGCGCTATTCTCCCCAACACAAAAGTGACACTCACTAACGTCGGAACCGGTGCAGTGCAGACCGCAACCTCTACCGATGCAGGCGATTTCAACTTCCCTGCGCTTCCACGCGGCGAGTACAAAATTGAAGCCAGTCATGATGGCTTTCAGACCACAGCGCAAAGCTTCACGCTCACCGTGTCGCACACGCAGCCCGTTGATCTGAAGCTGCAGCCTGGCACGACTGCAACGGTTGTTGAAGTGACAGACGCCGCGCCTCTCGTCGACACCGCAACGTCTTCAGTAGGCGAAGTGGTGCAGGGAAGGCAGGTCACAGAGCTTCCGTTGAACGGCCGCAACTTTACCCAACTCGCCCTGCTGACACCCGGCGTGACGCGTGGAAACTATGGCAACTCCGCGTCCGGCGTGAATGGCGATGCGGAGACATTTCGCAATTCTGAATCAGGCGGCGGCTCGCTCTCGACCAACGGTCTGCGCCCACAGGCGAATAACTACATACTCGACGGCATCGACAATAACGAGTCGCTCGTCAATACACTCGACTTCTTCCCGAACATTGAAGGGACAGAAGAGTTTCGCGTGAACACCAGCACAGCGCCGGCGGAATTTGGTCGGGCCGGTGGTGCTATCGTGCAGACATCCATCAAATCGGGCGGCAATGCAATCCATGGTTCGGCTTTCGAGTTCGGTCGGTCCAGCCTCTTTGATGCGAATCCGAATCACGGCTTCATCGGCGCTACACCTGCGGCAGCGCTGCCGTTCAAGCGCAACACGTTCGGCGGTTCTGTCGGCGGACCGATCTGGAAAGACCATGCCTTCATCTTTGGTGATTACCAGGGGCTGCGCGAGAATCAGCCGTTGAATGCTGAGCTGGTCACTGTGCCGACGGCACTCATGCGCCAGGGGAATTTCTCCGAACTGCTCGGCACCACCGGCATCACAACACAGCCGACGAGCACGTTCTGCCCCGGCCTGACCGCAGCCAATTACGTGAGTGGCGCAATCTACGATCCGCTCACTTGCGCGCCCTTCTTTCGCAATGTGATTCCACAAGGTCGGCTGAACAGTGCAGCGCTGAATTATCTAAACGCGTTTCCTTTGCCGAATGTTGAGGGCACGACGAACGGGACCGAGAACAACTATCAGACCATCCGTACGAACATTCAGCACGCCAATACATTTGACGTTCGTGTCGATGACAACCTTGGCAGCAATGACCGGCTCTTTGCGCGCTTCGTGTATGACAACAGCAACTTCACGCGCACCTCGCAACTGCCCAACCTGCCGGCAGGCTTTGCTTCCGGTCAGAATTTTGTGCACGGCCGCGGCTACGCCATCGGAGAGACACACACCTTCTCACCGACAGTCATCAATGAATTCCGTGCAGGCTATAACCGGTATACCTTCGCCAATGTTCCTGTCTTTTCAGGTGCACCCATCTCGGCTTCGCTAGGCATTGTGAATGCCAACAGAAATGCCAACCTGGGCGGAGGCGCGCTGATTGGCGGCAACGGCAATCAGATTGACTACACAGGCGACTACGGTACTTACAAGGTTCCGGAAAATACCTATGAAATCAATGATGCCGTCACGATCGCGCGCGCAAAGAACAGTTTCAAATTCGGCGCGTCCGGTATCCGTCGCGATGTAGCTTACTTCCGCCCCATCTCCGGCAAGGGCTACTTCAACATGGGCGCCGGCGACTCCACCGGCTACGTTGTGTCGGAAATGCTGACCGGCTTTGCTGACTACTACAGCATTGGCTCGCAGGACGGTTTCTATGGCACGCGTAATTATGAGCTTGGCATATTTGGCGAAGATGACTGGCGCGTGAATCAGCGTCTGACGCTGAACCTCGGCTTCCGCTATGACCTCATCACGTGGCCAACGGAAGAGCATAATCGCGAGTCTGCAATCAACCCTGCAAACGGCACCATTGAGCTTGCCGGGCAGATCGGTGTCCCCCGGACCATCATCAACAACAACTTTGGAAACATTGCTCCTCGCTTCGGTTTTGCATATGACGTTTCAGGCACAGGCAAGACAGTTCTGCGCGGCGGTTACGGGATTTATTACTTCCTTGATCGTGGCGGGATCGACAATCAGCTTGGTCAGCAGGTTCCGTACGGCGGCAGTGTCAACTACTCTGCGTCGCAGGGATATCGAGTCACCTTCACCGGACAAGTTCCGCTAAACACCAACAACAGCACTGCTGCGAAAGCGGCGTTGCCATTGCCCGGCTTCCCGAACTTCAATCCGCTCGACCCGCCTGCCGGCATCAATGGATTCGCAGTCGAGCGCACGGAAAAGCTGCCCTCAGTTCAGCAGTACGATCTGCAGATGCAGCACCAGTTTGGCCCGAAGACAGTCATGACTATCGGCTATGTCGGCAATAAGGGCACGCACCTTGCAACCGGCTATATCTCGAACACTACACCGCTTGGTTCGGCAAGCACTGTTCCGAATCCTTATCCGAATCTTGGCGAAGTCATTCGCAACCAGACAGACGGCGTTTCGCACTACAACAGCCTGCAGGCACAACTCAACTATCACGCGACCAAGGGCCTGGTCTTCACAAGCTCGTATACGTGGTCGCATAACATTGACAACACCGATGGCTATCTCGGCTTCTATGCCGTCAGTCCGATTTACATCTATGACCACGCACTCAACAAGGGCAACTCGACTCTTGACCAGCGGAATGTGTTTGTCGGCAGCGCTCTGTATGACCTGCCGTTCGGTCATGGACAGATGTTTGGCGGGAGCTGGGGCCGTGGCTTCGAACTGCTTGCCGGTGGCTGGCAGTTGAACACGATCGTCACGGCTGAGACCGGTTCGCCTTTCTCTGTGATCGGCGTGCCGAACTATGGCAACAGCTACAGCTTGCGCGCGAACAAGACTGGTTCGCAGACCGCAATCACGCACAGCGTTCTCAGCCAGCCTTACCTTGTCAAGTCAGCGTTCACTGCGCCAGCAGCAGGCACCGAAGGCAATACCGGCCGCAACGAATTCTTCGGCCCCGGTATCGCGAGCGGCGATGTCTCGCTGTTCAAAACTCTGCACCTGACGGAACGCTTTGGCGCAGAGCTACGCGCCGAGGTGTACAACGTGACCAATACTCCGCAGTTCACCAATCCCGACAGCACACTGACAGATGGCACCTTCGGTCAGATCACCGGCACCCGCGAATTCTCTGAGCGGCAAATGCAGATGGCTGTGCGTTTCACCTTCTAGGCATTGCGGAGGTTATGTGGGCGTCGCTCCCGTATGTGGGCGGCGCCCTTTTTCTTTGCGGCCTAGCACAAATTTCTGGGATGATTTCCTAATAATGATGATGACACGCATTTCTCGGTATCTCGCCACGGCTGGCATGGCCTGCCTGCTGCCCATGATTGCATCGGCGGCTACTCCTGTGATCCAGTCCATCGATCCTCCCGAGTGGTGGGCAAATATGCCGGCTGCCATGCTTCTGATACGTGGCGAAAATCTGCAGGGAGCGAGCGTTCGCATGAGTGATCCGTCACTCCAGGTCACGTCCGTAACGATCTCGGCCAATGGCCATTGGGCTGCCATACACCTAGACGCATCGCCTGCTTCGCCCGAGAATGTCACCGTATCTGTAGTGAATACGCAGGGGAAAACATCAGCCTCCTATATGTTTCGCCAGCGGCGCGCTGCTAACGATGGCATGGCAGGCTTTTCCTCCAAAGATGTGATGTATCTCATCATGACTGACCGTTTCGCAAATGGCGATTCTTCGAACGATGGCCCGCGCCACGCCGATGAATCGGCCAGGCCGCGAGGCTGGCACGGCGGGGATCTGCGAGGCGTCACGCAACACCTCGATTACCTCCAGTCGCTCGGTATAACTACTGTATGGATCACACCTGTATACCAGAACCATAATTCGGATAGCTATCACGGCTATGGCGCGACCGATCTGTACAAAGTAGACGAGCACTTCGGCACTCTTGAAGACATGAAGCAACTCGCCGGCCAGCTACATCGTCGGGGCATGAAACTCGTGCTCGATACTGTGCCAAATCATATCGGGCCGAATCATCCATGGGTAGAAGACGAGCCGGAGCCCGACTGGTTTCATGGCACGCTAAAGAACCACGACACCGCCATCGGTGACTTCAAGCCACTCGTCGACCCACACGCAGCCTGGCGCGATCAGAAGGATATTCTCGAAGGCTGGTTTGCCAACACACTGCCCGACATGAACCAGGAAAACTCCGATGTCGCGCAGTATCTGACGCAGAATGCAATCTGGTGGATCGAAGAAACGGGTGCCGATGGTTTGCGTATCGACACGTTTCCCTACGTCGGCCGACCTTTCTGGCACTCCTTTCATGCGCAGCTCCACGCACTCTATCCGAACCTGACCAGCGTGGGTGAAATTTTCAATGGCGATCCTGTCATCACATCCGCTTTTGCAGGTGGCGCCACACGCGGCGACCTGAACGGCGACGTCGATACCGGTCTTTCAACACCGTTCGATTTCCCCACATATTTTGCGATTCGTAATGTAATTCTCCGCGGACATCCCATGACGGAAATGGCGGACATCCTCAGGCAGGATTCGCTCTACCCTCATCCAGAGCGACTGGTTGCCTTTCTTGGCAACCATGACACGACGCGATTCATGGGCGAACCTGACGCGACTCCAGCAAAGCTGCAATTAGCATTTGCCATGCTGCTCACGATGCGTGGCATGCCACAAATCTACTCTGGCGATGAAATCGCAATGCGCGGTGCTGGTGATCCGGATAATCGGCATGAGTTTCCCGGTGGCTTCGCCGGTGCGGACCACAATGCATTCATCGCGAGTCAGCGACGGCCGGAAGAGCAGCAGACATTCGACACTGTGCAGAACTTGCTGAAGCTGCGCGCAACTTATGAGGAACTCAATCTGGGCCAGGAGCAGATTCTGCATGCTGACGACAACACGCTGGTCTATGCCCGAGGGGAAGCTTTGAGCGCCGGCTGTAATGGTTCTGCAGGAAGGGTACTGGCGGCGATCAATAAGTCGGCCGGGCCCCTTAGCATTGTCATCGACACGTCCCGGACGTCGCTTGCCGGCTGCGGCGCAGCCAGCGGCATTCTTGGCTCGGCGATCCTGAGCGATGCGACAGTCGCCAAGAGTTCGCGAACGCTGCTGGTTCCACCTGGAGCCAGTCTGCTTTACCTGAAATGAAGTCGTCTGAAAAAAGAAAAGGCGCGGCACTTAGCCGCGCCTTTTTTAATACCTTGAGTTAGAAATCAAGGCGCATGGACACCTGGCCGGACCGGGCACCGCCGAAATCGGAACCAATTGTTCCGGTGATCAGGCCGAAGCTCGAGTTACTGATGTCCGTTTCCGGATTACCCAGGTTGGTGTGATTGAGGATGTTCGTGAAGGTGCCTTCTGCCCGCAGGTGAACTCCTTCTGTGATCGCGAAAGTTTTGCTGAGCCCGGACGACAGGTTGATCGTTCCAGGTCCCACCACCGAGCCAACCTGCGCATTACCAAAGCGACCGATTGGTGCTGGGTGATCGCCGATCGGCAGCCCTTTCGCATTGTAGCCAGCCCCTGTCGTGCACGGTTCACCTTGGATCCAGGCAGGGTCGCCCGGGCACGTAAATGCGGCTGGATTGATCCAGTGGTTGCGATTCCGTCCGACAGGTTTCACGCTTACGCCATGCACCTGGTCAGGAGCCTGGTTACGATGCCCACCATCGAAGCCTGACGTTGTTCCTTCAAGTCCTGAGCCCGTGCCGGAAGGATCGCCCTGTCCCGCATCGAAGTAAGTTGATTCGAAGGGACCGGACTGCCACAGGAAAATATTCGATAACTGCCAGCCGCCAATGACAGCATCTTCAAGCCTGCTCATTGATCCACCGAAAGCCCGACCGCGTCCCACCGGTAATTCGTAAACCGAAGTCGTGTTCCAGCGATTGCGACGGGTACCGAAAACATTGCCGTAATCCTCTGCGCGATCAAGGATCGACGTCGCCCTTGATCCACCGCTCTCCCCTGCGAAGCCGGTATTCGCCGGTCCCTGATTGTCTGCGAGCGCTTTCGCAAAGTTGTAAGTGGAGTCGATCTGCAGTCCTCTCTGGAAGCGATGATTGAAGTTAAGCTGCGCTGACTGATAGCTTGCATTTGCACCTGTCGCACGAGTATTGATGCGACCCCAGTTCGGAAACAGGCGCGCACTCAGCGGCTGATTGTTAGCCGAGACAGTACTCGAGAATGGCAGAGTGTTCTCGTCTGGAGCCCACACCAGTTGGTGCGTCGCGCTCCCGATGTAGGAGGCGCGAACCGCGTAACCTGAACCGAAATCATGGTCGACACTCAGTGACCATTGCTCCGTGTAGGGGTCTTTCCAGTTAGTGCTGTTCGCTGTGCCGAAGTAATCCTGCCCATAGTTCGTTGTGCCGCCGGCGTTGCCTGCACCCGCATAAATCTCCGGCCACTGATAGCCAACGGTATGTGTCGTGCTGTTAAGCGTGTTGGTATATTGCGAGGTCTGCGCCTGCAGCGTGCCGGTCAACGAATAAAAGTTGGAACCAAGCAGCGTGATGTCGTACATACCAAATCCACCACGGACTACTGTCTTCTCATCGTGAAACGGCCGGTAAGCAAAACCAAAGCGTGGCGAGAATCGCAGCTTCGGATAGTGCTTCAGGCCGGAAGGAAAGCCGGCTTGGCTATTCGTAAGCACGGGCATGCAAGGTGCGCCATTGACTGTTGCGTTGTTCGTGTTGTGAACGCCATCCGGATCGCAGGCGTTCGCACTGGCCAGGAATGATTGCGCCAGCAGCGCCTGCTTTCCATTCGGATAAATCGATCGACCCGCAAGCGGCAGGCTTGGATCGAAGTTGCCGATGTCCCCGTGAACGTCGAAGTATCCTGGCTGCAGTTCGTAACGAAGACCATAACTCAACGTAAGATCCTGATTAACCTTCCATTGATCCTGCGCAAAGAAGTTGTAGTGGGTCGACTTACCGTCGTTGTCCTGCGATACGACATCGTAGAAGGTCTGATATGGCAGGCCACTCAGAAAGTCTGCGAAATCTACCCCCGTGAAAAGGCCTTCACTGCCCGACGTGTTGTATTGGAAGGTCCCATAGTTATCAGAACCATTGAAGCCGAGCGGCGTAATCGCCTCGACTGTGCTGATGTCCAAGCCAGCCTTCACCTGGTGGTTGCCCTTGGTCCAGTTGAGAGCGTCCGTATACACGAAAGTATTGGACTTCGTCACGGAACTAAGACGATCGGCATTCAAGGCACTTACATTGTTGAAGTCGAGCTCAGGAATGCCGTTATAGAAAAGGTTCTGCAGGCCGGTCAGGCCAAGTCCCTGCGTGAACGAGGTGCCATTGAAGCTATTCGTCTGCCCTGTGCTGAAGCGGACGAATCCAAAGCCGAACTCGTTGATCAGTTGCGCGGTAAGAGAGTAGTTCGCGCTGATCTTCAATACCCTGCTCTTATTCGCGTTCTGCGCAGAGGGAACGTTCAAAGGTTCAGGACTGCTTGTCGGATAGTTCTTGAACGTGAAGCGACCCCAGATGAGGAACTTCTGATTCGCTCCAAGGTATTGGTCCGCGCGAATATCAAACTGGTTGGAGGAACCGCTTGTATCTTTGTTGACGATATAGTTCGGCGTTCCGTTATCTACATAGACTGTGGGATCGCCTACGTTCGGGTCCGGATAAAAGCTAAGCAGCTTCTGCGCTGAAGCATTCAATACCGGCAGCTTTGTCCCATAAGTTCCGCCGGTGAACGGGTTAGTGAGCGCGCCGCCGAATGCAGCAGACGTGTACCGTGAAAAGTCGCCCTGCTTCATCAGGGTGCTGGGAACCTTATGGGTATAGGCATCGGTCGACGGATGTCTCCAGCCTTCATAGGCTCCGAAGATAAATGTCTTGTCGTGCCCGTTATAGAAGTGTGGGATCACTACAGGACCACCAAAGCTGCCGCCAAAAGTATTCGCAATCAGCTTCGGCTTTACCTGCGTCGTCGGATTGGTAAAAGGAATCGCGTCGAATGCTGCGTTCTGGTGATACCAGAAAACGCCGCCATGAATATTATTTGTGCCGCCCTTCGTCGTGATCGTGATCTGGCCAGGCTGACCGAATTCAGCATTGTTCAACACACCGTCTGCGCGAATCTCCGAGATGGATTCGGTCGAAGGAAACGCATCACCTATGGCACGATTGCCGCCAGTTGCATTGCGCACCGTGACGCCGTCGACAGATGTTTCGCTTTGGAACGGTAGACCGCCCTGAACCGAAAAAACGAGGTTACCGCCCGACCCATCGGCCTGCACACCCGAGAGGCTGCCCACGATGTTATAGGCGCTCGTACCGGCTGCGCTGGCTCGCGTGTTGACAGGAAGATTTGAAACGTCAGTTGATGAGTAGACAGCGCTTATGGACGGTGAATCGGTGTCAATTGCCGTCACCGAATCGCCAGAGACGTGGACCACCTGATCGACACTGCCGACCACCAGTGTTGCATCGATGCGGAGTTGCTGCTGAGTATTCAGGACGGCTCCGGTCACTGACCACTTCTCAAACCCGGGCGCCGTAATCTCGATGCTGTAAGTCCCAGCCTTCACATCGACGAACGAGTATTCGCCCTGCGCATTCGAAGTGGTATTCCGGACCGCACCTTCCCCGCTGTTGGTGAGCGTGATGGGCGCTCCGGGTACAAGGGCCCCCGCCTTATCGTGTACAGTGCCGACAATGCTTCCCTGTGTCGACTGCGCAAGACCGGCTGTTCCAGCAAGCAGGAAGATCATGGCAATCAAGCTATAGAGTTGGCGCAGGAAGGGCCTGCGGAACAGCGATGAAAAACTGGCTTGCATCTAATTGCCTCCGAAGAAATTGACACCAATTGAACAACGAACTATCCCAGGTTGAAGTCGCGCATACGTGTGCGAACGCTCGTAGAGCCGGGGGAGGCCCTGAGAAAGGAACGACTAGATTGCTAGAAGCTTGTTCAAAGAATGCAGGAAGCAGAAGAATAGAAGATGAATATATGGGAAATGATTACCAATGACTTGCCGAGACTTATAGCTTCTAGCAGCTAGTTCATCCACGGCCCATTGCAATTGCAAGTGCAGTGCAAAGTCAGGAAAAACAAGAAGGTGCAAAGAAGCTGATGCGGGCTGAACGGGAGGCTGCGTTTGTTGAGCACACTTACCTGGGCTGCTTATGCTCCCGTTCGAAAATCTATATCAATTCACAGAGAATTATTCTTTGCGGCTGTCGACGTTCGACCGGCATGATTCCTTAGTGCCCGATCACATCTGCAATTGGTTTGCCTGCGTTGGGCACTGCAGCGTGGTAGTCCTGGCCGAGCAGTTCTGCGAATGTGGCCGCAAGCTGTGTCTGCAGCACCGGTTGAATATTCCTGCGCTCGCCAAGAGCCGGCGTGTCGGGACCAATGAATGCCATCCATATCTGCTTCGATTCCGGAAGACCCTGCCATTTTCTTTCAGGAGCCGCCGCAGAGGGTCCATGGTCCTTCCAGCTATCCAGGCCTTCGCCGCGCCCATGGTCGGGAGAAAAAATCAGTGTCGTCTTGCCGCGGTACTCCGGCATCGACTGCACCGTCTCCCACAACACGCGCACATAGTCATCTGCTCGACGGGCTGCATTCAGATATTCGGCGTAGTTGCCGTCATGCGCCCAGTCATCCGTATCACCGAGCGATAGATAGAGTACGCGCGGTTTCTGCGATTTGAGATATTCAAGCGCTGTGTAAAACGGAATTGGATCGAAAGGTTCATCGTCCCACACGCGCGGTGTCTCAGCTTTTTCATGGTTGAGCAGATCGAGACGGGGCGTCATTGGTATCGCGGTCAGAGGGTCGTAACCGGCATTGACGAGCAGGTGCGATCGTTCCGCATTGAGGATATAGGGCATCACATCCCAGGCAGCGAACGCCGCAATGTGGCCGCGGAATGCGGAGTTTTTGTTCAGCCACTCCAGGACCGTCTGGTTTGGATTCGGCACCTTGTCATTACTATTGACTCGCGGATCTGCGAATCCACAAAGTGTTTCACTGTAACCGGGATAGGAAAAATTCAGGGTGTTCGTGACATGTGCATCCGAGCCCGCAGTAAGGTTGCCATAGATCTGTCCCTCTTTCGCCACGACGGACCAGAGGAATGGCATCAAGGCTGCGCGGCGCTCTTCCGCAGAATCGCGCCAGTACGCCTGCTTGAGTGCTGCGACATCCTTCGGCTTTACCTTGCCGTGCTCTTCGTTCATGATCGCCTGATCGGCACCATTGAACACTTCCTGCCAGCGCAGGCCATCGGTCATCACGTATATAACGTTCTGCGTCCTGGTTGGCGACACCTGTGCCCATGCGGCTATGGTCGTGCCACAAATCAGGAGTCTCAAGGCAAGAGATCGGAAATGAATCATTCGTCCTATTTAATCCGAAGGGCGTTAACAGTGCGTGAAACTCAAAGTATGCGGGGCAGCTTGAAGTGCCGAAGCGCGTGCACTTTACCGGCTTGCTGATTTTCTACGTCCTGCGTTGATCGGGCAAGCACTATCTCACTGCGAAGTGTCGAGCCGCAGAATTTCTCCTTACGAACGAAAACCCTGGCTCATGAAATACGGCAGCTTTGCAATGGCAAAGAAGAAGCTGGTATATCCAACAGTATGCCTGACTATCCACCGCTCTCCCGTCGATGTTTCCTGCGTCAGAGCCTCGCATGGAGCGCCGCTGCTGCCATAAATTCCATCGCCGGAGCAGCTGCAGCGCCATCGTTCCCAAAGGGTGCGGCTCATGTGCTCATACTCGGCGACTGGGGCTGGCTGGATGCGCCATCTATTGACGACCTGCGAGGTGGGAACAGCTATGCCGCGCAGGCGCAGGTGGCAATGGGCATGCAGCATTTTGCGCAGACAAATCAGCTGCACGCCGACGCACTGTTTCTTCTTGGAGACAGCTGGTACGGCGATCTGCCGCAGGGTTCCGCTTCACCGCGCTGGCTGAACCAGTTCGAGAAAATGTATCCGGCCGAGTTATTTCCCGGTCCTGTGTACAGCATGCTCGGCAACCACGATTATCAGCTGCTTCCACCAACGGTGAACAAGGTCGAAGCTGAACTTGAGTACGCCCGATCCGGCCGAGGGATTGACGGCAAGCCCACACGCTGGACACTGCCTGCGCGCTGGTATACCTTCGATTTTCCCGCTCGCAATCCGTTCATGCACTGCATCGTGCTCGATAGCAACATGCCGTCAAAAGATGGCCGCTGGCAGCATAAAGAGAGTTTCACACTGAAGCCGGAAGAGCAGACAGAGCAGCTTCGCTGGTTCGAACTGCAATTACAGAAGCCGCGCACGGCGCCGTTTCTTGTGGTCATGGCGCATCATCCCGTCTTCTCCAATGGACCGCATGGCGATCATCCGGTTCTCATTCGCGATTGGGACCCGCTGTTCCGTAAATACAAAGTCGACCTCTATATGGCCGGGCACGATCACGATCTGCAGATCCTGCAATTTGAGGATCATCCGACTACTCATTTTCTTTCGGGAGGCGGGGGTGCCGATCTCTACGTACTGAAGGTGGACGACCTGCAGCGCGGGCCTTACGCACAGGAGGTCCACGGCTTTGGGCATTTGTCCGTTACGAAGAAAGAACTGCAGCTACGCCACCTCGATGCCGGCGGTCGCTTTCTTTTCGGCGTTTCAAAATCGATGGACGGCAGACTTGAAGTGCTGTCAGCCTGAAGAACGGTAGCTGCTTATCTTCTTGGATCCGGTTCACGCAAAATGAACAGGGACGGATTTTAAGTGATTGCTGTCCACTCCAGGGGAGTCAATGATGAGACGTCCAACACTTCAAGCTATTTTCGATGGATGCGCATCCTGCTGTGCTTCTTGCCTTCCAGCTTCGCAGCGCTGCTATACGCAGCTCCGGTCCCGCTTACGTTTGACGAACTCGTCACCCTTTCACAGGACGCGCATCCAACTCCTGACCTGCAGCTAAAGCTTGATCACTTGCTGGCCACGCCTGTAGTAGACAACCGTCCGTCCTCCGCAGAGACACGGCGTCACGGAGGTTTGCGTGTTATCGAATGGAATATCGAACGCGGACAGAACTTCGACAATATCGAGCTGCTACTCAAGACGCCACAAGTATTCCTAAAGCATGTGCAGGAGAAGAAAGCACTGTCGCCGGCAGCGCTGCATGCACTCGAAAGAGAGGCAGCGACTCTTCGCAGCAGCGATGTATTGATTCTTAATGAAGTCGACATCGGTGTAAAACGGACCGACTATTGCAACGTCGTTCGCGAGCTTGCCGACACGCTTGGGATGAGTTCCGCTTACGCGGTCGAGTTTGTAGAGGTCGATGGACTCGAAGATCTGGGCACGGAAGCGGCCGTTCTTGATACCCCCGCACTTTCCGCGCGCATGACGGAAGATCTCAAGCCGGACCGCACCCGCTACCAGGGCCTGCATGTGAATGCAATCCTGAGTCGTTACCCGCTACACAATACACGCGTCCTTCAACTTCCTGTCTGCCATGATTGGTTTCTGCAGGAGAAGCAGGAGATATCGCAGCTGGAGAAAGCTAAACGAGGTGCGGCAAGCCTGATTTTTCTTGAACGCATAGAACGAGAGGTACGACGCGGCAATCGTAGCGCTCTCGTAGCCGACATAGATCTGCCAGGTTCGCAATCGACACCTGTGCGTATCGTGAATGCGCATCTCGAAAATAAATGCAGGGCAAGCTGCCGCAGGGAACAGATGGCCGCCATCCTTGAGAATCTTCGCGGCTCTCCGGGCGGCCTTGTTATGGCAGGCGATCTGAACACGACGGGGAGCGACGGCACTCCGACGTCGGTGCGGTATGAGCTTAGCTCCCGCGTCAAGGACTATCAGTTCTGGGTCAGCAATCTACTGCGCTTTACGCCCATTGGCATGCCGGTCTACGCCACAGCTTCCTTCAATTTCTGGAAGAATTTTCGCGATCCCACGGCGACCCATATTCCCGTAATCGGACAGAACCCGGAAGCAGCCCTTTTTTCTGATGTGCGCTCGTTCGAATTTAAGGATGGGACGCGCTTCGACTTTGCCGGCATCAAGGCACGCAACGTTCAGAGGAGCAGTAAGACATTGTCAGACAGTAATGAGCGCGCGAGGAAGGGCTTCTCGCCCACTTTCAGCATGGATCGCGATTTCGGCGGCGTAGTCAAATTCAGGCTTGACTGGATCTTCGTCAAGCCACCAGGTGATTCTGGTAATGGAGTTATGCAGAGTGCGTTTTATCCAGAGATGCCACAGACAATGCAGGCCCTTAACCGCGCGCTCCCGGATCGTCTCTCCGATCATGCTCCGATTTCGGCCGTAATCGTTACAGAAACTAACTCTGAGAAGAACACGCAGACAGCGGTCGGTCGGCATGTTCCACGTCAGTAGATGCAGGCGCACCATCCGCAACGAAATTAGCCCTCCCTGTCGAGCCAGCCAGTCAGGTGGGTTCACCTGCCCTCGCGCAAGCGATCTGTACATCTGGAGCGATCGATTAAAATCGGTGGCGAGGAATGACAATGGCTCGTTCAATCAAGGCAGCGCTGGCATTTGCACTGATATTTCTAATGGATCGTGGTGTCTTTGCCGCTGAAAAAGTTTTCGATCCCACGCGTGATTCTGCCAAAGATCTGGCAGCTGCAGAAGCAGTGGCCAAAACGCAACACAAGAACATCCTCTTGGACGTTGGCGGTAACTGATGCCCGTGGTGCATCGTCCTTGATCGCACTCTTCATCAGGACCCCCAACTGTCCTCAGCCATCGAATCTACCTTCGTCGTCGTTCACGTCAACTGGAGCAGGGAAAATCAGAACCAGGCATTCTTATCCAGATTTCCAAAAGTAAGCGGATATCCATATTTCTTCGTTCTTTCCGAATCGGGCAAACTACTGCAGGCCCAGCCAACCGACGCTCTTGAAGCGGACCATAAATTAAACAATGGCTATAACCACCAGGCCATACTCGACTTCATTTCCAGGTGGCATGCACCTTCGTCCTGAAAAGCTGGAGCTAAACGAGCCATTTTTCCTGGTAGCACGGCTCGCGAGTTCCGTTATCAATCGATGAAGCTGAAAGGATGATGCGCATCTTTGTAGCAGGGGCGAGCGGAGCCATTGGCCAGCCACTTATCGCTGAGCTATCAAGACAAGGGCGTTCCGTCGTTGGAATGACGACAAGCGATGTGCGAGCCGGGGAGCTGAAGAGCCGGGTTTCCAGGCCGCAATCGTAGACGCATTCGATGCAGCGGAAGTGGAAGCTGCGTTGCGCCGGGCGCAGGCGGAGGTCGTGATCGATCAATCGACGTCCCTGCCAAAGGATCAGCGTGATATGCCGAAATATGCCGCCGGTGACAGGAATCTGAGAAACGAAGGCGGCGGAAATCTATTTCGGGCTGCGATTGCCACGGGTGTGCGTCGCTATATGCAAGCTCGAGTTCTACAGTTGCTGCCGGTAGTTCGTTTACCGTTCCTATCGAGCTGGGCGCTCCCTACGGTGCAACTGTCCCGGTCTCGCTGAGTTGCACGACATCATCGGCCAATGTGGTTTGTTCCATCAACCCTGCCTCGTCGAGTGTTACAGGAAACGGTACCGCCACGCTTACCGTACCTGCTTTTGTCCCTCCTGCTGCGACAACGCAGAATGTCAGCAATAGATGGCGCACTGTGTTGGGAACAAGCCTGGCTTCAATCGTCTTTGCTGTAGTCGTGTTTCCTGCCCGCAGGCGCTGTCTAAAGCTGATGATGTTGTTGATGGTGGCAGGAACAGTTGGCACGCAGATCGGCTGCGGTAGCGGCGGTTCCACCACGGCACCTCCTACTCCGCCGCCCACGTCCAACATGAACGCACCAGCTGGCACGTACAGTGTGCTCGTCATCGCAACTGCCTGAGGCATCATTCACAACGCCAGCCTTACGTTCACCGTGCAGTAGCAGCACCGTGTCACGTAGTCATCTTCAAATAAAAAGGCCGCCATCGCCGGCGGCCTTTCTATTTAACAATGCAGCGGTGTTAGAAGTTAATCTTTGCACCGAACTGCAGTTGACGCATGTACGGCTGACCGCTGCCTGAGATGGCACTGTCGACACTGGTGATCAAGCCGGCGTCGCCGGTGGTGCAATCCACGCAGCGTGAGTTGGTACCACTCGGCAGACCAAGCGGTACGTGGTTGAACACGTTGAAGGCCTGAAACTGGAACTGGCCCTTGATGCCTTCGGTGATGCTGAAGTTCTTAAAGAGCGAAGCATCAGCAAAGTAGTCCGTCGGGCCATGGAAGCTGTTGCGGCCAATGTTGCCGATGGTGCCGAATGCGCCGCGTTCGAATGGCCCAGACACGCTGCCATTCGCTGTTAGAGGAGCAACCGGTGTAAAGATACGGCGGCTGCCGGTAGCTGCGTCGAAGCCGGAAGCGTTGTGCACAAAGCCCTGCGCAGCGCCATCGCTTATCTTGTTCGGACGGCAATCGCTCGAAGAGCCAGGGCTGCTCGAGTTGGTATCGATGTCCTGATCCGATCCGCATTCGTTATACGTCGGGGTAAACGGCAGGCCGCTTTCCCACGTCGTGGTACCGGCGAGCTGCCAGCCGCCGATGGCATAGTTCACCAGCCGGTTGCCGCTGTTGACGAACATCTTGTCCTTGCCGAAAGGCAATTCATAAATGCCGCTCAGCACGAATACCTGGTTGCGGTTGGTATCGCTCGGTCCCTTTTCAACGTGGGGATCATTGTTGAAGTAGGTTGAGCCATAGTTCAATGCGTGGGACCAGGTATAGTTTGCCAGCAACTGGAAGCCATGCGAGAAGCGCTGCTCCACTGTCGTTTGCAATGCGTTGTAGGTTTCACGCGCGTTCGGAGAAACGGAGTTGATGTCCTGGGTGCAGCAAACCGAACCCGGGAAGCGATTGTAGTAAGGACGACGTTGATCACGGCTCAGCACGCCCGGAGGATTGGGAGTGGTTGCCGTCGGATCAGGCGCCGTCAGGTCAGCAGGGTTCGTAGGAAGCAACGGCTCGTTCAGGTTGTAGCCTTCTGTCTCACCCGGATATACCCGCTCGCCAATGTTGCCGATGTAGCCGAGCGTGAAGGTCATCTGCTTGGTCAGTTCCTGCTGCATCGTCAGGTTAAACTGGTCAACCTTCGGCAGCAGCAGCGTGTTGGGACGGATATTGTAACCGACTCCGTTCACAATCGGAATCAGGCCATTTGCCGGGATCGGCGTCGCCGCAGGACGAGCTGGTATTCCTTCCTGGCCTTTCAGCAGAACAGAAGCAAACGAAACCTTTGCCAGGGAGTCATTTGTACTGCCGACGTTCTCTGATGTCAGGGCTGGAATGTTGTGCGAAAGAGCCGAGCCAAAGATGGTGCCGAAGAAGCCGACATTGTCATAGACCTGCCCGATGGCTCCGCGAATCACGGTGCCTTCACGAACCTGGTAGGCAAAACCGAAGCGGCCGCCCAGGTTAAGGAAGTCAGTGTGCTCATTGCCATTGGTCTGCACACCGCCGATGCCGGCGACGCGGATCACGCCATTGGTCAGGTCTGTATAGCCGCCCTGGCCTGCGCTCGTGACTGTTTCGGGGAAGATGACGTCCCAGCGAACGCCGTAGTTAATTGTCAGCTTGGGTGTAACGCGCCAGCTATCCTGCCCGTAGAACGCACCACGCTTCTGGTGTGTTGCTGCATTCGGATCAAAGATATCGAAGCGCTGGAAGTTTGCCACCTGTCCCTGGAGCACGGACAGAAGTCCGAGACCCGCAGTTCCGCCGGCTACCGTGTTCGCATTGGTGCTATTGCTGAAGAATAGTTCGCCGGCACGATTGTTATCACTGGCATTCCGCAGGTTGAATGCATAACGCAGATCGCCACCGAAGCGCACCGAGTGATTGCCGAAGGTCTTGGTCCAGTTGTTATTCACCTGGAAGACCTGCTCGCTCTCACGCAGAGGGCAGTTGCAACCCTGGTTGCCGAAAGGGCTGACGCTGCCGTCAACGACGTTGTACGTCGGAGAGCCGGACGTATCAGCATTGCCGGTGTTCAAATTAGGCAGACCAATCGCCGTAGCAGGAAAGGTACCGGCATCGATCTTGTTCTCGTCCACGTGATAGTCGAGGAAGCCGAAGCGGAAGTCTGTTAACAGGCTTGAGCTGAGCGCGTAGTCGAAACCACCGGCTGCGCTCTGGTTCTGCACTGTATCGGTGCCAGTCGTGCCGCCGAGACCGAAGCCTCCACCGCCTGCTGCGCCGAAGACCGGCTCGCCAAACAGCGTAAAGCGGGAGTAGTCATAACGCGCGAACGCATGCAGACCGCTGGTCACCTGGTCATCCAGGCGGATGTCGGCCTGGTCTCCATTGTTATTGCCATTGCCGGAGCCGGAGTAATTGTTCGAAATGGCTCCTGCTGCCCCATTATTTGGATTGGGAAGAGCGCTTAGAAGCGCGATGCCCTGCGGGGTAAGTGGTGCAGCAGCCTTGTTGAACACCCCACCGCCATATTGCGACAGGTCACATGTAGCGCTTGCCGCGTTCAGACACGTGGTGCGTACCAGGGCCGTCGGTACGTTCTCTAGCAGGCTGGTGCCGATCTTCTGGCGTGTGCCCTGGTAGTCGCCAAAGAAAAAGGCCTTGTCCTTGATGATCGGGCCGCCGATAGATCCGCCGAACTGGTTGTACAGCTGGCTCGGAATGTATTTGCCGGTCACCGGGCTGGGCTGCGACTGGCTGAACGGGTCGCGAGCTTCAAGGTCGCCGCTGCGGCGGAATTCGAAGACATCGCCGTGAATGGTGTTGCCGCCGGAACGGGTTTGCGCGGAGACGTTGCCGCCGATTGCGCCGCCAAACTCAGCCGGGAAGTTCTCTGTGTCAATCTTCGATTCGCTGACCGAATCAAGAGTGGGGTTCACGACAATGATGCCGTCGATTGGCTCACGATTATCCGTGCCGTCGAGGTAATAGCCGAGCGAACCGTAGTTCGAGCCGTTCACTTCAAGCGACTGAGTACCCTGGGGATTTTCCGTCGGTGCAATGTTGAATGATCCGCGCTGCACGCCCGGCGTCAACAGGGCGAACGTCGTAAAGTTGCGGTTCTGGTTGGGCAGGTTTTGTAGCTGCTTGTTGTCGATAACGCTGCCGACGTCCGCACGATCTGTCTGCAGCGCGGCTGCCTGTGCCGAGACGGTCACCGTCTGGGTTCCGCCGGCTGCCTGGAAGACCAGGTTTACCTCGGGCGACGTGTCGGCCGAGACCACGACATTGTCAGCCTGGGCAGGCGAAAATCCCTGCGCGGACGCCTTCAGCGAATAGGTGTCGGGGATAAGGCGCGAGACAGAGTAGTTACCGCTTGCGTTCGACTGAACGGTCTGCGTGGTGCCCTTGGCGATGTCGGTCACGACGACCGTCGCGTTGGGGACAGCGGCTCCTGACGAATCCGTCACGGTACCCACGATCGATCCGAAAACAGCCTGCGCCTGCAGACGCGATCCGGAAAAGAATGTCAATGCGAAAAGTAGAAATGCGGATGTGAATGGGTAGCGCCGGGCTGTCTTCGGGTTCGACGATGGTGACAGCGGAATACGAGCAAGTGAACGTGCGGGAAGTGGAATCACTACGGTGTTGCCTCCGGTTGATACTGCAGTGGCAGAGAATTAGCTCTTCATCCGAGGGTTCAACCAGCCAATGCTGCCGGCCAGCGAGGATGCGCATCCCTGCACAAGGAAGAAAAAGACGCCAGGGCCGGAAAAAGATCATCTTTCAGGCTGGCTTCGCTTTTTCAGGGTGCACGCGACCACGGGGATCGTGTGCTATTTACTAAGCAATGAAGTGAGTAGGCTGCCTTGCTATTAGCGAACTATTCATCTGCCGTACCATTGGATGTTGGTTGTAGTCGAAATGAAGCCTGAAAGATTACCAAAGCATCTGAATTAACCGATGACACCTACCCTGACGCGCAACACCAGGTTCGAACGAACACTCGCCAGTGCAAAGCGCACGATGGTCTTGAGCGAAATCATCAGCCTCGCGTTTGACAGCTTCCGCGCGAACAAGGTCCGCTTCGCGCTCACGGCGCTCGGCATGGTCATCGGCTCTGCTTCACTCATCCTGGTCACGACCATCGGGCTGACCGGCAAGAACTATGTCCAGAAGCTGATCCAGGGCATCGGGACCAACATGGTCGAAGTGGAATATTCAGGCGGCGGCGCCGGGCCGGTAGGGGATAACTATCGCAACGACTTTCTGACGCGCGATGATGAGCGACAGGTGGATGCCGAGGTGCCAAGCGTCGCCGCGTCCTCGCCGATGCTCGAAATTCGCGAGCGAATTTCCTTCGGCTCGGGCGTGACCAAGGACATTCTCGTGCTTGGTGTGGCACCCCAGTATCGGGATGTGCGCAACCTGGTCGTCAATTACGGTCGTTTCTTTGACGACGAGGATGAAGAAACGCACGCCAAGGTGGCAGTCGTGACCGCCGAATTCGCCCAGCAGATGTTTGGTGGATCCGAGTCGGCCGTCAACCAGAGTTTTCAGATCCAGGGCATTCCGTTCACCATCATCGGGATCTTTGCCGAGCGCGTCGACACATTTGGTCAGTCGGAAATCGCCGATCAGACGGTGCTGATTCCTTACTCCGTCGGCCGGTATTTCACTGGAACCGACAACGTAAAGCAGATTTTCTTTTCCATCCGCGACCAGAGCGACGTAGAAGAAGCGACCAAACAGATCATCTCCGTCATCAAGAGCCGTCACAAGCCGGATTCAGTCTACAAACCTCAGACTTTGACGCAGCTGATCAAGGTCGCCGGACAATCCGCCGATGCGTTGACGGCTGTGCTGCTCCTGGTGGCACTCGTCACGCTCGCGGTCGGCGGGGTTGGCATCATGAACATCATGCTGGCGAATGTAAGGGCGCGTATTCGAGAGATTGGCATCCGCAAGGCACTGGGCGCGACCTCTCGCGAAATCAAACTGCAGTTTTTGGTGGAGGCGGTCCTGATCTCGCTCGCGGGCGGTATCGTCGGATCGGTGATCGGTATGGCCATCCCGTTGTCGGTGCGCCTGTTTACCAGCTATGCGATCCCAATCAAGGGCCTGTCGGTCATCATCGCGCTGTTGTCATCGATGGTCGTAGGCGTTATATTCGGCACGCTGCCGGCCACGCGGGCGGCGCAACTGGATCCGGTCGAGAGTCTGAAATACGAGTAGTCCGCACTGTGAAGAGTGTGCAGAATCGCCGGACTACATCACAAAAGCGACTTTTTCCAGCTCTTCCTGCATCCGGAGGAAATTGCGGGGACCGCCTTCAATGCGCATCAGGGCAATACGAATCTCATGCGCACAGGCTCCGTAGCCGCGACCGCTCAGGAATTCACTCACGATGTCGGCAGCCTGCCACGAATCGATTGAGTCTTTATCCAGTTCCGTGCGAAGGGTTGTCAGCTCTTCCTTGCTGAATTTCTCAATCTTTGCTCGCTCAGCCATGTTTCTCCTCGATTGCCTGGAACTGTCCACTGCAACAGCCTCACAGGTTTTGATTCCAGATCGTCCTGGATTGACGCATGAAGGTTGTTCGAAAGTTTCCACCCCGCCACCCTTCTGGTAACTGTTACGTTGCAGGACAGAAATGAGATTTGATTTATTCGTTTTTTTTCTGCGATCGCCTGTCTGTGCGAAACAGGGTCAGACGGCTTGCGAAGGAATCAGCACGGGGATGCCATCGACTAGCGGATAGCGTTTGCCGCAGCCATCGCAAACAACCGCGGACTCAGACCCGGGACGGCTTTCCAGGGTCAGCGCGTTCCAGCATGCGGGGCAGGCCAGAAGTTTCAGGGCGGCAGGAAGAGTGTCCGTCATTGCCTACAGTTTAAAGCCGCCTGGGCAAGCCGGCCGAAGCCACAGGGCCTGGCGGGCGATTTACATATGCAGATCAAGTACCATGAACATTGGGAGAAACATATCCGGAATGGCTGAAAGCACCAGCGCGACCCCTCACTCGACCCAGGCTGTCGCACGCATCCTGAATGGCACCGCGATTGCCGCCGAAATTCAGCACGAAGTGGCGGCTGACGTCGCCAAGCTGACTGCCCAGGGCATTCGCCCTGGCGTGGCTGCTGTTCTGGTCGGCCATGTACCGGCGTCCGAGATTTACGTCCGCAGCAAGGTGAAAACATGCGGTGAGCTGGGCATCTATAGCGACCTGATCACGCCACCCGATACTGTCACGACCGAAGAAATGCTGGAACTGGTAGCCGCCTTGAATGCGCGCGATGACATTGACGGCATTCTGTTGCAGCTGCCCCTGCCGCCGCAGGTGAATGCCAAGCGGCTGCTCGAAGCTGTCGCGCCGGAGAAAGATGTCGACGGCTTTCATCCGGTCAGCGTCGGGCGTTTGCAGACCGGCCAGCCCGCGCTCGCGCCCTGTACTGCTGCGGGCATCATCGAAATTCTCAAGCGCAGCGGCATCCCTATCGCCGGCAAGGAGGCCGTAGTTCTGGGCCGCAGCGATATTGTGGGCAAGCCGACGGCGATCCTGCTGCTGCAGGAGAACGCGACCGTTACCATCTGCCATTCGCGCACACAAGATGTCGCCGAGCACTGCCGACGTGCCGATATCCTGGTCGCCGCGATCGGCCGGCCGGGCTACGTGACGCCGGACATGGTCAAACCGGGCGCGACAGTCATCGATGTCGGCATCAACCGTGTCACCAGCCGCGAGGAGTTTGACAAATTCTTCGCAGGCGACGCACGCCGCGAAGAGATGTTCCTGTTGAAAGGCTCAACCCTTGTCGGCGATGTCCATCCCGCGGCTTTCGCCGTCTCTGGCGCCTATACGCCTGTCCCCGGAGGCGTCGGCAAGCTGACTATTGCGCTGCTGATGGCCAACACCGTGCGCGCAGCCCGTTTGCGGCGCGGATTGCCGGTCTAGCGGGCGCGATGCTGCGAGTTGGACTCACAGGTGGTTTGGGCAGTGGCAAATCGACGGTTGCTGCCATGCTGCGCGATTGCGGAGCCCATGTCATCGAAGCTGACGCCGTCGGACGCACGCTGATGGAACCGGGCCAGCCGGTTTTCGCGGCCATCGTCGAGCATTTCGGCAGAGAGATTGTCCGGGCCGATGGCACACTGGATCGTCGCAGGCTGGCCGAACTTTCGTTTCAGCAGGGTCGGGTCCGCGAACTGTCACTGATCGTGCATCCCGCTGTCATTGCCGCACAGGAAAAATGGATGCAGGAACTCTTCGCCCGCGAACCGGAAGCCGTCGCCGTCATAGAATCTGCACTGATTTTCGAAGCCGAGCGGGATGGCACGGTTCCAGGCTGGCGCGAGCGATTTGATACGTTGATCCTGGTGACGGCGCCGCGCGAACTCCGGATTGAACGTTTCATGCAGCGTGCGGGCGTGGCAGAAGACCCGGGAAGACTGGCCGCGCTGCGAGCCGATGCAGAATCCCGCATCGCATCTCAGATCCCGGACGAAGAAAAAATCCCGCTTTGCGATATCGTTCTTGAAAATACCGGGTCTTTAGAAGACATGCGCCTGGCTGTGCAGACGGTCTGGGCAAAGCTCGCTGCGCAGGCTGCGTCGCAGCCTGCAGCCGCTTTCGCCAGGCAGGCGCAAAATTGAATCACGAAAGGGACGTTCGATGAAACGTCAAAGCACACTGCGCCGCCTCTTCCTGATCTGCCTGTTTGTCGGCGCATTCTGGTATATCGTTTCCGGGAAGAATTTCATGAGCATCGGTCGGCTGCCCATCACAAATGGCGAGTTACCGAAGCTCAATCTCCCCGTGCACATTACGGAGGCGAGCGCCGACCAGTCTTATGACTCGGAAGAGCAGAACAACATGAGTGTCTATCACCATGTGCTGCCGGCGGTAGTGAACATTACATCGACCTCGGTCTCCTACAACTTTTTCTATGGAGCGGTGCCGCAGCAGGGCCAGGGTTCCGGCTTCATTATCGACAAGCAGGGCCATATCATCACGAACTACCACGTGATTGAAGGCGGTCGTGAGATTGAAGTCACCGTCGGCGACAAGCGTCGCTACAAGGCGAAAGTAGTGCTGCGTGACAAGGGTGACGACCTGGCGCTGCTGCAGATTGATGCGCCTAACCTGACGCCTGTCGTGCTGGCTGATTCGAAGAATCTCCAGGTCGGCCAGAAGGTCTTCGCCATCGGCAATCCCTTTGGCCTGAACGGTACGATGACGACCGGCATCATCAGCGCGCTCCGTTCTGTGCGCGGGCCGGAGGGCAACCTGATCGACAACGCCATCCAGACAGACGCGGCCATCAATCCCGGCAACTCCGGCGGCCCTCTGCTCAATCTGCACGGCGAAGTCATCGGAATCAATTCGCTGATTGCGACTGATCCCAACGCGCAGGTGGCTGTCGAGCAGAGTGCTGGCATAGGCTTCGCTATTCCCATCAACACCGCAAAAGCTGTGCTGCAGGATTTCGCACAATACGGCCGTATCCGTCGTCCGTCGCTTGGCATTGTGTCGCTGCCTGTCGGGCCCGACTTTGCCGAGCAGGCTGGCCTTGCTGCCAATGCAGGCGTCTTGATTCAGAGAACACTGCAGGGCGGAGCGGCGGAGCGGGCCGGACTGCGCGGTGGCAATGAACAGGCGTACTACGGCAACACCCGCATCTATCTTGGCGGCGACCTGATCGTGTCTGTTGCCGGGCAGACTGTGACCAACACGCAGGACATCAACGACATTATGAATCAGCATCGCGCCGGCGATACCGTGCAGGTTACTTTCTACCGTGGCAAGGTCAAAAGGACGATCAGCCTGGTCCTCGGTGAGGCCGGCGAGCAGCAGGAAACGCAGGCTTAGCACGTACCACGCTTCATATCGAAATCAGAACGAAGGGCGCACACTAAACTTATGAGCCACTGGATCGCAAAAGACATTCCCTCGCAGGCCGGCAAGCTCGCCATCATCACCGGTGCGAATAGCGGCATTGGCTACCACACCGCACTGGAGCTGGCGCGCGCAGGCGCTACCGTCATCATGGCCTGCCGCAATGAACAGAAAGCAGCCGACGCGAAAGCGAAGATTATCGCAACTGTGCCGCAGGCGCAGGTTGAAGTGGCCAAGGTCGATGTCGCGGACCTGGATTCCGTAAAGACTTTTGCCGAGGCCTTCGTCGCCAGTAACCGCAAGCTCGACATCCTCGTGAACAACGCCGGTGTCATGGCGTATCCCACGCGCCAGGCGACCAGGCAGGGCTTCGAGGCCCAGTTCGGTACGAACCACCTGGGGCACTTCGCATTGACCGGCGAACTGATGCCTGCCCTCATCAAAACTCCCGGCAGCCGCGTCGTTACTGTCGCTTCCATAGCGCACAAGGGCGGTCGCATGCGCTACGAAGATCCCAACTGGGAGCGCGATTATGATCCGCGCAAAGCCTACTCGCAATCCAAGCTTGCGAACCTGTTGTTCGGGCTTGAACTCGATCGCCGCTTGAAGCGCGCCGGCAAGGATGTCAGCAGTATCATCGCGCATCCCGGAGTGGCGTCGACAAACATCGTCGCGAATGGCATGGGCACGGACTTGAAAGCGAAAATCGTCGGCGTGATGATTTCCCTTTTCGCCCAGTCAGAGGCCCGTGGAGCACTGCCGCTTCTTTATGCCGCGACCTCTCCAGATGCTAGGGCCGGCCACTACTATGGTCCAGACGGAATCGCGGAGATCAAGGGCAATCCCGTCGAAGTGAAGCCCAAAGCGCAGGCGCTCGATCCGGTCAGCGCCGCCCGGCTCTGGCATATTTCCGAGCAGATGACCGGCGTAGAATACGTCGGGGTTTCCTGAGCGACAACCTTCCTGGAGAACACTTTGGCGACAACATCCTCACTCTTTGATCTGACTGGGAAGGCGGCCGTCGTGATCGGCGGCACCTCCGGCATCGGCCGCGCCATCAGCCTTGGGCTCGCCAACGCGGGAGCCGACGTCGTCGCCTCTGCGCGGCGTCCGGAACAGGTAGAGAGCACCGCTGCAGAGATCGAGGCAGCCGGCCGCCGGACCATCCGGCAGCCCAGCGATGTACTTGATGCGGCATCTCTTCACGCACTGCTCGCCGCATGCGAAGAGCGGTTCAAGCACATCGACATCCTGGTCAATTGCGCCGGCATCATCAAGCGTGCACCCACGGTGTCGTTTCCTGAGAGCGAGTGGCAGAAAATTGTCGACGTGAACCTCACCGGGACGTTGCGGGCCTGCCAGATCTTCGGCGCTCACATGCTGGCGAACAAGTCCGGCAGGATCATCAACATCGCCTCGCTGAACACGTTCGTCTCGCTTACCGAGGTTGCCGCCTATGCGTCGACCAAGGCAGGCGTCGCGGCCCTTACCCGGTCGCTGGCGGTGGAGTGGGCAAAGGACGGCATCCTGGTGAACGCCATCGCGCCTGGTGTTTTCCGGACCGACCTGAATGCCAACCTGCTGGACAATTCCCCGCGCGGCAAGGAGTTGCTGATGCGCACTCCCATGGGCCGCTTCGGCAAGACAGAAGAACTGCAGGGCGCCGCAGTCTACCTGGCGTCAGACGCGGCATCGTTCGTTACCGGCCAGATCCTGGTAGTGGACGGCGGCTTCCTGGCGAGCGGCGTCAACCAGTAGCCCACTCGAATCGTCGGCAGCCAGTCGAGCTGAAAGCGGGCCAACATACGCTCCGCTGCGAATGTAATGTAGCTTACGTTGTTTTCAGTTACCAACTTTCATCTGGACGATTACACTCCCTGCAACAACGCGTCGCAGTCACGCACGGATGGTATATGTCGATCTCTGGTGAGCCAAAGCAGTCGAAAGCGAAGCGAAAAAAAGCCAGTGGGCCTGCAAGATTGAAGTCGGCCGATAAAACAAAGGCACGTCCTGCCAAGAAGGCCCTGCCGATGAACTTGAACAGGCTCGCCGAGCACCTGGGATTATCTCCGACCACTATTTCTCTCGTTCTGAACGATTCGCCGGCAGGCCGCGCCATTCCGCAACGCACGCGCGACCGTGTAAGCGAGGCCGCGGAACGTCTCGGGTACCGGCCGAATTTTTTTGCGCGTTCGCTGCGCATGAGCAGTAGCATGTCCATCGGCGTCATTTCGCCTGACCTGAGCGAGGGCTACTTTACGCAGGTGATGGGCGGCGTCGAAGAGCAATTGCTTAAGGCTCAGTATTTTTATCTCACTGCCAGTCATCATTGGGAGGAGAAGCTGATTGCCCGCTATTCCACGATGCTTGAAGAGCGTGCCGTCGATGGCTTCCTGCTCCTCAATACGCCGTGCGTGATTGAAAGCACGCGACCGGTGGTCACTATCTCGTCCGATCGGCGCGGCGCAGCGCACACGAACATCGCGCTCGACCATGACAAGGCTGCCGAACTCGCCCTGCGTCATCTCCATGAGTTGGGCCACCGGCAGATTGCCTGCATGCGCGGACCGGAACTGATCGTCGATTCGGAGTATCGCTGGATTGGTATAGAACGTGCCGCGAAAGCGCTGGGACTCAAACTCGATGCGGATCTTTGTATCCAACTCACGGACAGTCGCTCGTCCCCTCAAGTCGGGTATGAGGCAGTCAAAAAGCTGCTAGCAAAGCACAAGCCATTCACAGCCATCTTCTGCTTCAACGATATTTCGGCGATCGGCGCGATGTCCGCTATCCGCGATCACGGTCTATCTGTGCCGGGCGATATTTCGGTGGTCGGCTTTGACGATATTGTAAGCGCGTCCTACCAGGCGCCGAAGCTGACGACGGTGCGGCAGCCACTGCGCGAGATGGGCATCGAAGGTGCAAGGATGCTGCTTGAGCAGATCAAGACGCCGGCGAAAGAATATCCGGCGGAAATTCTGATGCGACCTGAGCTGGTTGTGCGCGAATCCACCGCGTCAGTCAGCACAGCCGGGCGTCAGGCGCGGATGTAGCGACGATCTTCGATCCGGTACTCGCCGGAGAGCACTTTGCCGATGGCTTCGGTATAGGCCACGTGCTCTTCGTGGATGAGTCGGGCGGAGAGCGTTTCCGCTGTATCGCTGTCTGAAACAGTGATAGTCCTTTGGGTCACGATCACGCCGTGGTCCAGTTCTTCATCTACAAAATGCACGGTGCAGCCAGCCACGCGGACGCCGTAATCAAACGCCTGTTGCTGTGCATGCAGCCCGGGAAACGCGGGCAGCAGCGAAGGATGAATATTCAGGATGCGCTGCGGGAACGCCCCGACAAAACCCGGCGAGAGCAACCGCATATAACCGGCGAGACAGACCAGCTCCACGTCATGCTGGTGAAGGGTCTCGATGATCTCAAGATCGTGCTCGGCACGCTTGCGGCCTTTGGCTTCAACAGCGACCACTGCAAATCCTCGGTCGGCGGCAGCAGCGAGGCCAGGCGCATCCGCGAGGTTCGAAATGACCACGGCTATCTCTGCGTTCGGCAGACGCCCTTCGGCGATCGAATCGGCAATTGCGAGAAAGTTTGATCCGCGACCGGAGAGCAGGATGCCCAGTCGATGCTTCGGTTTGCTGGCAGTGCTCATTTAGCTGTAGATGACCTTGCGATCCTGCAGAGGATCATTCTTGACGGCGGGTTTTACGATGCGGCCGATGACGTGGAACTTTTCATCCGCGCGGCTCAGGAGCGCCTGGGCCTTCTTGAACTTGTCGGCAGGGATAACGGCGATCATGCCGATGCCCATGTTGAAGGTGCGAAGCATCTCGTCCTGGCTGACGGAACCCAGTTCGCGCAGATGCTCAAAGATGGGAAGCACCGGCCAGCTGCCAATTTCCACCTGTGCCACGCAGCCACGGGGCAGAATGCGCGGCAGGTTCTCCGTGATGCCGCCGCCCGTTATGTGCGCGAAGCCGACCGCGAGGTCCGCCAGGGCCAGCTTCTTGATGATGCTGAGATAACTGCGATGCGTCTTCATCAGGGCCGTACCGGCCTTTTCATGAATGGCGTTGACGAAGTGGTCTGCGCGGTAGCCTGCGACTTCGAAAAATAATTTGCGAGCCAGAGAATAGCCGTTGGTGTGCAGGCCGGTCGAGGGGAGTCCGACCAGCACGTCGCCCGGCTGGATTTTCGCGCCGGTAATCAGCTGTTCCTTGTCGACTACGCCAACGATGAAGCCGGCAAGATCGTATTCGCCGTCGGCATAGAAGCCGGGCATCTGGGCTGTTTCACCGCCAATCAGGGCGCAGCCATTGGCTTTGCAGGCATCGGAGAGGCCAGTGACGATCTTCTCGATCAACTCATCGCCGGTATTGCTGTCGAGCTTTCCGGTCGCCAGGTAATCCAGAAAGAAGAGCGGCGTCGCACCCTGTACCGCGATGTCATTCACGCAGTGGTTCACCAGGTCGGCACCGACAGTGTGATGGATGTTCAGTTCAAAAGCGACCTTCAGCTTGGTACCCACGCCATCGGCGCTCGAAACCAGTACAGGCTGCTTATATTTGGCAGTATCGAGGCCGAAAAGACCTCCAAAACCGCCAATTTCGCTCAAAACCTGCTTGTTAAAGGTCCTTTTTGCAAGAGTTTTTATACGCTGCTTGGCGCGGTCGCCTCGTTCAATGTCGACGCCCGAATCGGCGTAGGTGACGGGAGTTTTCTTGGTTTCTGGCAAAGGAGTTGGCTCTTCCGAAATCTGCAGAGTAGGAAGTCCCAGTTTAGCAGTGGCTGCCCGCACTGCCGGTGCATTTGGCGCGGCCCTGTCGATTTTGAACTTAGTGCCCTGATTCAAAGGCGCTGAAGCGACGCTCCATCTCCCATTGGGCTGCTGCTTTTTCACTGGCAGCCAGGAATTTTGCACAGGCGGCGTCAGCCTGGCGTTGCGGATCATGCGTAAGGGAGGATCTACAGGCGCTGGCTGGTTCGCGGTACATGCCGGAGGCGCGAGTGATGGGCCAGAGGCTTTCTCCGGGCAGGAAGCTGTAGGTGAGGCTGTTGCGGGCCGTATTTTTCAGCTGCTGGTAGGTGAGGCCGTAGAGAGTGGCGGCCTTGGCGTATTCGTGGGTCATGTTGCTGCGGTTCACCCCTTCGTCGTCGGTGGACAGGGCGACGGGTACGCCGGCATCGAGGTAGTAGGGAAGTGGGCTGGTGGGGCCGCCGACGTTGAGGATGCCTTCGTTGGAGGTCAGGTTGATTTCGACCATGACATGACGGTCGGCCAGTTCCTGCAGCAATTGCTGCGAGCGTTCTTCGTACATGACATCGACACCATGACCGATGCGCTCGGCGCCGGCTGTTTCGACAGCATCGCGGATGTGGAAAAGAAGGCCGTTCGGCGATACTAGGCCGGGCGCGAGTTCTCCGGCATGCAGGGTCACATGAACCTCCGGGTAAAAGCGATGCAGGGCGGCGATCATCTGCATGTGCAGGTGATAGTCGCGCATGGCGTAGAAGTCATCTTCCGGCTGCACGAGATTGATTGCGAGAAAATGCTGTGGATCGGCGGCAGCGACTTCGAAGCCAAGCAGTATCTGCGCGAACACAATGGGCGGCGGGAAATTGCGCAGTACCTGATAAATGAAACGCACCTGCACCTGGCATGCCGGTGCTGCCTGCGGGGTATCGCAGTGTTCCATCGCGCGCTGCGACTGCAGATAGCCATCCATTTCGGAGCGGATCGGCGGGATCTCGGTGCGTAATCCAGCATCGAGCATTTTCTGGCGATCGGCCGCGAAGTCCGAGGTGTAGCCGGTGCTGATGGCGAGTTTAGCCGCGTCCGCGAATGGAGGTGTATGCATCAATTCCAGATACTGCTCGTTCTGCGAGGCAGCGCGCGCAGCTACTTCATCGAGCCACTCCGGCATGTGCGAGTGGCTGGTGCCGTCGAACTTTTCGAAGGTTGCAAAGAAGTGATCATGACCGCTGTCGCCGCTCGTTGGCACGAAGGAGCGCATGGAAAACGCGTCAACCAGCGCGTCATACAAGGGCTGGTTGTTGCCGAGAGAGGCAGCCGGGAAA
Organism: uncultured Acetobacteraceae bacterium; assembly: GCA_964658655.1. Taxonomy (GTDB): domain Bacteria; phylum Acidobacteriota; class Terriglobia; order Terriglobales; family Acidobacteriaceae. The sequence continues at coordinate 60,191 of CAZZZL010000009.1, read as the reverse complement.
TGGCCGGCTTCGTCCACGGAGGCCACGGCCTTACCGTCAGACGGCGGATCGCAATGGGGAGCATCCGCAGTCTGTGCGCGGCCGCCGGAGTGCACGAAGGCGAGTTGTTTCACGTCGACGCAAAGATGGTCTGCGCCCGCGGCCCGGATCCACGACTCGGCATAGACGGCGCCGGAAAGATGGTTGTGCAGGTCACCGCCTTTCGGCATGCCGTAGAGAAACGCATAGAGGGCAAGCTCTCCGTGCGCGCGGGCTTGATCGAAAGCCTGCGCAGTGCGCGCCTCGTCTGCATGTACGGGAACGACTGCCCGATGTACATGAACGGGTTGCGCGGGCGCTTCGACAAACACAGAGATGGAGCAGAGCAGCAGGGAGAGAAGGCGAAGTCGTAGCATGGTCACAGGCGTCTCGACGGATGCAAGGATGTGTGTTCTGCATCATATCGCCATATCGCTGGAAGCGCTGCTGTCGCGATGAAGGAAAGCGCAATCGTATTCATGCGCAGGAGAATTAAAAGAGTCAATGCATACTCGAATGACAAAGCTGATCTTCTGTTTATTGATAGCGCTGGTTGTTTCATCTGGAGAGCCTCGAATGGCTGCGGCGCAGGCTGGCAACGCCGGCGAGAACTGGCTGCAATCGATCCCCGCATTCCCGATCGCGGAAAGCCCTATCACTCTTCGCCAGCATGTGGAATCGGAGAAACCATTTACCGTGGCCGGCGCATGCGGCGCGATGATGGGCCAGCAGGACGGCAGCTTCGAGTCGTGGATTTTTCCGGTGAAGCTCTTCAGTCATCTGACGATCGAAGCGCATGTCAGTGGCTACGACGTGCCGATCGATGTGAACCGCGATGCGGCCGAGATTGAGGTTTCGCCTGACCATACAACGATCACCTACTCGCATATTGCATTCACGCTGAAAGAAATTCTGTTCGCGAAGCAATGCCCGCAACAGGATGGGACAGGCGTCATGGCGCTGTTCCAGTTGACCTCCATCCGGCCGATGTCATTGACGTTTTCATTCACGCCGGAGGTGAAGCCGATGTGGCCGGCACCGATCTCCGGCAATGTGGATCCCGAGTGGGTGAAAATCGGCGGCGCGGATGCCGAGGTGAACGACACGACGCGCCCGGGCGGCGCCGGAGCGGCTTATCCTGCGGGCTGGTACATGCTGCATACCGACCTCGACCACCTTGCCGGCGCTGTCGCGATGCCGGGCAGTGAGCCGGGCATCCTCGCGCCTTACCAGGAAAAGCCGCATACGTATCCACTGCAGTTTCTTTTAGATTTTGATCCGAAAAAAGATAGCGGGCGCTTTTATCCGCTGCTGATGGCAGTCGGCACGACGAAGGAGTCGGCCACGAAAGAGGCCCTTGCCGGAAAGCTCGCGCTGCTCGATCAGCGGGCAGGCGGAGAGTACAAGAAGACGGCTGAGTATTATGCGCATTTTTTTGATATGCGGACGACTGCCATCACACCCGATGCAGCGTTCGATCGCGATCTGCAGTGGGCGGCCGTGGCGATTGACCAGGTGCGCGTGCGGCACGGCAATGAACTGGGCATGGTGGCCGGCTTCTACTCATCGGGCAGTTCTGCGCGACCGGGCTTTGGATGGTTCTTTGGACGCGACACGCTGTTCACGACATGGGGCATCAACAGCTATGGCGATTACAAGCTGACACGCGATGCGCTGACTTTCCTTATCAGACGGCAGCGAGAGGACGGCAAGATGCCGCATGAATTCTCGCAGACCGCGGAGCAGGTGGACTGGGCGCACCTGCCGTATGAGTACGCGGCGGCCGATGCTACGCCGCTCTTCCTGATGGCGATCGCAGATTATGTGAAGGAGAGCGGAGACAAGGATTTTCTGCAGGCGAACTGGAGTGCCGTCGAAAAAGCGTGGGTGTTCGAGACCACGCACGACGCCGATGGCGATGGCATTTATGACAACGCGCAGGGCACCGGCTGGGTCGAAAGCTGGCCGCAGGGAATGCCGAAGCAGGAGATTTATCTTGCATCGCTTGACCAGCAGGCCAGCACTGCGATGGCCGCAATCAGCAAACTCGCCGGCCACTCAGACGAGGCCGTGAAAGCACAGGAACGCGCCGACACCATTGCGCAGAAGATTGTGAGCGAATACTCGCAGCCTGATGGCATTTACGCGTTCAGCCACAATCCCGATGGTTCTCCTGATAAGACGGCAAGTGTTTATCCATCCATTGCTTGGTGGGGTGGGAGTGCGTCGCTTCCGAAGGCAGATGCGATGTTCGAGCGCTGGGCTTCGCATGAATTTTCCACGGACTGGGGCACACGTGATGTAGGCGAACACGAAGCTGTCTATGACCCCATCAGTTATCACCAGGGCTCGGTTTGGCCGCTATTCACAGGCTGGGCGTCGCTCGCGGAGTACCGCACAGGCCGCGACCTGTCGGGCTATGCCCATCTGATGCAGAACACAAACCTGACGACAGAGCAGGATCTGGGCGCGGTGACGGAACTGCTGAGTGGTGCGTACTATGCTCCCTTCGGGCGCAGTACCAGCCACCAGATGTGGTCCTCTGCCATGGTTCTGGTGCCGGCAATCCGCGGCTTGTTTGGCGTGACGGTGGATGCGCTGCAGAACACGATCACGGTCGATCCGCGACTGCCTGCGCAGTGGCCAGGTGCTCAGCTAGACCATGTGATGGTCGGCAGCAAATCGGTTGATCTGAAGTATGAACGCAAGACCGGCGAGATGCTTGTGACACTGGCGGGAACCGGCGTGAGGCTTGCCAGCACACTACCCGGGGCGACCATCTCGCGTGACGGACGCGAGCTGCGGCTACCGCTGGCTCCAGTCGAAGTGGGACTGGACTTTACCGCAGACAGTGCGCTGCCTCTGCCTGGCGCTGCCCCGGCGGAGATGAACGTGCTGAGCCAGGTTGCCGGCGCGCATCAAGGTACATTGACACTGGAAGCGCAAGGAGGCACCACGCAGACATTGTTCGTGCGATCCAATTTGCTGAAGACGCACGTCGCCGCGGAGGGTGGGACCCTGGGCGGTGAGGACCATGATGCGCAGACACTCACGATTGTATTCCCCGCGGGAACGGGCTATCAGAAGAAGGTTGTGACATTTCGCTGGTAAACGCAGCCGCAGCGGGCGCCGGCCGGTTGGCGATTGTGCGCAGGCATTGCTATACTCTGAAAGTTGTTTGCCGCAGTGTTGGGCTTGTGCGCGAAACTGGCGTGAGCGATCCGAAGGCCCTCCAGGCCCGGGTTGAACAGGCATTCCGACACATTCAACGCGTTCGCAAATAGCCGCCTATAGCATGCTCGTCTGCGCCAGCACGTGGCCTGTGCAGGCTGCATCTGCTGATGATGTGGGGCGAGGTTTGGCCAGATAGCTCAGTGGTAGAGCGCGGCCCTGAAAAGGCCGGCGTCGGCGGTTCGATCCCGTCTCTGGCCACCACTTAGAATCATGACGAAGTGTTACTCCCGCGTCGTTCTCGCCGCATTTTTTCAGAGCAAATCCTCTCGATCCCTAGGCACCCCCAAGGCTTGGTGGGTGTCTTCGACTGTTTCTGCGCTCTTGCAGCTCGTTTCGTTCGGACTGAAGCCGGGTGGGTCCATTGCTATGCAGGCTCGACGAAGTTGGGTATAACAGAATTAAGACCAAACTAGTCCTAGTTCGCAAGGCCACATTCCATGTGTTTCAACTTCCCGTGTTTCGGGCGGGGCAGTTTGTTTTCGGAACAACCAGGTAGATGTAACCGCTTCGTGCTGGTTGCTGCGGTACTCGGTTTCCTTCTTTTGTCCTTGCCTTTAAGCGCCGCCACCGGTGGCAGCATTACCGGTACTGTGAGCGACTCGACCGGTGCAGTGGTTCCAGGTGTCGACATCAGTCTAACGAGCGTCGATCAGCATATCCTCTACCGTTCGCACACAGATGCACGCGGCGTGTATAGCTTTCCGAACCTGCCTGTCGGGCACTACGACCTGAAGGCTGCGGCAGGCGGCTTCGGCACGCTCACCAGGTTGAACCTAGCAGTCGATGCGGATGCGGCGTTGCATCTCGACCTCTCTCTCACCATCGGTCCACAGACCGAGGCCGTCACTGTTTCGGCCGACGATGGGGCGCAGATCGATTTAGCGTCTACGCATCTCGGGGAGGTGGTGTCGAGCGCCCAGATGACAGCACTCCCATTGAATGGCCGGAGCTATACGGACCTGCTTGCGCTGCAACCTGGCGTGGCGCCGATCTCAACGCTCTTGGCAAACTCGGTCGTGATGGCGGGCGTTACCGGCAGTCTCGACCCTTCAGGGGATCTGAATCCGGGCAACCTGTCGATCAATGGTCAGCGCGAGTCTTCGAACGGCTTCCTGGTGAATGGTATTGATGTGCAGGAACATATGAACGGCGGCACGTCGGTTATCCCCGACCTCGATTCCATCGATCAGTTCCGGGTGCTCACTAATAGCTTCGATCCGGAATATGGGAACTATAACGGTGGCATTATTACAGTTATCAGCAGGTCCGGTTCGAATCAGTTTCATGGGAGTGCCTTCGAGTTTTTCCGCAATACAGTGCTCGATGCCCGCGGCTACTTCGATCCGGTTCGATCAACATTCAACCAGAACCAGTTTGGTGGCACCGCGGGTGGGCCGATCAGGCATGACAGGCTGTTCTTCTTCGCGGATTATCAAGGAACACGCACGACGCAGGGAATTTCGACTGGCACACTTTCCGTGCCGTCTCTCGCACAAAGAACGGGCAGCTTTTCTGACCTTTCCGGCAAGGTAAGCGGGCGCTATCTTGCGTCCATGCTCAGCGCGAAGCTCGGCTATACCGTTACGGCGGGCGAAGCATATGCGTCAGTCTTTCCGCGGGGTGCGATTCCAAAGTCAGCATGGTCGGCTCCAGGAACGAACCTTCTCGGTTACATTCCATTGCCGAACGTTAGTGTGAACCAGTTCTCGACCTCTTCCTATGCGAAGACGGTTCGCGACGACAAGGGGTCAGGCCGCGCGGATGCCAACACGCGTTTTGGCCAGGTATCGGGTTATTACTTTCTGGATGATTACAGTCTGGACAATCCGTATCCCGGGTCTGTGGCAGGCGCTTCTATTCCTGGGTTCAATGCGCTGTTTATTGGACGGGCGCAGGTTTTCGGACTTGGAGACACGACTGTTATCGGAGCCAGCACGGTCAATGAACTGCACGTCGGCTACCTGCGCAATGCCAACATTGTCGGGCGGCCAAAGGGCGGCCTTGGTGTCAGCCTGGCTTCGCAGGGTTTTGTGACCGGCGCAAATACGCCGGGCATTGTCGTGCAGGCGCCGCAGTATGAGGGCGTGCAGAATATCAGCTTTCCCAGCTTCACCATGGGTGTGCCGATTACCAACGAGACACAAGTCAACAACACAATTTATCTGAGTGACGGATTGTCGCGTGTGCTTGGCGCGCATACTTTAAAACTTGGTGGACAGTTTCACTCCGACCAGGTCAACGAACATCCCAACGGGATTTTCAACGGGACGTTCAACATCGAAGGCACCGAAACGGGCGATGCATTTGCTGATCTTCTATTGGGAGTTCCAAGCAGTTTCCAGCAGTCGTCGGGCCAGCCTTTTTATCTGCGGAATCGCTACTTCGGTTTCTATGCGCAGGACAGCTGGCTCGCGCGGCATGATCTGACGCTCAACGCTGGTTTGCGGTGGGACATCGTTGCGCCTTTCTGGGAAAAGTACAACCAGATACAGACATATGTGCCAGGGCATCAGTCGATGCTTTATCCCGGTGCGCCTACCGGGATTGTTGTCGCGGGCGACCCTGGTGTTCCTCGCACCCTTGCGCCAACGAGCCACGCCGATTTTGCCCCGCGCCTTGGAATTGCATATGCTCCGCATGCCGACAGCGGCTTCGGTCACATGTTGTTTGGCGACAATGGCAAGAGTAGTCTCCGCGCAAGCTACGGGATTTTCTATACCCAGTTCCCGGGGTTGCTGGCAGGCATCATGTATGCAGTGCCACCGTTCGGTTTCACCTACATCAGTCCGGGGCCGCCGCTGCTGGCTACGCCGTTCATTACCGCAGCGACAGGCGTAGATAATGGCCAGCGATTTCCGTTCTCGTTTCCATCGCACAATGTCTCGGCGAAGAATCCGGATAAATCGATCGACTGGGCGAACTTTCTGCCTTTCCAGTCCGATCCGTTTTTCAACGTGCACAATCGACCGCCCTACCTGAGCAACTACATGCTCTCGTTCGAACGGCAGATGAATCGGAGCACCCTGCTGACCGTGAGCTATGTCGGCAACCAGGCTCACCGCATTCCTGCTGTGGTTTCAGCGAATCCCGGCGATGCGGCACTATGCCTCAGCCTGGCGCCGCAATGCGGGCCGTTCGGAGAGGACAACACTTATACAAATGCTGGTGGTCAACGTGTGTACGGGACGCGCGTCGGTCAGAATACCGGAATACCGACCGGTGGTAGCGAGACGTTTGGTGAGAATACCTCTGATGGCACGATCGCTCAATCAAACTATAACGCTCTTGAATCCACGCTGCGCTATCAGCACGCCGGCTCGCAGCTTCTGCTGAGCTACACCTATGCGAAATCAATCGACCAGGGCTCGAATATTGGCGAGCAGTTGAACCCATTTGACCATCGCCAAAGCCGGACTATTTCGGCATGGGACCAGAAGCATAGTTTTGTCGCCAGTTACACATTAGCGCTTCCGGTACGAGATGTTTTCCCGGTCACGAATGAATGGACGAGTGATTGGAGCTTATCCGGTACGACGCGATTTGCCACGGGCTTCCCGGTGACGCTTACGGATAACTCTGATAACTCACTGGCGGGTACGCTTGGGAACGGCGTGAATAACTACCTGCTGGATACCCCGCAGTATCTTGGTGGACCGCTTAGCATCAATACGAACGGTCGCAATGGTAAAGCAGCTTTTAATACCGCTGCTTTCCCGGAAGAGAGTGTTGGCCAGTTGGGTAACTCGAAGCGCAGGATGTTTTATGGGCCAGGCATTAATAACTTCGACCTCACGCTGCAGAAGTCTATAAGACTGCGGGAAGCCCGATCGTTCGACGTTCGGGCTGAAATGTTCAATGCGTTCAATCATGCCCAGTTCTACGGGCCTGCCTCGGTGGACGGCCAGGTTGAAGATCCGAATTACGGGCATATCGTCAGCGCGCAGGCGCCTCGTTTGATTCAACTCGTTGCGAAGTTCAATTTCTAGAACGACGAAACGTGGACACGAACTATTTCTAAAGAGCAGAGCTGCAAGCTTCAATCAAAGTGTTCAGCAAGTAACATAAGCGAACAGATTTATTACCGCGCAAACGCTGAAGACGGGCCGGTATGGCTTTCTCCGAGATCCATGCGCTCTATCAAGTCATTGGCGATGGTGAATATGTGCAATACCTCACTGTCTGAAAGCACTTCGCCGCTAAGACTCTTTACAAGCTGATGGACCCTGACTTCAGTTCTATTTCCCTCGCGCTCGATAATTTCCACCGGCTCTACGCGAGGATCGAAGTCATGCCATTGACGAGTCCAGTAGGCGCGGATCTCTGCTTTCCCAATGACATGACCGCCTTCTGATGCTTTGGGCCACCTTACATTCTCAGTCATGAGGGCGAGAGCGCCATCGATGTCGCGATGATTGAAGGCAGAGTATGCCCTGGCTATGAGGGTTTGAGCGGCTGTCATAGGTCCTCCCTGCATGCAACTTTTACACATGTCATTGAAGGCTGTCGAACCGGATGCGGCTCGCTCGATTGCGTATATAAGCGGGTCGGTGTGATTCTGCTCGCCACCTCCGTCATGTGAAGGTCGCCAATGTGAATCCGGGTTATGATTCCGGCTGCATCCGGAAGGCCCGGATCAAACGACGGCAGCGGCAGACAGACATTGTTTGGCTCCGGATATCTTGTGGCGGCTTTTAGTATCCACTTGTAGTGACCTTGAATGGTGTGCCGCGTTTCGGTGTTGGCGACGGCAGTTGAGTTGGCTAATTTCGAATTGCGGTTATCGCCATGGAGCTAAATCGTCGCCACTCTGAGAAAATCGCATCACAGGCATAATCATGCCCGAGTAGGGATGCTGCAGATTCTCAAATCGCAGCTTGTGAACGATGTTAAAAAACAGCCCCAGCAACGCGGCTCTCTTCCGCCACTTCGCGATGCTCTTGATGGCATTGTGTGTGTGTTCGCTTGCCCATGCGCAGACTGCAAGCGGCGTGGTGGAATTAGGCCTGGCGCCGGCGCGACAGGCTCTACGCGAGGGACGTTGGCAGGATGCTGAGCAGGATGCAAGAAAGTATCTGAACGATCACACTTCATCGGCAGCAGCGCATTACCTTCTCGCGTTCGCACTTTTTCGCGAGAACAATCCCAGGGATTCGCTCGCGGAATACACGCATGCGGCGCAACTGCAGAAGCCGGCCGCTGCGGACCTGCGCTGGGTCGCGCTGGACTATGTGTTGCTGCACGACTATGTCGATGCCGATAAGTGGATGTCAGAGTCGCTGCAATGGGATGCGCATGATGGCGAGGTCTGGTATGAGATGGGTCGCATCAAGTACCAGGAGAATCGTTTTGCTGAATCGATTGCTGCCTTTCAGAAGACGTTGACGCTGATGCCGAAGCTGGTGAAGGCAGAGAATAACCTGGGCCTGGCATACGAAGGACTGAATCGAAAGGATGAGGCCATCCAGGCATACGAGCAGGCGATCGCGTGGCAGGCGGATGCGGCAAAGAAGAGTGAGCAGCCGCTGCTCAACCTTGGCATTCTGTTAAGCGATCTGGGCAGGCAGGCGGAAGCGTTGCCACTGCTGGTGGAGGCTGAAACGATTGCTCCGAATGATGGCAAAATTCATTCGACGCTCGGGAAGCTTTATCTTCGGCAGGAAAAACTCAACCTGGCAGAGCAGGAGTTCAAGCAGGCTGTAGCCATTGACCCTGCGTCGGCTCCTATTCACTTTCAGCTGGGACAGGTCTTTCGCAAGGAAGGCAAGACTGCCGAAGCATCCCGCGAGTTTGCCAAGGCGGCTGAGATCGATGGCTCATCCTCATCCAAGGTTGAATGAGGATGGTTTGTGAGATGCCGGCCGGTCTGCCCATTTAAACGTTATTCGGTGTATGCTCATTTGGAATTACGAGGAGTTCTCCCGGTGAAACAATACGCACGCGCAATCCTGATGTTTCTGTCCATACCCATCCTGACTTTGCCCCTGGCCGTTGCCGCGCAGCAGGCGGCAAATGCCGCTGCACCTAAACCGGAGGACACCGAGATTTACGAGCCGGTGCCGAAAGTGGTCACGCCAGGCGCGACCTGCACGGCACCGCCGTCCGATGCCATCGTACTTTTTGATGGAAAAAATCTTGATGAGTGGGTGACGAACAAAGACAAGTCGCCAGCGAAATGGATTGTCGGTGGCGGTATCCTGACGGTGAGCAAGACTGAAGGCAATATCGAGACGAAGCGCAGCTTCAAGAACTATCAACTGCACATCGAGTGGAAAATTCCAGAGAACATAACAGGTAGCGGCCAGGCCCGCGGAAACAGCGGAGTCTTTCTGGCTTCGACCGGTCCGGGCGACGACGGCTACGAACTGCAGGTGCTCGATAACTACAATAACAAGACTTATACCAACGGACAGGCTGGCAGCATTTACAAGCAGGCAGTTCCGCTGGCTAATCCCAACCGCAAGCCGGGTGAGTGGCAGAGCTATGATGTTGCGTGGACGGCGCCGACATTCAACGACGACGGCACACTCAAGACTCCTGCCTACGTAACGGTCTTCTTCAATGGAGTGCTGGTACAAAACCATTTTCAGCTGCAGGGTGAGACAAGATACATCGGCAAGCCGTTCTACAAAAAATACGATGCCGCTCCGATCAAGCTGCAGGCTCATGGCGATCACAGTGAGCCGATCAGCTTCCGGAACATCTGGGTAAGAGAACTTAACTAGTCTGCGCGCATGGGGCGGCCACGCTGATTACCAGGCCGTATAGCCGCCGTCCACTACCAATACACTGCCAGTGACGTAGCTTGACGCGTCACTGGCCAGGTACACAGCCGCGGGCGCAATCTCTGCGGGCTCTGCGACGCGTCCCATGGGCGTAGCACTCAGCCAGACGCGACTCCACTCTTCAATGGCGAGGCCTTTCTTCGTGAGCTCGGTGCCGGTGTAGCCCGGCGCAATCGCATTCACGCGAACGCCGCGTTTCGCCCATTCTCCGGCAAGTGAGCGCGTCAGATGAACGACCCCGGCCTTGGAGACGTTGTAGCTGACCTGCGGCTGCGGATAGTTGCTGATGATCCCGGACATCGACGCGATGTTGACGATACTGCCCCTGCCACGAAGCAGCATGTGCGAGCCAAACTCACGACAACACCAGTACACTCCGTCGAGGTTCACAGACATCACATCACGCCACTCCTCATTCGTTGCGTTGTCTGCTGGAGTATTGCGAACGATCCCCGCATTGTTGACCAGGATGTCGATGTTCTTTAACGCAATCGCTGCCTGCCTGACTCTGTCCGGCTGACGAACATCGAGTAGATGAAAGGTGGCATGTAGTTTTTCGGCCGCCCGCTTGCCTAGCTCTTCGTTCATGTCAGCGATCACAACCTGTGCGCCCGCTTCCTGCAATGCCTGGGCAATCGCAAAGCCGATGCCCTGCGCTGCGCCGGTTACAACTGCTCGTCTATCGTTCAACCTGAATAAATCAAGAACGCCCATCCGCCCGGCTCCTCCAATCCACTTGTGATGCACATACGGATGCGTGTTGGCTGTCCGACACTAGGCGGGTGGCAGCGGTTCACCGCCTGAGATCGACGAGCGATACGCGGCCTCAACGACTCTCATGGTGTTGATGGCATCTTCCACGCTGGTGGGCAGGACATTTGTTCTTCCCGCGACGAAGTCTTGCAGGGACATCATTGAGCCCAGGAATGCATCCGGAACCCAGTTGCCTTCGAACAGCTTCGTCTCGCTGCCTTCCGAATGGAATAACTCAAGGGTGTCTGGGCATCCCTTTGGGTAGTCGAGATTGAGGCCCATCTGCGCGCGCATTCCATTTTTGGTGCCTTCCCATTGCACAGAGCTTTGCTGATGCTGCGGGCTGAAGCGCTGGGTGTGGCTTGAGGCGATGTAGGCGCGAATCCACTCGCCATAATCGAGAATGATGACACTTTTCGTGGCTGCGAGATCGGGTGTCTGCGGGTTCCGCAGCGTCTTTGCAAAAACGCGCTGCGGCTCTCCGAACCACGAGCGCACGAGGTCAACATAATGAATGCTGTGATAAAGAATTTCAAGGCGCGGCGCAGTTTTCAGGAATGACCAAAGCTCCCATGGCGTATGCACATTTACATGCACCTCCATGTCGTGGATGGTGCCGAGTCTGCCGCTGGCAGCCACGGCCTTTGCAGCGATCATGTTGGGTGCCCATCGTAGCTGAAAGTTGACAGCTGCGGTCAATCGCTTTGCACGACAAAGCGCCAGAATTGCCTCGGCTTCTGCAAGAGTTTCGCCCATCGGCTTCTGAATTAAAACCGCTGCGTCAGCTGGTAATTGTTCAAGTACGCCGAGGATGGCATTGGCAGGGACGGCCAGGTCATAAACGACTAATTGCGGATAGTGCTGCAGTGCGTCGGCGATGGACGAGCCACTCCACGGGACGCCGAACTCCTGGGCGGTCCGGGCAGCCTGCGCAGCATCGCGATCGATGATGGCGGCGACAGTGAGATTGCCCTTCCGGTAAGCCGGTAGATGCGCTGCACGCACGATGCCGCCGCCTCCGATGATGACAATCGGCCGGGTTGCGGAAGAATTTGGAGAAGAGATCATGCGTAATCAGGATATCGAAATATCGCAAATGGCATTGCGATGCGGTGATGTGGCTGGTTCACCATGGCTAGGACCGGGCAACCGAAATACCTCGAATGTCGTTCGGCCATGTGCCGGAGACGGCGCAATAGAAATGGTAAAGCATGCCATCGTGATAATGGGACGATGGCCCGACTGTGCCAGTGACAAATCATCGGCGAGGAGAATCGCACTGCTGCCGCGCATAAAAGTACGGCGTGAAATTGGACGACTCATGCATTCAGCCTTCCAGAAAATCGTGCTTGAGATATATGGTTGATCGTCCTGCGTCAAGCGTGAATGATCGACGAAAGCTCGTGAATCGTGTGCTCGATTTCGTCGTCTGACGTATAAAAATGTGGCGCGATGCGAATGCCTGCACCGGGACGGAAGTCGACGAGTATCTGGCGCCTGCCGAGTTCGGCAGTCACTTCGCGGCCGTTAGGGACTTCGAGGATGATAGTGCCGCCGCGAGCTTCGGGATCGCGCGGGCTGCGTACTGCGATGCCTGCGCTATCGGCGAGCGCAATCAAATGCTGCGTCTGCCGTCTTGATTTGGTGCGTACTGCATCGACCCCAATCTCGTTTACGATTTCATACCCGGAGCGCGCCGAATACATCGCCGGAACATTCGGTGTGCCATTGAGGAAGCGGCGAATGTCCGGTGCATATTCGATCGGCCCGTTCACGAATTCAAAGGGGTGAGCATGCGCGGCCCAGCCGGTGGCACCTGGATTCATCTTCAGGTCGAGATCAGGACGGACATAGAGATAGCCTGCGCCGGGACCGCCGAGCAGCCATTTGACTGATCCGCCGGTAGCGAAGTCCAGGTTGAGCGCGGTCACATCGATGGGCACAATGCCGGCCGATTGATAGAGGTCGGCAAAAATGTAAGCGCCGACCTCATGCGCGCGTTTCGTGATGGTTGCAAGATCCTGCAGGTATGAGCTTCGAAACGCGACATGCGAGATGCTGACGAGTTGTGTCCCTTCATCGATCGCTTCGAGGATATTCTGTAGATCGATCGTCATACCGTCGGCGGATGCGACTGAAGCAATGCGTGCACCCTGTCGCTCAAGCTGGTGATAGATGTAATCATTCGACGGAAAATTGAGGCCGTCGGTCACCAGCTTGTTGCGCTTCCCGTTCCAGTCGAAGCAGGAGGTGACGATGGACTGGCAGATCGAGACATTCTGGTGCATGACGATGCGGCCTTCTGGTGCACCGATGATCGAACCGATAAGACTGCCGCAGGTGATGGGCATCGTCCACCAGCCTTCTTCCCAGGCGCGGATACCGCGGGTCGCCCAGGTATCGGTGAACTCCTGCAATGCTGCCTGGGCGCGCAGCGGCATGGGGCCGAGCGAGTGGCTAATCATGTAGGTTGTGTGCTCGAGAATCGGAAACTCTTTGCGCCATGCGAGGAGCGGATCGGCCGCAAGACTTTGCGGATTTAGTAGAGGTGTAGTGGTGATCATGTGGGATGGATCTCCTCGATAGCCCGCCGCTCAACAGGAGTAAGCAACCTGTGCCGCAGTGCATAGGCGATCGAAAGTATTGTCAGAAGTGGGATGCCGTAAAGGAGCGTAGGGCGAAATTCAATGGTGAAGAGTGTGGTACAGAGGGCGGCCAGCATCAGGACTACTCCGACGATACTCGTGTAGGGATAGCCCCACATGCGAAATGCCTGCTCGGCTTGAGAGTGCCTCCGACGGAAAGCCAGGTGCGTGATGAAGATCATGAGCCAAGTGAACATGGGTCCAAACATGGCGATCGAGAGCATCATCAAAAAGGCTCGATCGTGGTAGCGCGCATTCAGAATAGCGGCGAGTGCGATGCCCAGCGTGGAGACGAGCAAGGCAGCCACAGGCACGCCCTTCTGCGAGAGTGAGCCCAGGCGGCGCGGCGCAAAGCCTGCACGCGACAAAGAGAACAGCATCCGCGTACTGATGTACAACTGGCTGTTCATGGCAGAAAGTGCAGCGACCAGGATGACGAAGTTCACGATGGCTGCCGCACCCGCGATGTGGGTGCGTGTCATCACGAGCACGAAGGGAGATTGCGTCCCGCCGGCTGCCGTCACCGTCCACGGAACCACTGCGAGCACGAGTGCGAGTGTGCAGAGATAAAAGAGGGCGAGCCGCAGCATGGTGGCGCGGAAAGCGTGGGTGATGGCCCGCTGCGGATCTTTCGCTTCACCGGCGGCAATGGCTATCATCTCGATCGAAAAGTAGCTGAAGAGGGAGACCAGCACAGCGACCCACATTCCCGAAAGACCCTTCGGAAAAAATCCTCCATAGGCGACGTAATCCTTGAAGCCGATCGTCGCTTCGAACGGTAGTGATGATTGTCTCGAGCTGAAAATCACGAGCCACGCCGCAAGAACGACAAAGATGATAATGGCGGATATTTTCAATGCCGAGAAGCAATACTCGACTACTCCGAATAGTTCGACGTTGGTCGCGTTGATGAGGACAAGGATCGCGGTGAAGGAGATGATCCACAACCAACCTGGCACTGAAGGAAACCAGAAGCGCATGTAAACGGCGATGGCCGTTATCTCTGTGCCGAGCGCAAAGACGATGCCGGCCCAGTAGGCAAACCGCACCAGGAAACCGGCGAGCGGCGAAATGTAAAACTCCGCCCACGCTCCGAATGAGCCGGAGGTTGGATGAGCGACAGTCATCTCGGCGAGGCAGCCCATCAGGAGGAGCGTGATAAGACCGCCGATGCAATAGCTGAGCAGTACGGATGGCCCTGCAAGGCTGATAGCGAATTTCGACCCGAGGAAGAGGCCGGTGCCGATGGCCCCGCCGATTGCAATCATCGAAAGCTGGCGTGGTGTGAGCGTTCTCCGCAGACCCTCCTCGCGCCGGGTAATCGCCTCGAAGCGCGGGAGGTGGGAGTTTTGCATCCTGCAACTATAAACTGACGGAGCGACGTGCAGGTGAGGCGTCCGCTCATCGAGTGATCCGACAAAATATTGTGAAACGCGGTGCAGTAGATGGACATATTATCGCGGCCCATACTGATGGCGGATCATCGCATCCCGTATGGATCGGACGCGAGTCAGTTCGGCGATCTCTGGCTGCCCGCGCAGCATGGTCCCCATGGCGCGCCCGTGGTCGTGTTCTTCCACGGGGGCTGGTGGAAGTCAGAGTATGACCTGGGGTATGCCGGCGGCCTTTGCGCGAAGTTGAGAGAACACGGCGTCGCCTGCTGGTCGGTTGAGTATAGAAGAACAGGCAGCACAGGCGGCGGCTGGCCAGCTACCTTTCAGGATGCAGGAGCAGGTTTGGATTTCCTTGCGCAACTTGCGAAGACGCATGCGCTGGACCTGTCGCGTGTCCTTGTGATGGGGCACTCTGCAGGAGGCCACCTGGCGTTCTGGGTGGCCGGCCGGCATCATGTTGACCCGGCGAGCGAGATTGGCAGACAGGCGCCGCAGGTTCCGCTGCGCGGCGCGATTGCGCTTGCCGGTGCGGTCGATCTGCGGCTGACGATCGATCTTTCCGGATACTTTACTTTCGCGCATGACAAGCACGAAGTCTTCAGGCTGATAGGCGGCCAGCCATCGGATTTTCCTGATCGCTACCGGGAGGGAAATCCTGGAGACCTGCTGCCATTTCACATTCCGCAGATCCTGATCCAGGGTGATGCCGATGATCAGATCCCGCCTGAGCTGCCGGGCCGCTGGGTTGACCTGGCGCGCCATCATGGCGACGCGGCTTCGGCAAAAATGATCGCCGGAGTGGATCATCTTGAGGTGGCCGATCCCGATAGCCGCGCATGGCCCGCGGTGCTGAACGCGGTGCAGCAATTGCTGGGGGACTGAAGGCAAAAGAAAAGCCGGCGGCGTGCCGGCTTTTTGAAGATAGAAAGGGAATTACCAGGCCAGCTTAGCCGGCAGGAACTCTGCAAAGAGCTCGTCGTAGTAGGGCTTCAGTTGCATGAGATCAGGCTTGGTATGGCCTTTTGAGTACAGGTCGTAAGGGTTGAATTTGCGCACCCACGGCAGCATGGCCTTGTCTTTTTCATTTTCGAAGTACTTGTAGGCATCCTGTCGATGCCAGGCATAGAACGAGTGAAAGCGCAGCATGTATAGAGCTTCATCCGGCAGGTAGGGCTTCATCACTTCCGCGATATAGCCATCGTGTCCGAAGGATAGGTGCAGCTTTTCGAGACCGCAGCCGGGCTCATAGATGCCGTACTTTGTCTGGTATTCAGCGACATTCCGATCAGGATTAGCTTTGAAGTATTCCGGGAAAACGACCTGATCTGACCATGCACAACCGACGGGAAATGTATCCCCGACCACGCCCCATTGCGGCTCGCCATAAAGGCACAGGCATTTGCCGAGGTCGTGAATGAAACCGACCAGAACCATCCATCGAGGATGGCCATCGCGGCGGATCGCTTCCGACGTCTGCAGCAGGTGTTCAATCTGCGTCAGATCGGTGTCGGGATCACTGTCGTCGACGAGCGTGTTGAGATATTCAGCGGCCTCCCAGACTGTTTTGAGACCACGGGTGAGGCCGAAGTACTGTTTCTCTTTGCCGAGTACGTAGTCGACGGTCTGCATGTGGTGGTTGATGCGGTAGAACTCGGCGACGCCTGGGTTTGCCTCTGCGTCATACTGCCGGAATTCGGATTCGGTCTTGCCTTCCTTGTAGCGGCCTTCAAGAAACTCATCCCAGTCTTCGAGGTTGGAAAGCGGTGTGGCAATTTCCTGTACGGGCAGGCTCATGGGTAAAGTCCTCAATCTACGTTACCGGTAACGTAGCAGAATGGACGGCGGCTGCGCAATGCCACCATCGGCCTGTGAAGCACCGGAAGTAACCGGAGTTCAGGCTGAAGTGGGTTTTACGGTGCTGCGCCTAATGATTAGCGACGGCTCAATGAATATCCTGCGTGTGGCTGCAGGCGTTGCAGCAATCAGCTTCATCGCGAGCTTGCCTGCTTCTGCGCCAATGGACTGGGCGGACTGGTCAACCGAGGTGAGAGGTACATTTAGAAAATCCGCATAGCGAAAGTTGCCGCAGCCCACAAAGGCAATGTCCTCCGGTATGCGGAGACCGGCATCCATGGTCGCTGCCATGGCACCGATCGCGGTCAGATCGTTGTAGCAGAAGACGCCATCGGGCGGGTGCTCTTGGGCGAGTAACTGGCGCATGGCTTCATAGCCGGCGCGGTCGCCCGTCTCCTCAAAACGCTCACGCTTGACGATGGATTGCTCCGGTATGCGCAGGCTGGCAGCCTGGGCTGCATCGTGAAAGGCGCGCAGTCTCTCACGTCCAGTGCTGGCTGCGTCGCTGCCGATGTGTGCAAGGCGTTTTCGGCCGATGGCGATGAGATGTTCTGTTGCAATGGTGCCAATGCGGTAGTCGTCTGAACCGACGAAATAAATCTTTCTGCCGGAAAATTTTCGGTCGACGAGGACGCACGGTATCGATCGTGCGCCGGCAGGGACTTCCCTCATGTCTGCCTGGCAGGATGCGACCAGGATCGCATCGACGCCGCGTTGCAAGAGCGCGGCTATCTGCTGGCGCTCGACTTCAGGGTCTTCCTCGGATGAGCCGAGCAGCAGAACCCGGCCACTTTCGCGCACCACCGTGCTCAGGCCCTTGGCGATTTCAGCGAAGAAGGGATGCACCAGGTCGGGGACAACGAGTCCGATGCTGAAGGTCTTACCGCCCGCCAGTGCACGTGCCTGGTAGTTGGGCTGGTAGTTCAGTTCGAGCATGCGCTGCTTGATTTTTCGGCGTGTCTCCTCGCCGACATCAGGGCTGCCGCGGACCACCTTCGAGACGGTGACCTTGGAGACGCCGAGGTCATCCGCAATATCCTGGAGCCGTGTGACCATGCTGACCAGTAGTTTACTTGGGATTCAGGAAAACCCGGTTTTGCGATAGAGAGCCCAGCAGCATCCGGCGAGAGTGAGCGCGAGCAGGACGCCAAGCGCGCTTACCCAGCGCAGGTCCATGGCAATCGCAGGAGGCGCGGCTATTTTCGCCAGCGCAACGAAGATAGCCACGGCTACCGCAACGATCAGGTAATCCCACCAGCCGCGCTTCTGTTCGCGGACATCAAACTCCGAGCCGGAATATTCACCCAGGACGCGGCAGTAGTTCAGGCCGTAACGATCGCATTCGCGCTTGAGTGCGGTGTTGGTGGATGTCTGCTCGCGCTGACCGGCGACGGCGGTGCTGATGGCAATGGCACCGAGGATCATGATAAGCGATCCGCCAATGACCATGAGGCGCTGCGTGCCGGAGGATTGCTTCAACTCGCCAAAGACCAGGGCCGCCCATACGAGTCCCCAGAGCTGGTTGGTATTCGAGAGCGGTATGCCACGGCCGATGCCGAGATATTTAGTCGCGAATTGCTGAAGCAGGTCGCCTATCACCCAGACGAATCCGCCGAGAAACAGCCAGAACAGCAACGGCCGCACGAGGGCAGAATGAAAGACGGAAGAGTGTGTGCCGCCATCGAGCGTGAGTACGAGCGTCAGCATGGTGACGACTTCGCCGATGGTAAAGACGGTCACGAACGACAGAGGATTCATACCGCTGATGTAAGCCTTGCGATACGGGACATACATGGTTCCCCAGAGCAGGCTTGCGCCCAGGGCTGCAATGATTCCCTGCACGGCATGGTGGGGAGTGCTGCCGCTGCCATGCATAGTGCTGAATCCCAGTAGAACAGCGGCGAGAATGATGGCGAGTGTACCGGCAGTCACGCGGGCAATAGTGGACGCGGTGGCTCCGCGCAACTCACCGAACAGCAGGCGGCCCCACAGCAATCCGAAGAGGGCGTTGGCGTTCCAGAGAGGGAATGCGACGGCGAGACCGACATCCCGCACGGCGAAGACAGTCAGTGTATTCGCAACAGCCCAAAGCGCCCCGGCAAGAACTGCCCAGACGACCAGGTGTTTCTTTGCGAGGAGGTCTGCAGCAACGTAACGCGTGCCTTTGAGCAGTGTGGGGAATGTCCATCGGGCAGTGAAGACGCCGAGGACCATGCAGAGCGAGATGGCGAAGGGCGAGAGGCCGGAGTTGACCAGCTTGGTCGGGGCTTCGGCCGCGCCCAGCCATACGCCTGCGCCTAATCCGCAGGCGACACCGAGGCCGTGGCGAGAGGTGATGCTGCGTTGGGTGTCCGGTTGTTCGGCCATTATCTCAACGTACAAAGCAGTGCGATTCCCAGCAGCAGCACAACGAACGGCAGCAGGAAGTGAGCATCCGTAAGGATGAGCTTGAGCATTCCCGTAGTAACAGCTGGTTTTTGAGGAGAGGTCATCAGGATTATCGACGCTGACCTACGCTACCGAGCAGACCGTGCACTGTCAACGAGCGAAGATGCGATAGGTCCGCGCGCTGTCTTGAGCAGGCAGACCTTTCGATGGATGCAGCCATTAATTCTGCAGGTTTTCGAAGATGCCGGCGGCGCCCTGGCCGCCGCCAACGCACATGGTGACAAGGCCGTATTTTGCGCCGCGACGCTTCAGTTCACGCGCGATGGTGGCCGTAAGTTTTGTGCCGGTGCAGCCGAGCGGATGCCCGAGGGCAATCGCTCCACCATTCACATTAACCCTGGCAGGATCGATGCCAAGTGTCTTGATGACGGCGAGCGACTGGGCTGCGAAAGCTTCGTTCAACTCGATGACGTCGATCTGGTCGAGGGACAGGCCTGCCAGCTTGAGCGCCTTGGGGATGGCATAAATAGGACCGATGCCCATCTCTTCGGGCAGGCATCCGGCATACGCGAAGGAGACGAAACGCAGCAGCGGCGTTGCTCCGATTTCCTTTGCGCGCGTATCTGACATCACGACTGCAGCAGCAGCGCCGTCAGAGGTTTGCGAACTGTTGCCTGCTGTGACGACGCCGTTCGCATGAAACACGGCGCGGAGTTTGGCCAGCGCCTCAATCGAGGTGTCGGCGCGTGGACCCTCATCGACGTTGAAGGAGTGTTCCTGCTTTTTGAATTTGCCATTGCTGTTGGCTTCCGTCGTCATGACCGGAACGGCCACGATTTCATCTTCAAACTTGCCTGCGCCGATGGCGGCGAGGGCCTTCTGATGACTCGCGAGCGCGAACTGATCGGATTCTTCGCGCGTGATGCCATAGTGTTTTGCGACACGTTCGGCCGTGAGGCCCATCGACATGTAAGCAGAGGGATAGTTTTCCATCAGCCACGGATTGACGGCGATCTTGTTGCCGCCCATCGGTAGATAGGACATTGACTCAGCGCCGCCAGCCACGATCACATCGGCACCTCCGCCGCGGATTCTTTCCGCTGCGAGTGCGATGGTTTGAAGACCGGAAGCGCAGTAGCGATTGACAGTCATCGCAGCGCTTTCGATGGGCAGACCGGCACGCAGCGAGATGAGTCGCGCCACGTTCATACCCTGCTCCGCTTCGGGCATCGCACAGCCAATGATGACGTCTTCGATCTCCTTCGGATCGAGTGCGGGCACGCGTTCCACTGCGCCTTTAACGGCGATTGCGCCCAGGTCATCCGGCCGCGTAAAACGCAGCGTTCCCTTGGGTGCCTTGCCGACCGCGGTGCGTACGACACTGACAACAAATGCTTCCTTCATGACTGTTCCTTCCGCCTATGCCGGCGCTGTAGAGACTTGTATCGGCGCTAATTGCGCAGGGGCTTGCCGGTTTTCAGCGTAAAGCCGATGCGCTCGAGTGTTTTGGGTTCGCCGCAAAGTGAGAGGAACGCTTCGCGTTCAAGATCGAGCAGCATCTGCTCACTGAGAAGTGTACCCGGCGTTACATCGCCGCCCGTCAGAATGCGCGCAACATGCCTGGCGACCTTTGCATCGTGATCGCTGATGTATTCGCCTTCGCGCATCAGGTAGATGCCGAGGCGCAAGGTCGCCTGCACGGTCTCGCCGGGTGCGGGAATGTTGGTACGCTCGATGGGCGCCTTGTAGCCCGATCGCGCCAGGCGAAGGGCCTGTGCCTTTGCATCGCTGACCAGTCGTGACCGGTTCATCGTGATCGCGTCGACGTCTTCGAGGATGCGCATTGCTTTTGCTTCGAGCGCAGAGGTTGAAACTTTCGCCATGGCGATCGTCTCGAAAACATTCTTGATGGTCTCAACGACTTCGACAGATTCTCCTCGAATGTCGGTGCGGACAGAATCCGCGGCAGCGGTCGCGCGCAGAACCATCTCCTTGCAGCCACCGCCCCCCGGGATAAGACCGACGCCTGTTTCAACCAGGCCCGTATAAAGTTCGAGATGGGGCTGGCGCAGCGCGGAGTGCATGAGAATTTCAGTTCCGCCGCCCAGGCACATGCCAAATGGCGCGGCAACTACGGGACGCTGGCAGAACTTGATGGCCCGCGTCATCGCCTGAAACTGCTTCGTCATCATCTCAATCTCATCCCACTCTTCGTCCTGAATGGCGAGCAGCAGCTGCATGAGATTGGCGCCGACAGAGAAATTCTGTGCATCGCTGGTGATAATGAAGCCGTCGAAATTCCTGACTGCATCGCTGTCCGGCTGGAGATTTTTGCGCAGGAAGGTGACGATATCCTGGCCGAGCGAGTTCATCTTGGAGTGAAACTCGAAGCAGCCGATGCCGTCGCCAATATCCACCAGCGAAATGCTGGAGTTGCCGGCGAAGATGCGGTTCGATCTCTTGTAACTGGCAACGCTGGCGAGACCGGGATCCTGTGAAATTGCACGATACGCGCCGGAGGTCACATCAAAGTATTCCGTGCCGTTGGCGCGGTACCAGGATGTGCCGCCTGAAACCAGAAGCTTCTCGACCGCGGCCGGAACAGGCGTGCCCGCTGCGCGCATCTTTTCGACGACGGCAGGCACACCTGCAGCGTCCCACAGTGCGAAGGGCCCTAGTTCCCAATTGAAGCCTGCGGTGATGGCGCGATCGATATCCACCAATGTCTCGGTGACTTCGCCAATACGGTTTGCCGCGTAGGTCCAGAGTTCGGGCAGCACTTTCCAATAGAAGGCAGCGGCCTTATCTCTCGCCGGATCGCCGGCAAGCAGGGCCTTCAGGCGAGCCTCTACCGAGTCGTTGCTTTTGGCTAACTCGATCGAAGGGAAAGTTGCTTTCGTCGATGGCTTGTACTCGAAGCTCGACAGGTCGAGGACCTTGCGAAGCTCCTTGCCGTCAGCTCCCCGCTCCTTCTTATAGAAGCCCTGCTTCGTCTTATCGCCCAGCCATTTTCGGTCGATCATCTGGCTTATGACTTCAGGCAACTGCACATCCGAGCGTTCGTCTTTGGCGCCGGCGGTAAAGTTGCGCGCCACGCTGCCCAGAACGTCGAGGCCCACCATGTCCGCCAGGCGGAAGGTTCCGGTCTTGGGCCAGCCGATTGCCTGGCCGGTCAGCAGGTCCACTTCTTCGACCGAGAGCCCCTGCTCCTGCATGACCTTGAAGGTATTCAGCATTGCAAATGTGCCGACGCGGTTCGCGATGAAATTGGCGACGTCGTTCGCAGGTACAACGGTCTTGCCCAGTTGCCGGTCGCCGAAGTCCGCGATGGCCGCGACTGCTTCCGGGTCAGTGTCAGGAGTGGCGATGATTTCGAGCAGCCGCATGTAGCGTGGCGGGTTGAAGAAATGGGTGCCGAACCAGCGGCGTCTCAGGCTGTCGGGGAGTTGCTCGCCAACCTTCGCAACGGGAAGACCGCTGGTGTTGGTCGTCAGGATGGCGTCAGCGTGTGCATGGGCGGCAACCTTGCTGAGCAGGCTTCGTTTGATCTCGAGGTTTTCCGCAACGGCTTCGATAATCCAGTCGCAATCTTTCAGTTTCGCGAGGTCATCGTCGAAATTGCCGATGGTAATGTTCGCGGCGACGGATGGAGAAGCGAAAGCTGCAGGCCTGGTGGTTCGCAGATTGCCAAGCGCCTGGCTTGCGAGGCTGTTGCGGTCGCCGGTTGCCGTGATCATATCCAGCAGCAGGACGGGCAGGCCGGCGTTGGCAATATGGGCGGCGATGCGAGCACCCATGGTGCCGGCGCCGAGCACGGCAGCACACCGGATGTTGTATTTCCTGCTCGGCCGCCTGGATACGTCCGCGGGCTTGGTGTGTAGTGTCGGTTCGGTCAGCAGGGCCATGCACGTACTCCTTCAGGACGCCGGAGTCGGTGACCCTCCCAGCCCCTGATTCCGCCGGGATCAGCGGCCCGAGAAGAATACTGAACGATCGTTCAGAAAGTCAATGGCGCGCCGCTGGCTGGTGGCTAGCGAGCGACGCACGGTTTCTGAGCAATTTCATGCTTCAGCTCCCTGGCCGGGGAGTGATCCGGCGAAAAGCTGAGGAGGCGATCGAGGGTGGAGTTCGCCGCACTGGTGTCGCCCAGTCTACATTCAGCGATGGCAAGATTAAGCCCGGCAGTGAGTTGGGTGGGGTCATTGGTAAAAACGGTCCGCCAGAGCCGGGCGGCGGTGGCGAAGTCGCCGGACTGTGCCAGCAGCAGCGCCAGGTCGGCCGTGGCGGCACTGTCTGCGGGATTGGCGCGGAGAGCGGCGCGGTACTGTTGATCGGCGGCCTTGCGGTCACCCTGGAGCTGGTCCATGAAACCGAGTTCGGTGTGCAGCGTATCGTCGGCAGCCTGCTGCGGATCAGATCGCTCGGCAGCCTGCAGGCGACGGATGGCCGGAGCGACCAGGTCGGGATTGCCCGCAGTGGCGAGCTGTGCGTAGGCCAGCCCGAACTCGCGATCGCCGGCTGCGACGCCGCCAATGGTCCTGAGTTCAGCCGGGCTACCTAGGGACGAGCCAGACAAGCTGTTCAGCGGCAGATCGGGCCTGCGGAGGATGCGATGGTCCGTGACCTGCTCGTGTGCCACATTGGCAGCGGTGAGAGCGGGCATATGGCAGGAGGCGCAGTCCGGTTGATCCGGATGATGCTTCGCAACGAACGCAGGGCTTCCGTGACACGTCAGGCACTTTTCGCGGAAGTACGCGACCCGCTGTTCGGGGGCAGGAGACTCGTGTGGATCATGACACGTCGAGCAGGTGAGGCGGTCACCGCTCCTGCGCTTGCACGCGCTGAGCAGGAGTGCCTCCCACTGGCTGGTTGAGCGCGCCGTGCCGTCGCTCTTTTTATCGCGGGCAAAGAAGACGGCCTGGTCGAACAGACGGTCGCCGGGATGGAAGGAACTCATTGAAAATCCCTGCCGCGCGACCGCCGTTTCTCCTTCAAGATGACATTGCAGGCAGATGGAGTCGCGCCGTTCCGCATCCAGCTTCGCAGGGTTGAGGATGGGGCCTTTGCCATTCTGCGCGACGTGTGCTGACGCATCCCCGTGGCAGGACGCGCAGGTGATGCCGGTCTGCAGAAATGGCTGGTCGCGATAGTGGTTTCGGCTTCCCGGCAGCGATGGCTGCACCTGGCTCGCGTGGCAGTGCAGGCAGTCCGGACTGACCAGCATGGTGAATGGCATTTCATGCACATCGATCTGGCTGGGCGCCATGTCCCACACCTGTTTCCTGGTGTACCAGTTGACCGGGCTTTCAAACCAGAAGCCGTCCCGTTCGAAAAGGTAGGTGCGACCGCGCTTGCCCGATCCGATGTAGTAAAGCAGCTGTTGCCTACCGCTCAGGGCCCGTGTCGGATCGGCAGACACGCGCTCATAGGAAAGCCAGGCTTTTCCATCCTGCAAAGCGAGCTGATAGCGAACGCCAGACAGCTTGTGCGTGAATTCGCCTGCGAGAAGTCCATCGGATGCGGCACCACTGGCATGCGCCATGGGCGTCTGCTTATAGTGCTCGTAGATTTTCCGGTGGCAGCCTGCGCACTTCGCGTCAGGATCATCTGCCGCCGGTGCCGGCGCTCTATGCGAGACGATGGTCTGGGAAGACGCAATCAGGCAGCAGGCCAGCAGTGTCGCTGCAACCAGCCATATCGATGGACGTACTCCTGTTTGCATAGGGCTGAAAGCTATTTCGGGTTTTCGAATTTCGGCGTATTCGCTGCC
Organism: uncultured Acetobacteraceae bacterium; assembly: GCA_964658655.1. Taxonomy (GTDB): domain Bacteria; phylum Acidobacteriota; class Terriglobia; order Terriglobales; family Acidobacteriaceae. The sequence goes on along the minus strand of CAZZZL010000009.1, from coordinate 35,353 downwards.
TGGATTTCGGTCGTCTTCTGCATCTCGCGGGCAGCATCTTCTGATCGGCCCAGCGAGCGGTAGGCCTGTCCCAGAAGACCATGAGCCATATAGTTGCCGGGATCCATGCTGACTGCGCGCTCAAGATAAAGCCGGGCCATGAGTGGATTCTTCTGCTTTAGAAAGACTTTGCCAAGCAGGATGTAAGGACCTGTTGATGTCGGCTCCAGAAGCACTGCTTTATTCAACGATGTGAGCGCGTCGTCATAGTCGCCGTTGTGGAGATAAGCGTCAGCCATTCGCTCATAAACGCCCCCGAAAAGCGGGTTGATGGCAGCCTCCTGGCTGAACTGAGTGAGTGCTTCGTCCGCGCGTGAACCGGCAAGCGCAACCTCACCGAGCAGCAGGTGAGCGAGTGGCAACTTCGCATCAAGCTCGAGCGCCTTGTGTGCGGAAGCTTCGGCAATAGGAAGATATTCGCGACGGAGAAACAGGCGAGCAGCGAGCAGGTAGGCCTGTGCGGAGTCAGGACCAAAGCCGTACTGCCCGGCGAAGGCGCGGCGGGCGTCGTCATAGCGGCGCGTGTCCATGTAACAGAGGCCGAGGACATAATTTGGATCGACATTCGCGGACGAAGTGGAGTTGTGCGCCTTCTCCAGCAGGGGAATCGCGCCGGCTGCATCACCCTGCCGGAAGAGACTCACGCCCTGCATCTGCATGGCCTGGAAGTTTTTCGGATCCTGCGCCACGGCTTTGGCGAATGCCTGTGCCGCCTCCGGCATTTTCCCCTGCTGATAGAAGACCATGCCGCGCAGGTTTTCAACACCTGCAGGCTCCGGTTGAACGGCAGCCAGTTTATCCAGTTGCTGCAGGGACTGGTCAAGTTGCCCAGCTGTCAGCAGCCGATTCGCCTCATCGAGACTTGTCGATGGTGGCGCAGTGGCGGCGGTATTTTGGCTCTGCGCCGTCGGCACGGTCAGGGAGCACAACGCGATAAAGAGAAGGGACGTTAGACGCATGATGAACGGCAGCAGGGCACCCTCGTCTTGCCGGTCGAGTGAGCTACTGAGCCATGATGATAGCGCTTTCGGAGGCATTTAAGCAGCGGCGTTAAAGTTGTATACGGGCCGCGCTGCAGGTCGGCACTCTGTGCGCGTTGCGAAGCGCAATGCACAGCAAGCTATGATAGCTCGAACATAAGATGACGGGTAGCTGACGGTTGTTGATGAGCTATCGCCGTACAGGCTGACGATAGCCGGCATCCGCGGCAAAGATTCGGTGCAGGGCTCATGACAACAAACAGGTTTGATAGTGGACGGCGTGATTTCTTCAAGCAGGCAGCAGGTGTCATTGGCACAGTGCAGGCTGGCGCATGGCCGGCACTGGCCGTACCTCCGACAGCCGGTAGTGTCGCTGACGATCAGAGAGAACCGAGCGTGCTAAAAAGCGGGATTACCTTTCCGCGAGTGTTCAAGGGCCAGGAACTCAAGATGCTGGCCATGCCACTTGGTGGGGTCGCTGCAGGCAGCCTCGCGCTGGGCGGCCGTGGACAGCTGCGTGACTGGGAAATTTTCAATCGCCCGAACAAGGGTTATTCGCCAGACTATGCATTCCCCGCAATCTGGGTGCAGAGCGGTTTAGACAAGCCGGTGACGCGCGTTCTGGAAGCGAGAATCCTGCCGCCTTATGAGGGGCAGGATGGTCTGGGATCGAATAATGCGCCTGGTCTTAGCAGGCTCGCAAGCGCTGAGTTTACTGGCCACTATCCATTTGCGCATGTGCGCTTCATTGACTCTGCGCTGCCTGTCGACGTCGAGCTGGAAGCTTTTTCGCCATTCATCCCGCATGACCCAGACGAATCGGGACTGCCTGTAGCCATTCTCCGCTACAGCGTGCGCAATACCGGCCAGGCAACGGCGAAAGTAAGCATTGCATTCTCGATCGACAACCCGGTGCAAGATGCTTCTCAGGCAAAAGGCAGTTCGGCCAAACCCGATGCACGGGCGAATGACTATCGAAAAGACCCTGCCCTGCAAGGGTTATTTATGAGTAACCCAAGCATAGCGGGAAAGAATCCCAGATATGGCAGCTTTGTGCTCGCTGTGATGGAAGCTCCCGGCGGCCAGACGACCAGTTGGCGCGGATGGCCAAAAGGTCGATGGTGGAATGCGCCGATGCTTTTCTGGGACAGGTTCTCGCGCAACGGAAGTCTCGATGATGAGCCCACATCGCGGAACCAGGTTGGTGCGCTCTGTCAGCAGCAGACGATTCCGGCCGGAGGATCCGCATCCATAACTTTTCTGCTGGCGTGGCATTTCCCGAATCGCACACCGGGCTGGTGTGGATGGGATTCGCCCCCAGGGGGCGCCGATACCATCATCGGCAACTACTACAGTTCACGCTTCAGGGATGCATGGGATGCAGCGACTTATACCGCGATCCATCTCCCACAGCTTGAGCAACGCACGAAGCTTTTTGCGGATGCGTTTGCAGAAAGCACAATTCCTGACGTCGTCAAGGAGGCGGCGAGCGCAAACCTTTCCACGCTTGCCTCGACCACTTGTTTCCGCACGGCGGATGGGGCGTTCCATGGCTTTGAAGGTTCAGACGACAAATGGGGCTGCTGCTTCGGCAATTGCACCCATGTATGGAATTACGAGACAGCTACAACCTTTCTGTTTCCGACTTATGCGCGGTCGCTAAGAGAAGCCGCTTTTGGCTACAGCATGGACGAGCAAGGTGGGATGCGATTCCGCCAGTTGCTGCCGGATGGAAAAGACCGCTGGAAGATAGCTGCGGCCGATGGCCAGATGGGCCAAATACTTCATGCCTATCTTGACTGGAGACTTAGCGGAGACAAAGCGTGGCTCATCAGGATGTGGCCACGGATAAAGAAAGCAATTGAATTTTCATGGATAAGTGGCGGATGGGATCCTTCACGCCGCGGCGTGTTCGATGGGGTCCAGCACACAACTTATGATGTTGAGTTTTACGGTCCTAATCCGCTTGGCGGTATTTACTATCTCGGCGCCCTGCGTGCAGCAGAGGAAATGGCGCGATCAGTGGGTGACGATACATCTGCAGCCTTTTATCACGAGCTCTTCCTGAAGGGCAGTAAGTGGATTGACGAAAACCTCTTCCAGGGAGAGTATTACCTGCAGCAGGTGCGTGGCTTTCATAAGAACCAGATAGCTCCCCAGCTTATCAGTGGCTTTGGCAGCGAAAACACAGAGAAGCCGGAATACCAAGTGGGTGGTGGATGCCTTATTGACCAACTGCTGGGTCAGTATCTCGCTTACGCAGGGGGGCTGGGTCCGCTGGTATCTCCCGACAATATGCGTACTACGCTTGAATCGATTTATCGCTATAACTACAAGCGCACTCTCGTGGATCATGATTCCGTGCAGCGCACCTATGCCTTGAATGATGAAGCTGCCGTTGTCGTATGTGACTACGGAAAGTCCGAACGTCCTGAGATCCCATTTCCTTACTACGCCGAAGCTTGGACTGGTCTGGAGTATTCCGTCGCGGCGTTGATGTTCTATAACGGAATGGCGGCCCAGGGCACTGAGTATATTCAGAATCTAAGGAGCCGCTACGATGGGATCAAGCGCAACCCATGGGATGAGGCGGAATGTGGCCATCACTATGCTCGTGCAATGGCCTCGTGGACGAGCGTCGTCGCGCTTAGCGGATTTGAATATGATGGTAGCCGGTCGGCCGTTATTGCGGCTCCGCGCGTGCCGCACAAAGAATTCAAATGCTTCTGGTCAAACGGCACGGGGTGGGGAACTTTTTCATATTCGTCTCTTAGGCGGAAGGGTAGGCGGCTAAGCATCCAGGTACTTTCAGGAAAGCTTCTCTGCCGCTCGATAGAAATAAGTGGTACTGGTAAGTCATCATCTGTCGAATATGAGGGAAGACAATGCGCACATGCGCTGCGGACTGATGAGGGACGATCGATTGTGACGCTGGAGCAGACCATGACGCTTGTGCCCGGCGGCGCTATCAACCTGGATGTTGAGGGATGACTTCGGGACTGCCCATCCATAAGCCGACAGTTGTCGTAGTTGGCGGATTTCTCGGCGCCGGCAAGACGACTCTCCTGTTGGCGGCCGCGAAAGAACTCGGCAGGAGAAAGATGCGCAGCGCCATTATCCTGAACGATCAGGGAAGTTCGCTGGTCGATGCGGAGTTCGCGCAGCTTCAAGGGTCGATCCATGCGGAAGTGACAGGTGGCTGCTTCTGTTGCAGGTTTTCCGATCTGTCGACTGTCCTTCAAGAACTAGCCGCATTTTCTCCAGACGTTATTTTCGCCGAGCCAGTCGGAAGCTGTACGGATATCTCGGCAACTACGCTTCAGCCGCTGCGCGCGCATGCCGGGTTTGAGACAGCTCCGTTTACAGTGCTCGTTGATCCTTCGCGTGCGGTCGAACTATTGCGACCGGATGCCAATGAGCATCTTAGATATCTATTTATCAAACAGCTCGAAGAAGCGGATATTCTCTGTTTCACAAAGTCGGATTTGTACCCGGATATTCCCGACCTATCCGGATACGCGCAGGAGTCGGATGTGCGCCAATTAAGTGCTGCCACCGAACAGGGGCTGGCAGCGTGGCTTGACGAAGTTCTCTCCGGGAAAATCAGAGCAGGCAGCCAGATACTGGAGATCGATTATCAGCGGTACGCGAGAGCTGAAGCTGCGCTGGTGTGGCTGAATCTCAGTGCCGAAATTGATGCAATATTCCCATCCACACCTGCCGCATTGCTTGGCCCCTTTCTTGACCAACTCGATGAAGAGCTGACAGCTGAAGGCATCCGCATCGTCCACATGAAAGCGATCATGCAATGCGAATCGGGATTTGTGAAGGCCGCGACGTGTGGCAACGGACAGGAGCTAACGGTCGATGGAAATCTTGATGCATCGCCGGCTGCGCAACATAAGTTACTGTTGAATTTGCGAGCGCTTGGAGAAGCGCATGCTGTTCGCAACACCGTTGAGCAGTGCATGACCAAGCTTGCCACGCAAATCTCAAGTCAGTCCATCAGCTGCTTTCATCCAGCAGCGCCCACGCCACAGCATCGCTTCGCTGTGCGTCTGCCTGACCAGAACCAGGAACCAGCTAGTTAACCTGTTTCGGCTCGCCGTACAGGAGATATGGCTTGCGCTCTTCTTCGAATCGACTGAGGTCTGCTTGCCATTCCTCCTGTAGACGGAGTGGATCTTTTCCAGCTTTCAAAGCCTCAAGCACGCTGCTGTTGGCAAGGAGCCGTGCAATTCCGGATAATTGGAAGTACCCCGGATAAAGCTTTGTTAGGGCAGAAGCTAACTCCAGCCCTAATTCCGGGGAGTCGATGTCGTTTCTTGCAGTTACTAGTAAATTAACGCCGTGGCAAAGCTGTCCCGCGTACGGATAGGGTTTGTCGGGAGTGAACGCAATTGGAACAAAACGCACTCCGGGCAGGTCGCGAGCATTCAGCGCCTGCGCTAGCTGTCGCCCGTTGATCCATGGTGCCCCTAACAACTCAAATGGTGTATCTGTACCTCTGCCAACCGAGACATTTGTAGTTTCGATCAAACCTAGGGCGGGATAGAGGGTGGCTTCGGTCAAGCTTCGCAAGTTAGGCGAAGGATTGATCCAGGTTTGTCCCGTCGAATCAAACCAATCGCCCCGCTGCCAGTTCTGCATAGCGACTACGCTCAATGGAGCATGCAGGTCGAGTGTCCCATTCATCCACAGCGCAAGTTCGCCGAGGGTCATACCATGACGCACCGGAATGGGTGCCACGTTTACATAGCTTTCAGTGCCCGGCTCGGAAAGCGGACCCTGGACAAAAGAGCCCCCGAGCGGATTTGGCCGATCGAGCAGGAGTATAGTCGTGTGGCTTTTCGCGGTGGCTTCGAGGAAGTATCGCAGGACTGTTTCGTAAGTGTAAAAGCGAACACCTGCGTCCTGCAGATCGATGACAATTACGTCCAGTTTCTTGAGTTCGTCCCGCGATGGCCTTCGCTCCGCATCTGTCGAACCGTATAAGCTAATCACCGGCAACCCTGTAGCTTTGTCGGTTGAATCCGCGATATCACTTAGATCAAGTGAGCCTGCAATCCCGTGTTCAGGGCTGAATAGTGTGACCAGCTTGAGCCCAGGTACAGCGTTCGCCGCGTCCTTCGCGAGAATGTCTATCGTTCGATTTCCATTCTGATCGAGCCCTGTCTGATTAGTGAGAAGGCCTACGCGAAGCTGGCCTCCATGAGACTTAGCAAGGGACGCTAATGCCTCAAAGTGATCCTGTTCAAGCACATCAATGCCGTTCAGAACATTTGAATTGCGGCTTGTCCAGCGGCGCATTCCTGTTAGGGATTCGTTGTAGCCCGTGAGAGTCGCCGCAAGCGCACCGGTATCCGAATGAATGCCAAAACTGGTTGCCGCGATATTTGCGATCGTGGCGCGAACTGACGTCATACCTTTTGGACCGTCAGGGTGCACAGCGTTGGATAGAACAATGACATAGCTATCGCTGGATGGGTCTACCCAGAGCGACGTCCCCGTGAAGCCGGTGTGGCCAAAGGATCCAACGGGAAACAACTCGCCACGGTTACTTGAAAACGGAGACTCGATATCCCAGCCCAGGCCGCGTAAAGCCGTGCCTGTTGCGGGCGTTCCCGGCGACGTCATTTTGAGAAGTGTGATCCGCTTGAGCGGAAAACGACTCGGCTTGCCTGCAAGCCTGTCGAGCAAACTCTGCGCATAAGTCGAGACGTCATCAGCGGTGCTGAAAAATCCTGCATGACCTGCAACGCCGCCCATTCGGCGGGAGGTTGGGTCGTGTACGACTCCGCGCAGCATGTGATGCTGTTCGTCATACTGGGTAGGCGCTATTAGACTTGGTTCTTTAGTCGAGGGTAAGAAGCCTGAGTGTTTGAGAGAGAGTGGATCGATGATGTGTTTGGCGACATACAGTTGAAGCGGCTCGCCGGAGATATGCTCGACAAGGGCGCCAAGGACGATAAAGTTGATGTCGCTGTAACGAAATTGTACGCCAGGTGCAGTTACCGGCGTGCTGTCCATAGCTCTGCGATAACCTTCGTCTTTGCCTGTCCATGCCTCGCTGAGATCAAGATCCGCAGGTAGTCCAGAGTAATGGTTAAGCAGATTTCGGATGGTAATGTCGTCTTTACCGTGTGCGGCAAACGCCGGCAGGTAAGTGGCCACTGGATCATCCAGGCGCAACCGGCCTTGCTCGAAAAGTTGCATAACTGCTGTCGCGGTCATCAACGGCTTGGTCAAAGATGCCATGTCGAACACCGTGTCGATCGTCATGGCTTCCTGCTGCGGTTCGATAGAACGCATGTCGTAAGCTTCGCGAAAAACCACTTTTCCTTGATGGCCGATGAGGACGACGGCGCCCGGCATTCTATGTTCGCGGATCGCAGTTTCTATTGCGCTTTTGATAGCTGCTCCATCGATCGGCAGTTCGGTGTTTGCCATCAAAGGGGCATGGCGATGACCCAGTGTCGACAGATCATCAGCCGATGCTAGTCTCTGCGCACCGCTGGGCAGGCCTAAATAAAGAAGCGCGAATGCAGCAGATAAGTAAGTCTTCGAATGAAGCATTCGCCATGCTTTTGTCAGGAACGGCAAGTGGACAGACGCGGAAATCAACGGATCACCTTCTTTCCCGAAGCTTTAAACAAGAGACTCGCTACGCTCCCCAGTATGTACGTTCCGACCGAGCCTATAAGGACGTACCATGTCCATGCGATCTTCGGGATGGTAAGTGCGAAGCCAATCATTGCAAGATGAAGGGCATGGCTCTGTCGCCATATCGCAATATTAAGGACAAGACCGCCTATCATACCGATCATCGCGCCAACTTCCGTCGCGCGTTTATTAAGTGTGCCGAGCAAGAAGACCCCAAGTAGAGCGCCATAAGCTACCGACGCGATCGACAAGCCAACTTCGACAACGTGACCACCCCCATTCGATGAAAGGGCAAGTACAAAAAGCAGCGCGGTCCAGAAGATCGTAAGCAGGCGCGACGCACGAACTCTCTCACGATCACTACTGGTCGGTCGCCATCGAAGATAGAAATCCACCATGCTTGACGAGCTAAGAGAATTAACAGCGGCGCTAAGGTTTGACATAGCTGCAGCCAGGATGGCCGCGACGATAAGCCCGGCAGCGCCAACGGGCATTTCGCGCACAATGAATTGCGGGAATACACGATCCGGCGCCATGTGAGTTCCGTTGCCGTAGAAATAGTAGAGACCTGTTCCGATCAAAAGAAAAAGTGTGAACTGCAGAAGTATGACGAGGCCGCTCGATAGCAATGCAAGACGCGAGTCCCGGAGGTTGCGCGCGGAGAGAAGCCTCTGAACCATGAGTTGGTCGGTACCGTGGCTGGCCATGGTGAGGAAGCTACCGCCGAGCACGGCCGCCCAGAAAGTGTAAGCCTCCGTCATATTCAATGCGAAGTGAAAGACCGTCAACTTGCCTGCGGCGGCAGCTGCTGCGTGTATCGCATGCCAGCCGCCCGGCACGAGATGTCCAAGCAGAATTACCGCGAGAAGAGTCCCGCCAATGTAGAGCATCATCTGGATTACGTCCGTCCAGATGACTGCAGGCATACCCCCTTCAAACGTGTAAAGCAGGGTCAACGCGCAAATGATAGCTATCGAAAGAGTATCGCCCGTACCGATGGCGATGCTGATGACGATCGAGACAGCGAAGACACGAACGCCCTCTGCCACGGCACGCAGAATCAGGAAGAGCATCGAGGTCATCTGATGAAGCCGTGCGCCGAATCTCTCGCCTATGACCTGGTAGGCGGTGAGTAGCTCGCCTCGAAAATAACGAGGCAGGAACAGAATACTTACGAGTATCCGACCCAGGAGGTAGCCAAGCACAAGTTGAAGGAATAACCAGCTACCTGCATATGCAAGGCCAGGCACACTTACAATGGTGAGCGTGCTAGTTTCGGCCGCAACGATCGACAGTGAGATGGCCCACCAGGGAATTGTGCGGTTGGCGAGAAAATAACTCTTGAGTGAGCGGTCGCTCTTACGGAAACTCAGGCCGAAAAGCGTAACTCCCACCAGGTAAATGCAGACAATACCGATGTCCCATGCCGCGAGCGTGTGTGGAGGAGAGGTCAGAGGCACCGGCTATCGCCTCTATTCACGAGTATCTGACAAGCCGGATCGGCCGGCAGATGTCTGGCATAATGGTCACGCTCGAACGATATCTGGAAGAAATTATGCTTACCACCTTTACGTTACTGCAAAGACAGTTCGTTTCGCTGGTTGGAACTCAAGAGCCTGACGCCGAAGCTGGTGAATTGCATTGGTTAGAGTTGCAGCCTGATTCGCAAACGGGTCAGGAGCGTCGAGACTGCAAGAATCATTAGTGTAAAGATTATGGCACTGGCAACCCCTGCGGCACCGGAATTGAAGTGCCTGTCAAAAAAAGTAAAGCCCACGAGAGCAGTGAGATAGTAGTAAATGTCGGGCAGCAGATAAGTGAGGAGGGTATTCTCCCCGGCCGGTTTTACCAGCGCGGCCCAGCGCGTGCGTCCTTTCACATCGCAGATCCAATAGAGCAGCATGAAGAAGAGCACACTGGCGCCGATGCTTGCCAGGCACCACGTCGGTGTTGCACGGATTTTCGAGATACCCAAAGGGACCAGCAGCCATGCTGCTATCAGCGTAAGCCCCGCGAAGCCAAAGGCCAGCCACATTTTTTCTTTGAGACTATGCCAGCGATGATTCCCTAGAAAGATTGTGGATGTAACTACACCTGCCATGGTGATGGACGCCGAATCCCCTGTGCTGAAAGGCCAGAGGTAATGGGGAAGATGGTTGGGCAGGTGAATGATACGCGCAGTCAAAAGCGCGCAGTATGCGGTCAGCACTACGAACCATGCAAATGGCGCCCACAGCCAGCGGCGCGTCGGTATATACAGGATCATTACGGCTAGATAGCTATAGCCAATCAAGCCAAGAATTTCCGGATAGGATCCGTCGATCCAGCCGGCGGTGCCGCTCTCCGTGGTGCGTCGAAAGATAGCGAAGACGGCCAGAAGCAGAACGAGTCCGGCGACACGCAGGCCGAGGTAGATTCGAGCATGGCGCGTGTCGCGATCAGGCACAAGCCAAAGCAGGATAGCGCCAGCCAGGCCAAGCAGTGCCCAGGCGGCCTGTGGCAGTCCCATTCGTACAGGGTCACCTTTTTCTGCATTGGCCAGAATCAGACCGAGAATGATGAGGCCCACGGAGCGCAGGCCGATGTGCAGCCATAATGCCGAACAAGAAGAATTTCTGCTTAAGCGCCGGGCAACTGCAAGGGGAATCGACATACCCACGATGAACAGGAAGAATGGAAATACCATGTCGACGTATGTCATCACATCCTGCTGCTCATGAGCGTGATACGTCCACCATGGCAGACCAGAGGCGCCTGCCAGGTCATTGACGAAGATCATGACGAGCATCGTCAGCCCGCGGAAGACGTCAATGGAAGCGATACGCCCTGAAGTAATACTCCGTGTTTCGCCGGATGGGACAGCATTCGATACGGGATGCATTTACTTGCCGCCGGTCGTGAGTTTTGACTTAGAAATCAGAAGCCCGGTATCGATAGCTGTCAACAAGGTTCCTGAAGGATCACTGCCGTAATCCCAGAACATCATTCCCGCAAGATGATGAACCAAGACATATTTACACTTGGCGGCGAGCGATTTTGGGTCTTCATAGGAAACGAAAATCTGTTTCGACGAACTGTAGAGATACGGCACCGCAGATGCTTTATCCCAGTAGCGGGTAAAGCCTTTATCGATCATCGTTGTGGAGATCGCGGCATAATTTGCGTAAGCATTCGGCACTGGTTTTCCGGGCTGGAACAGACCATTCGCTGTTGATGGAACCTCCCCCCAACTATGACCATAGAACGGAACACCAAGGACCAGTTTTGACGCAGGCACGCCAGCTCGTTCGTATTCTCTTACCGATTCGTCTGCGGAAACCTTCTTTGGATCAATCGGATCGGTAAAGAGCGGTGCATGATTGCCGGTTATCTTGTCGTCGGAAGGTTCGTAGTAGTCGTAAGCCATCAGGTTTATGGTGTCGACATACTTCTGCACCTCAGCCATCTCCGTGTGGTCGAGCACTTCAGTAGAAGCTCCTGTAGCGATCGTGATAAACAGTTGTCTGTGGAGTCGCTTCTGCATCGCATCAAAGCGAGTGCGTAGTTCCTTCATCAGCAAGGTGTAGTTCTGCTTATCTTCAGGGCGAAAGGTATGGCCGGAACCAACAAGCCCCGGATACTCCCAGTCAACATCCAGGCCATCAAGCTTGTAGCGCGTCACGAAGTCATCCACACTCTGGATGAAGGTTGATCGGCTGGCCTGAGTCAGTGCCATGTCCGAAAAACCTGTCGACCACAGCCAGCCGCCGACCGAGACGAGGATCGTGAGATTTGGATTTCTAGACCTGAGCCCGTTTAGGACATTGAAGTTCTGCGCGTCGCTTGGATAGCCCTCCACCATGCGGCTGCCGTCGATATTTGAGAATGCATAGTTGATGCGGGTGAGCTTTGTGACATCCACCTGGTCCGCCGTTAGAACGGTATCGCGAGGGAAAAAGTACGCCGCTATGACTGCGCTATGGTCAGCGCCGGATGCAATGACCGGCATGAGGCCGGTGGTGAATATGAGAGAGACGAATGCCCTTAGAACTCTAGTCTTCATTCGGCCGATGCATCCTGAAAATTTCAAATCGCCTCCCTTTGGTTCAGCTTTCTTAATGACTAAAAATAAGCCCGCGTGCGATGATTCATCATCGCAAAGTTTCCGGTAAGCGAGGCCCTAAAATTAAAGGTTTTTCTGCAATAGCCTCTGCGTGTTCGGTTGCCCTGCTGCTTAGCCTCGCCGCCTCGGCGCAGGTTCATCTTGTAGTCGACCATGTGGGCTACGAAGCGACGGCGACCAAGCAGGCGTTCGCGGTCATGGATAAGACAGTAAATATTCGCGAAGTCCCGGTTACCTTCACGCTGGTTGATGAGGCAAGCGGGAAATCTGTCTTTAAAGGTACATTCAAAAGTGCAGGCGGGGTTGACCGCTGGGGTACTCGCGTCTTCTGGGTAGCTGATTTTTCAGCCTGGCAAACAACGGGCGAATACCACCTCGAAGCGCAAATACCCGGGGGCAAAATATTGACCTGCGCCTTCTCCATCGAACGCGACTTGCTCGAGCGTAGTACTCTCTCTAACGTCATCTTTTACTTTAAGGGACAGCGCTCGACGGGCGACTTTGACCAGGCTGATCGCCATCTACAAATGCCCGACCGGAGTGGCTATGTCGATCTTCGCGGGGGCTGGTACGACGCGACGGGCGACTACGGCATTCACCTCTCTCATCAGAATCCAACCGCATATTTCAACCCTCAGCAGGTGCCGCTGGTCGCATGGACATTGCTTCAAAGCTACCAACTCCTTCTTGCTCGGCACGATGATGACTTCACGGAGTACGAGCGACGTTTACTCGACGAGGGTCTTTATGGGGCAGACTTCCTCGTTCGCCTGAAGCGTCCTGGCGGCTCATTTCTAGAGACGATCTCAGCCCCGGGGCGAGAGAAATTGGCGAAAGATCGCATCATCGGTAATCCAAATACGCGCACACAGATAAAAAAGAATGCCTCCGATTCGACCGAGCACATTGGTGAGGTGGATGGCCCCCATGCCTACGAGGCCAGCTATCGCTCGGGTGGCGGAATGGCGATTGCTGCGCTCGCGCTGGCAAGCACGATGCCCATCAACGGTGAGATCAGCCGCGCCGATTATCTAAAGACAGCGGAAGATGCATTTACATTTCTTGAACTGCACAATGTAGAGCTGGTGAGCGACGGTAAGGAGAATATTCTGGATGATTATTGTGCGCTCATGGCTGCCACTTATCTGTACCGTGCAGATCATCGGGCCGAGTACCTGGCTGCGGCGGATAAGCGCGCCGGGAGCCTGATGTCGCGGCTTACGACAACTGGAAACCATCCCGGTTCCTGGCGTGCGAACGAGACAAGTCGACCTTTCTTTCATCCATCGGATGCCGGTCTTCCGGTCGTGAGTTTGATAGAGTATGCAGCGATAGCTTCGCCGTCACAGAAGAAGATAGTTCGCGAAGCTATCGTGCGTTCTCTGCGTTTCGAACTCTCCATCACGCGCGAAGTGAACAATCCATTTGGGTACGCACGGCAATTGGTGCGCATGGGCGATGGATCGGTGCGTACAGCCTTTTTCTTTCCGCATGACACAGAAGCAGCGCCGTGGTGGCAGGGTGAGAACGCGCGGTTAGGATCACTCGCTGCCGCGGCACGTCTGGCTGCCCCGCTGTTTGATAACGACCCAGCTTTTCAACAGCAGTTACAGGATTATGCATGGAATCAACTGCACTGGATTCTTGGTCGTAATCCATTTGACGCGTGTATGTTGATGGGTAGTGGCCATGGCAACGCGGCCTATATGTTCTTTCGGTCGTATAAGTATACGAGCGCACCGGGCGCGATTATTAACGGCATCACTGCTGCCAGCGCCGACGAAGACGGTATCGCCTTCAATGAAGGTTTTGCCGTGACTGGTCAGGATGAGGATTGGCGATGGACAGAGGAATGGCTGCCTCATGCAGCCTGGTATCTATACGCTGTAAGTCTCCCTCATAACTAGTAAGTGTTCGCGTCTAGATCAGGGGCTGCGGCAGCAGGAGGCCAGGAAGATTCTGCAGCGCCGACGCGATAGCTCCCCACAATACCGCCCTGGCCCCGAGCAAACCTGCCTCTATTCGGGTAACTGCAAATTCACTGCCCTCCAGCTGTTTATTCACCAGCCGGATGAGTTCCGGATGACTGCCAACTTCCCCGCCCATCACGATGAGATTCGGATTCAACACCAGTGACAGGTTTACGATGATGTCTGAGACGATGCTGGCTCTTTGCTGAGCAATGCGCTCTGCGCGCTTGTCTCCGGCTTTGGCCAAATCGAGAATGGCCCGAGCGTGCAAGTGCCTGGCCTCTTTGCTCTTCTTTGTGTGTTCGGCCCAACTAGCCTCAATGCCGGAGCTCGACAGCACGGTTTCCAGTTCGCCGAATTCATGAATCGTCGGATTCTTGCGAGATGTATTTGGCAGTCGCAGATAGCCGATTTCTCCTGCAGACCATTGCGATCCATGATGAATGCTGCCTTTTAGAACTATACCCGCGCCAACATTCGCTCCAATGCTGATGAAGATGAAATCCGTTTCGTTCTTCGCCGCTCCGCAATAATGTTCGCCCTGGCTGGCTAGATTCGTATCGTTCTCCACGATCACTGGGCACGCTACCACCTTATTTAGCATTGCCCGTAAGGGTACCGATCTCCATTGCTGAAGGGTGCTTATCGCGAGTACGACGCCATCATCCACATTCGTGATCGCAGGGACGCCGACTACCAAAATCAGTAATTGGTCCTTCGTCATTTTCTGCCGGCGCAGGAGAAGGCGGACAGCTTCTACGATATAGCCGCAAACCGCCGATGGAGTGGTCTCCTGTCTATCCAGCGAGGTTTCATAAGTGTCGATCTCTTCGCCGTTTAAATTTGCCAGCAGGTAAAGGATGCGGCCGGCAGTTATCTCAACGGCAAGCATGCAGCCTCGCTCCGACTTGAAGCGAATCATGTCGGGAGGACGGCCGCCACTGGATTCCCCCTCGCCCAAAGGTTCAACGAGGTTGGCGGCCGACAGGTCTTTCACCACATTCGTAACAGTGGGCGCACTGAGGCCAGAAGCGCGCACCAGGTCTGCCCGGGAGCAGGACCCTGTCTCACGAAGCAGCTTCAGGATACTGAGAGCATTCGTGTGGCGCAGTACAGATGGTCGGCCGATCGCAATTTGTTTTCTTTTCAATTCAACTCGATGAACTAGGCGTCAGGTCGTACAACTCACATAATAAGCAATCTCAAAGAGCGGCCCGGCACCTCTCATCGAAATGCTCCAGAATCTTATCTGCCTTCACCCAACTGCAGCAGCGCATCTTCAAAGAAAATGTTCTGAATAGCGCTGTCGAAAATCTTATCCCCGTGGCCCATATTCAAATACACCATTCTGTACCTGGTGTTTGCCCAGGCAACGGGAATATCTCCTCCTGTGAGCGTATCTTTCAACCCAATTGGATAATTCGCAGGATCGAGAGTGGCCAGGACCCTGATGTTCTTGTTGTCACGAGGGTCGGGCTTCCAACTGTACCACTCATTCGCGGGAGCGATATAGCTTGCCGGCATTCGCCTGGTCATCGCACGTGTGCGGTCGTCGACATCGATCCGGGCCGGGAGTGGCGGCCAGCTATTCCCATAGAAAACAGCACCCAGAAATTCAACGAACCAGGGCCAGTGGGTGCTCTCGTCGTTATAGCCCGCAGCGTGGAAGCCTATCCACCCCCCACCGTGATTCATGTACGCCTCGAAAGCGGTCCGTTGAGACGCGGTATGCGGCGAATCGTCCAGCCAGAGTACAACCTGGTACTTCGCAAGGCTGGTACTGTTCAAAGCGTCCCAGTCGGTCGTGGCCTGAAAATCGAAGTGATCTTTCTTCGCTTGGTCGCCGAAAAATGTTATGGCCTGCTTAGCAAAGTCGACGTGATCAGATTCGACATTTGTAGAGTAAAGGGCGAGCACATGAAAGCGAGGCTCCTGTGCTAAGCCGATAGGTTGGAAGGCCACAATTAACAGGATAAGAAGTGGCGCGAGGCGTGGATTCATTGCCCGGCCGCCCACAAGAGGGAATTATGAAACAGGGTGGTGTAAGCCTTATTTTGAAAAAGCTCCGGATGGTGGCCCATGAAGATATAGATGTTTCGTGCCTTGTAGTTGTCATTGGTCCACACCACAGGATGGTCGCCCATCTTGAGAGCTGTCGCCGGAGAATAACTCGCCTCATCTACGCTGGCCAGGACATGGACCTCAGACCTTGGTGACTTGTCGTAGGTGTACCACTCTTCGTTTTCAATTGTGAAGGAATCGCCGAGATCTTTCATCGCAGGATGCGCTCGATCTTCGACACGCACCTTGCCCGTCGCGAAGGTCGCAATGTAATTCTTGAAACGAATACCGCCCATGAAACGTGAGAACCAGGGCCACATCGGGTATCCGTCGAATTCACCGAGCAGTGTTGCGTGGTGAAAGCCGATCCAGCCACCCCGACCTTCGTCAATATACTTCTCAAAGGCTTTCACAGCGGTCGGAGTCCATGCATACGGGGGATAGTTCAGTTGAATGAATAACTGATAGCGGGATAGAAACGCATCGTCTATCTGATCAGTATTCTCGATGTAGTCGATGGAAAAGTTGTCTTTGACCGCTTCCTTAGCGAGCCACACCTTCGCTGCATCCACATATGGTTTGTGAATACCGCCCTGCTCCGCGATCGCTACGACGCGAAATCTAGGGTGCAACGATTGAGCGCGCACATAGACAGAATTGAAGAGGATGGCGCACGCCAGCGCGATCCAGAGCAAACGGCCTGCAAAACTTTTCCGGGTGGGCATCATAACCCTCAATGAACATACGCTTGTCACACTTCGCGCCACGGCCAAACTTTGAGGTCGATAGCAATCGAAACCACTGGATGTTGGAGATGGCGCTTGCACCTTGCGGCGTCCAGAGAGAATACTAAAGAATCATTAGGAAGTTCCGCAAGCGAAGAAGGTGGCAGCGAGTATTTGTCCGAGTTTGCTACCTAAAGATTACAGATCGACGATGCTAACGAAAGGGACCAATGATCGTTGAAACTTCTCGCCATAATGGATCCAAGCATCATGGATCAGCGCGCCTTAGATCAGTGCAGGGCTGCCTGCGATTCCTTCTGCAGGCAATGCATTTGATCGCTCTCTCTATCTTTGTGTCCGGCGCGGCAGTGGCACAGCATGCATCCCCAGAGGGTGGCATCATATCAAGCCACGCTATCGTCTTTAATCCAGCTTCATTGAAAGCTTATGTCGTCGATACCCCTCGCGGAAGTATATCTGTGGTTGCTGCAAGCAGCCACACCAGCCGGTCTATTGCCGTCGGGCGAGCCCCTATAGCCATTGCCGTCAACGCTGCAACAGGTCGGGTGTACGTGGCAAACCACGACAGCGGCAGCGTGAGCGTTGTGGATGGCAATTCGGACCGGGTGCTGGCTACGATCCCCGTCGATAAACTCCCCTATTCCATCGCTGTTGACGAACGAACTAACCAGGTCTTTGTCTCGAGTGTCTACAGCAACGATCTCAAGATCATCAACGGCGCAGATAATACTGTGTCCTCGCTGAAGGCCGTGTCAGCGGATGCCATGGCGCTGGATTCAGCCGCTGGAACGCTTTACTTGATGAGCTACGAAAGCCCTTCGTTGACTGTTCTAAATATCGCATTACGTACTTTCAGCAAGTTGCCGATGGGAGAAATGCATCTGTGGGCAATGTCCAGAAATCCTGCCACCGGCCGCCTCTACGTTACCCGCATCGGCCATGCGGACGTTGTCGCTTATGACGAAACGTCGCATGCATCGACGATTATCAAAACAGGCAGTTACCCTTGCGCGGTCGCGATTAATAGTCGAACTAACAGGATATACGTCGTGAACTATGCCGACGAGAGTGTGACTGTCATCGACGGCGAGAAGAATAGAGTGCTAGCAACCCTCAGCGTGGGAGAGCATCCGCAGGCTGTTGCCGTGAATGAACGAGACAATGTGGTTTATGTCGCGAATGTGCATGGCAACAGTATCACGGTTATCGATGGCTCCAGGAATGTCATTGCAAGGACTATTGGCGCAGGCGTGAGTCCCTACGGGATCACCGTGAATGAGAAGACAGGCGAAGTGATTACGGCAAATTCGGGTGAACCGCCATACATGAGAATTGATGCTCGCGAATCGATAAAGCCGAAGGCAGTAGTCATGGCTAAATAGCTCGCCACTTCCAGCGTCCGTCATTGCTCCATCACGCCGTATTGGAACCGAGGTGGCAGGCGGCAACCGGTTCGCTCGACCATTGCCAATGTAAGTGCCTGCGGTACCAATAAAGAGGTTATACCTTCCCATGGCTCGGGTACGGCACTGATCTTTATCGGAAGGAGACTCGCAGTCTGTTCATGATCTTCTGTTGCGACCAGGATGACTTTGCCTCCTCGCCGATTGCATTCCTTTGCAAGCTTCAGCCCCAATTCAGCAGCGCGCCCGAGTGCAAAGATGATGGCGAGGTGGGACGCATCCACATCAAGAATCGGCCCGTGCTTGAAGCCCGCACCGGTATGGGCTGCGGCCCGGTGACCACTCATCTCACGTATGCATAAGGCGCTCATGATGGCGCCGCCATAGGCCGCGCCGCGTCCGATGATCTCGATATTCGCGGCTCCCCGGTTGAACTCTTCGAGGGTGCGGCGCAGCGAGAATAAACGTTCGAGGTCCGCGGTAAAACTATCAGCCACGCGATCCGCGTCCTGTTCCCATGCGATGCCCAGCATCTCCGAGCCCAGGATGATCGACGCGGCCGTGGCGTTAGTATATGTCTTCGTTGCATTGCCGTATTCCGGCCCAGCGAGAATCGGGAGCTTGTGCCCGATCAGCTTCCAGCATGTGCTTGCCTCGTTGTTGCAGATAAGTCCCAATGGTCTTTCGTTGCCGCCCTGCTTGCACAACTCAACCAGTTCTGCGCTTTCTCCCGAAGTGGTCAGTAGAACCGAGAGCGCAGCGTCGTCCCACAGTGGTCGAGAGTAGTGCAGCCACTCACCGGCATCCACGGAGAACGCAAGTCTGCCCCTGGTTTGCAGAAGTGTGCTTGCACTAATGGAAGAACAGTAGGATGCCCCCATGCCTATAAACAAGACCGGCCCATTGCTGGATGCCAGTTCGCGGAAGGTCTTGAGCTGTGCGCGCAATTGCGGATCCGTCCTGTAAGCCACGAGTAATTCGCGAAGGCGCTTGGGCTGTTCGCGGCATTCATACTCGAGCACCTGCGTGCCGGTTGCGGAGAGCAATTCTTTGGGCGGCTCCACGCCGGAAATCCATCGCGGTTCCTGCTTGCTCAACTCTCTCATTCGTCCCAGTGCTCCGCTTAGTAAATCTTAGTAAGAAACTCTGGAATAAGGCTATCATTCGAGCGAGGTGATGTTTTGTCTCATTCTCCACTGCATGCAATACCGCAAGTCAACCGGGGCTTTATCGGTCGAGTTTCGTTTATCGCAGGACTCGGCGGACTTCTCTATGGCTTTGACATGGGCATCATCGCTGCGGCGCTGATCTTCGTCCGGAGCACATTCTCGCTGTCTACCAGTATGGAAGAGATGGTCGTTAGTGTCGTGCTCGTCGGTGCCATGCTGGGTGCTGTTGTTGGCGGCTCCGTCGCTGACAGCATTGGCCGGAGAAAAACCCTCGTCTGGGGCGGCCTTATTTTCATCGTGGGGTCATTGCTGGCTCCTCTTTCACCGAATGTTTCGACACTCATCTTCGCCCGCGCACTCCTCGGCATCGCCATTGGTTTTACCTCGGTCACCGCTCCGGTTTATGTTTCCGAACTAGCGCCCCCCCAGTCACGCGGAACATTGATCAGCCTCTACCAGTTTGCTCTCACGATTGGCATCGCCCTCGCAGATCTGGTCGGATACTGGCTGTCCGGACAGGGCGCATGGCGATGGATGTTCGGCCTCGGCGCTATCCCCGCAGTTGTTTTTCTGCTGATGATTCTGACGCTGCCGGAAAGTCCGCGCTGGCTCGTCTCAAAGGATCGCGCAGCCGACGCAGAAGCAATTATAAGAACCTATACCGATGCCGCCGGCACTCGCTTGCTGATGGACGATATTCGTGCGAGATTGGCGGTTCAGGTAGATCGGCGCTGGAGTGCGCCATGGAACAGGAGCGTACGCTCCTCACTCTTTATCGCCGTCGGCTTTACTGTCCTCCAGCAGGTCACGGGCATCAATACAATCATCTATTATGGGCCTCAGATTTTTGCGCAGGCGGGAATCACCTCGAACAGGAACGCTATCTTCGCGACCCTGCTCGTCGCAATCATGAATGTGCTCGCCACGGTGATCGCGCTGGTGCTAGTCGATCGAGTAGGGCGCAAGCCGCTACTGTATGCAGGCGTAGGAGGGATGACTGTTTCGCTGTTTGTGCTGGCTTATTCGTTTCATAACCAGGCTGCTCTTGGTCTGTCAGCAGGCATGCTCGCGACCATTTGCCTGATGGTCTATATCACCTGTTTCGCTTTCAGCATGGGACCGATTGCCTGGATACTGGTGGCGGAGGTTTTTCCATTGCGATTACGCGGACGCGGGGTTGCTGCTGCTACGCTGGGTTCAGGTACGTCTAATTTTCTCGTCTCGATTACCTTCCTGTCTCTTATCAAAACCGCCGGTAGTTCGGTGACGTTTGCGATCTACGGAATCTTTTGTATCGTGACATTACTATTTGTTCGTTTTGTCGTTCCTGAAACGCGGGGTCGCGAATTGGAAAGCATCAGCAGTCCGTCGGTCGCCATCGCAGAGTAGGCAGTCGACATTTCCGCTGCACCTGTGTGAACAAAATGAATCTGAGGCGATCCTTAAATATGTCAGAGCAGAAGGCCCACAAGATCACGACAGGCGGGCGGCATCCTCTGCCTGTCCTAGGTCACGGCTATGTGGTTGGGGTAGATATCGGTGGGACCAATCTCCGCTTGGCGCTTGCAGATACAACGGGGATAATTCTGGCACGATGGTCAACATCGACCGCAGGCATCACGGATGCGCGTATCGTTGTCCAATCGATCGCCGATGGCGTCAATACTCTGCTTGAGCAGGCGTCGATCGAAAGAGGTAACCTCCGTGCCATTGCCGCCGGTGCTCCCGGTGTCACCAATGTTGAATCGGGTGTGGTCATCGCCACTTCCTACCTGATGGGCTGGAGAGATGTGCCGCTGCGTGCTCTGCTCGAAACAGCCGTCGGTGTTCCTGCGGTCGTCGACAACGATGTCAACCTCGCAGCTATCGGTGAAAGCTGGACCGGCGCAGCCACGCAGGCGCCTGACTTTGTTTTTCTTGCGATTGGCACAGGAGTTGGAGCGGGTATAGTCATCGACCACAAATTGTTTCGTGGTCGCGGATGGACTGCCGGTGAGGTGGGCTACATGCTTGTCCCTGGTGCATCAGAAGAGCCCTCCGCTCGCGCTATGCCGGGCGCTTTTGAGTCAATCGTTGGTGGCGAAGGCATCAAGGCACGATGGCGCGACACTTGGTCTGCAAGTGAGACAGATCTGCCAAGGGACCTTGTAGCAACACGCATATTTGATTTCGCCGTGCAAGGCGATGCGCTCGCGCAGGCGACTCTTGAGCGCTCGGCACGTGCACTTGCCTATGGCATTTTCAACATGGCGCTTGTACTCAATTGTCCGCTTTTTGTGCTGGGCGGCAGTGTCGGTGTTCATCCTGCGCTCGGCGATGCAACCAGGTTGCTGCTTGCGCAGAGAAGCGCCCAGGTGGAGCCGATGATCACGACAAGCGCGTTGGGCGCAGATGCCCAATTAATTGGAGCTGTGCGCTTTGCTCTCGATCATGCGCAGTCGCGGTCGACTCTTCTCTAACTTCGACAGCTATTGCTTCTCTTGCCAATACCGGTTAAAGCCAGCGTAGTCCGACGGAAGATTCGCAAGAATCGTCCGTCTCAGTTGCAGGATGTCGGCAGATCCAAGCTGCCTGTAAAGCACCTTTCCATCCGCTGCCAGCAGGATGGTATAGGGAACGGCAGAATCCCATTTGGGATCGAATGCTGTCTGCAGCGACGCTGTATCTTCTGAGTCGAAGAGCAGGTTTCGGCTGGTTGCATGTTTCTTCTCAAGAAAACGTTGGACGCTGGGCTTCTCGTCAGGCATGTTGGCTGATATGGTCACCAGCGAGAAGTCCCGGTCGCCATACATTTTCAGAGTATCCTGCAGGTCTGCAAACTCGACCACGCAGGCACCGCACCAGGTCGCCCAGAAATCAATCAGCATCATGTGGTGTGTCGGATTAGTTCGAAGCTTTGCCAGTTCGTTTTTTGAAACAAGCTGCACACTTACAGGCTGAGCATCCAACCTGTTGAGTGCTTCAATTCTCCCTGCGTATTTTTCTTTCCACTTGGTTGAGCAGCCGAAAGTACCGGTGTGTGTAATGGCTGGCTGCCGGTGTTCGAGAAGTGCATCGATGGCATTCCGAGCGTCTTCGGTCTTCACCTGTTCGACCCGATAGCTATTGTCCATGCGGCCTTCGTAGCGAAGGTGGCGCTGCCGGTCAAATACAAACACATGTGGCGTAGCCTGCGGCCCGTAAGCGCGGGTGACAGCCTGTGTTTCGCCATCGTAGAGATAGGGATAAGCCACGTGCTTGTATCGTGCACGGATCTTCATCTCTGCCAGACTGTCGCTGACATCAGATGAATCCAGCTCATCGATTCGGATTGCCGCGGGGTCGTTGGGTTCGATGGCAACCACAGCGACGCCTTTTGTCTTATAATCAGTCGCAAGCTTCTGGATGCGCTGTTCATACATCTGCGCGATCGGGCAGTGATTGCAGGTAAAGACTATAACCAGGATCGGGCTCGAAGCGTAGTCGCTGAGCCTGTGTGTTTTGCCGTCGATACCGGGCAGTGAGAAATCTGGCGCGTTAGAGCCTACCGTCAGTATCGGATGCGCCGTTTGTGCGATGGCGGTGGCGGTGACTAGAAACACTATAAAAAGTTTCAGCATGGGTCAACTTTCGCGAATCAGTCAGGTCGTTGACACATTCTTTCGATTAGCTATAAAAACTGTAGCTGCAAACAGGGACATTGGTAGTAGCATGTCTCGCATAGCAACTTTCACTGCTGCACCACTGCAATCCTCTGCGCAATCATTCAGGCCGCAGCGAAGATGTCCGACACTAAGTGAATCTTGACTGCTCAGCCATCCCAACTTCAAGTGATGCAAAAGCTGGCTTTTAAACTATCTCTTACAAAGCTTGGTTGCAAGGTTTTTCGGTACAGCATTTCAGGGGCGCGAGTGAAAGAAACTGTCTTGCCGCTATTCGCCAGGGCGAGCTCCATGCACTACGGGGCCGCTACGGCAAATTCAATTCGCCATTCCGCGCCAGCTCAAAAGCCGCAAAGACGCAAGCAGAATCCAGGTTAGATGTGATTCCCATGAACCAATTTCTCAGGAGGCAAGGATGTCGAATCGTCTTTCTCAAGCAGCAATAGTGTTGCTGTTATCTGCACCGATCGCAGGTGTGGCGCAGACAGTAACGGGAGCCATCCGGGGCATCATTACGGATTCGTCCGGCGCTATCGTTCCCAACGCGACAGTCACCGCCACAAATGCGGCAACAGGCGTAGCCACCGCTACAAAAACGAATGCCGGCGGCGAGTATTCCATTCGCTTCCTGCAAATCGGCCAGTACAAAGTCTCAGTGGAAGCCGCAGGGTTTACCACTGCCAGCTATGGCCCTTTCTCCCTCGAAATCGACCAGACGGCCAAGATTGATATCCCCCTTGGCATTGGTGCCGCAACGACTACGGTCAATGTCTCCGATCAACTGCAGCCCATTCTGAACACGGAGAGCGCCACCCTGGGCGAAACATTTACAGAGAACACCATTAACAGCGTTCCTCTCAATGGCCGTGATTTTTCGCAGCTAACTGTTTTTACCCCTGGAGCGGTCGCAACTAACTATGGCGCATTTGGCGGCCAGGAATCCACCGAACGCGATACGGGCGGCGACACCATCCCGAACGTGAACGGAAACCGGCAACAATCGAACAATTATCTTCTGGACGGTCAGGAAATTAACGAAAACCTGAATAACACCATTGGCTACACCCCGAGCCCGGATTCACTCGACCAGATTCGTGTTATTTCCTCCAATGCCAATGCCGAGTTCGGCAATGTGAACGGTGGAGACGTCGTGATGGTGATGAAGAGCGGCACCAACAGTCTTCACGGTAGTGCTTTCGGCTTCCTTGAGAACTACAACCTGGATGCGAATAGCTGGTCCAACAAATATGCCGGCACTCCGATCCAGCCGTTCACCCAGACCATTTTCGGCGGCACCCTCGGCGGTCCGATCCTGAAGGACAAGCTCTTCTTCTTTATCGACTACGAAGGTTACCGCGAGCACACGGGCGGGACTACAGCGTTCAGCGTAGCGCCCGCGGCCTTCCGGACAGGCGATCTCTCTATTCTTCCGTTCCAGCTGTATAACACGCAGAACGCGACGGGACCGGTGCCCTATATAAGAAATCGGGTGCCCATCACGAACCCTGTTGCGGCTTATTTATTCGCACATCCTGAAGCCTATCCTTTACCCAATAAGGCAGCGACAGACAGTCTGGGCATCAATAACAATTTCTCTGGCCCGAATGGAACATTCCAGAGAAATGATCAGGCTGATGCGAAAGTGGATTGGCACTTCCGTGACAAGGATGTAGTCTCGGGTCGATATACACAAGGCATTGCGCAGAATGGTCAGACCAGGGTAGCTCTTCCGGTTGAGTTCCCATCAGCATCAAACTATCCTGACCATCTTTTCACACTGGATTGGACTCGAAGTGTATCGTCGTCCATCGTTAATCAGGCCAGAGCTTCCTACGCCCGCATTCGCTTCAACAGCGGCGTCACTACTGATCCCAGCGGCATATTCGGGCTAAAGGGCAACTCCGTTGTGGGCATTCCCAGCAAGACGCAGTTAACCGCTGGTTTTAGCCAACAGAACTTCTCAAATGGTAGCGGTGTTGGCACGATAAGTGGTGTAGGTGCTAATCCAACGCCGGAAATATTCATCGACAACGTGTATGAATATGCAGATGACCTTACATGGCAGAGGTCCCGCCACCTGTTCAAGTTCGGCGCCCAGATCACCCGTTATCAACAAAACAGCTTCTATCCAGGCAATAATGGGGAACTGGGCTATTTCACTTACTCCGGGCAGTTCACTGCCAATCCCTTGTCCAGTAGCACCACTTACGGCTTTGCTGACTTCCTGACTAACCAGGTGTATGAAGCCGCCGTAGGCCAGGTTGTTGGGCGGACAGGTCAGCGGCAGTATCGCGACGCTTTCTTTGCCCAGGATGACTACAAGGTGAGTGACAAACTAACCTTGAACCTCGGTCTGCGCTACGAATATGATCAACCGATTTATGAAGTGAACAATAAGGAAGCCAACCTCAACCTTGCAACGGGCGCTATTGAATACGCTGGTGTGAATGGCAACAGCCGCGCTCTCTACGACTCGACCTACACCAACTTCATGCCTCGTATCGGGTTCGCTTACCAGCCACGACAGCGCTTTGTGATACGCGGCGGCTATGGCATTACAAATTACCTGGAAGGCACGGGCGCTAATCTACGTTTGACGCAGAATCCACCCTTCCACAATGACTTCGACACCATTGCTTCGGTGCCCAGCTACACAGGCACGGTTTACTCTCCGGGTAGTCCTCTAAGGGCCAGCAATGGCTTCCCAACCACAATCTTACCAACTACTACGTTCTACGCCTGGAGAAAGAATCTTCGTCCGGCAGCTATCCAGGAATTCTCACTTACGGGTGAATACCAACTTACCAACAGCTCATCGTTGCAGGCCGGCTACGTTGGCGAAGTGGGCCACCATCTTACCGATCCGGCTTACGGCAACCAGCTCACGGCGCCAGGCGTTTCTGCTCCTTACGCGAACGTGGTCGGCCAGGGCGGAGTCGTAAAGATCACTGCCTCTGATTCGGCCATGAGTTACAACGCCTTGCAGGCAGTCTTCCGGCAGCGCGTCACTGCGGGCTTCGAACTCACCGCCAACTATACGTACTCGAAGTCGCTGACAGACGACATTGGCTACTATGGAACCAGCAACACCGCTCAGCAGTATTACCAGCAGAACTACTACGACCTGGCTTCTGAGTGGGGACCCGCGGGATCTGACGTTCGCCACGCCTTCAGCGCAACGGGCACCTATAGTCTGCCCTACGGACAGGGACAAAAGTTCGGTTCAAACTCCAACTTTGTTCTGCAGGAGTTACTTGGAGGATGGAAAGTTAGTGGATCGAGTGTGAAGTATTCCGGATTTCCTGTAACTGTGACTTCCAACGCGAATTACTCAAATAAGGTTTTTGCCTATACAGGTGCAGCCCGGCCTGATCAGAAAGCTCCTGTGAAAATTGTGGGCCACTCCGTCGCACATTGGTTCGGGACTGACCCATCGATGGTTAACGCCTGTGCGTCGGATGAATCTCTTAACTCGCTTGGTATCCCCTGCGTGTACGCCGCTCAGTCGCAAAGCCACTTCGGCAATGTGCGTCCGGGAACCTTGCGCGCACCTGGTTTCTTCAATGTTGATATGGCTCTGGAGAAGAGCTTTCCTGTGTTCAGGGAGAACAAGGTTCAGTTCCGGTCAGACTTCTTTAACGCATTTAACATCGCCAGCTATGGCAATCCTGACAATAAGATCGCCGACACCAACTTTGGTCAGATCACAAGCACCCGTTCAACGGAGCGCCACATTCAGTTCGAACTCAAATACTCGTTCTGACCTGTAGTATCCGTCAAAGCTGCAGTCGATCAACTCGACTGCAGCTTTTTTTCGCCTAATTGGATTAAAGGCTGTCCTAAGTGACGGGAGCAACGAATGACCTCAGGCCCCGCCGTGCTTCTTGTCCAGTAGCGCATTTATGCAGCGGTTGCCATTCGCCGGCACATGTATCGACACAAATCCATAATTGTTGACCTTCAACAATGCCTTGTATATAGTTGGGCCACACCAGCGCAATTCCCGTTGTCTTGATTTGCAGGTCGAAGCCGCGACGCTTCTAAAGCCCCGTGCCAGCTTACCGTTCCTACTTATGGAACGCGTCTTTTCCGCGCATCGTTGGCGCTCAGTTATCCGATTCTCATACGCGAATGTCTCCCTCAGTGATTGGGCCGGAAAATCTATGTCCGCTTTTCAAGTTTCAGGAGGGAACCAGTGTTTTCACGTGTCGTCGCTTGCTGTCTATGCGTTATTGCCCTCATCACTTCAGCAGCTTCGCTTCATGCGCTGCAGCCGAAAGTGAGTAGTCCCGTCGACAGCCTTACTCCCGACGAATATTGGACGATCTACCGGGTGCTGCGCGAAGCAGGGCATCTCCACGAGAAAACACTTTTCCCCAGCATCCTTCTACATGAGCCCGAGAAGAGTTATGTGCTCGCATGGAAACCCGGTGACCCGATTGAGCGCAAGGCCGATGTCGTTTTGTATGAAAACGGCCACTCTTATGCAGCTCTCGTAGACATTGCGGCCAAGAAGGTTCTCGACTACAAGGATCTAAAAGACGAACAGGCGCCGTTCACCTCAACGGAGGAGGACGAATTCAACGACATCATCAAGAAGGACCCGCGTGTGATTGCCGCTCTTAAGAAGCGCGGCATCACGGACATGAACCTTGTCAAATGCTATGCGACCGCAGCTGGTTATGTGGGACTGAAGGAACAGGACGGAAGACGTATCGGCTGGGGCGGTTGCATGTACACCGAAGGCATGATGCATCCGATGGATCGCGAGATCGGCGGCATATTTACTGTTGAAGATATGGCCGCGAAGAAAGTTTTGCGCGTCACCGACTATGGCGATATTGTGATGCCGACCAACACCAGTATCTACGACAACGATGGCGGCCCCGCACTCCCCGGTACGAAGCCAATCGTCGTATCGCAGCCTGATGGCCCAAGCTTCACGATCAAAGATGGTGAAGTGTCATGGCAGAACTGGCACTTCCGTTATCGTCTTGATCCGCGTGTCGGCCCCATCATTCAACAGGCCTCGCTCGATGACAACGGCAAGCGCCGCTCTGTTTTATATGAAGGCTCGCTATCGGAAATGTTTGTTCCGTACCAGGATACGGAAGAGACGTGGAACTCGCACGTATTTCTGGACGCTGGCGAATACTTCATGGACGAAGGCCTCGGCATGATCAAGCAACTTTATCCGGGCATTGATTGTCCTGATTACGCGACCTTCGTCAGCGGCACTTTCTATCACGAGTCAGGTCGCCCATTCGAGCGTCCGCAACTGGCCTGTATCTTCGAACGCACAGCCGGTGATCCTTCCTGGCGTCACATGGACGACGACGGCACTATCTATGGCCGTCCAGGACGCGAACTTGTCTTCCGGACCGTTGCGGTAGTCGGAAATTATGACTATATCCTTGACTGGCGCTTCGAGCAGGAAGGCTCCATCAAGATAGCGATTGGTGCGACCGGAGTATTGGAAGTAAAGCCGGTGAAGGAACAGAAATTTACAGACGAGAAGGCGGGAGACTTCACTGGCAAAGACGACAAAGGGAATCCGCTTGAGTTCGGCCATCTCGTGGCTCCTGGCCTGGATGCCGTCGACCACGATCACTTCTTTTCCTTCCGGCTGGATTTAGATGTCGACGGCATAAAGAATTCTTTTATGGATGACAAGCTTGTTCAATATAAACTTCCTGAAACCACCGGACGCAAAACAATTTGGGCTATGCAGCCGACAATGATTGCTACTGAAGGCGACGCGAAACGCAATGTTTCGATTGAACATCCCGAGATGTGGCGTTTCGCCAATACATCGGTAAAGAGCTCACTGGGTTATCCGAGCAGCTTTGAGATCATGCCTGGGGAGACTGGCATTTCACTCCTCGACGAGAAAGACTGGCCACAGATGCGCGGCGGCTACTCCGCCTATAACCTGTGGGTGACACCCTACGATCGCAACGAGTTTTATGCCGCTGGCACTTATGTCACGGGTAGTAAAGCTACCGACGGATTGCCGGTTTGGACGAAGAAGAATCGCAACATCATGGATACAGATATCGTCGCCTGGTACACCATGGGCTTCCATCATGTGCCGCGTCCGGAAGACTGGCCGCAGATGCCCACGATGTGGCACGACGTTACAATTCGGCCCTTTGATTTTTACGAGAAGAACCCCGGTATGGACTTGCCGATGAAGCCATAACGCTGGACCCTGCTTGTAGGGTGGAAGGTCAAAATAAAGTCTCGACCCTCCATGCCTGATGCAGCGTTGTCGAAATAACGTAGAGCGCCAAAACTAGCCTCCCTGTAGCGGCCTGTCTAGCTGTTTCCCTTTACCGTCTTGCCATTGCTTTCGGTCCAGTTGGAGAAACACATTTCAGGGGTAACTGCTATGTCGCACCACCGTCGCGTCTGTTGTTCATGCATTCTTTTGTCGCTCCTTCTATTCTTCTTCCTGCCCGCGCGTAGCCCAGTGCAGTCCACGTTCGGTTCGATCATCGGAACGGTCATGGATGCCTCAGGCAGCCTCGTGCCCGGCGCCACTGTGACCCTGGTCAATAGCGGGACGTCGGCTCATCGCACCGTCACCACTAACAGTTCGGGCGAATACAGCTTCATCAATATTGACTATGGCAAGTACCAGGTAACCGTCGAAGCGACAGGGTTCGAGGCTGCACGCTTCGACGCGCTTGACCTGCAGGCGCGCGAGGTAAAACGAGTTGACGCAAAGCTGACGATTGGTGCGGCAACCCAAACCGTCACAGTGCATGAGGCTGGCGCCGGCGTGATCACGACCGATGTGTCAAGTCTTTCAGAGACTAAAACAGGCGTTGAACTTACCACTTTGCCCGTTGCTGTTTACTCGCGATCTACAGGTTCTACCAGTCCTATTGACACGCTCAGCACCGAGCCTGGCGTACAGGTGGATGATTCAAACAATCTTGTCATCGACGGCACAACCCCTGCTCTCATGTCCTACACCATCGACGGCATCAGCAGTGTCAGTGTCGAGAACAGCGGACCGATCAACGAGCTATTTCCCTCCTTTAATTCCATCTCGGAAATCACGATCAGCGGCAGCAATAATAACGCCGAGTTCAGCGGCGTCTCTGATGTGACAACTACTTCGAAGGCAGGAACGAACAAGCTGCACGGCGGAGTATTCGAGAACTTCGAGAACACCGCGCTCAATGCCGGCAATCCGTTTACCGGCACGAACACGCCCATTCACATGAATGATTTCGGCGGCTTTCTGGGTGGCCCTGTCAGTATTCCGCGTCTCTATAGCGGCAAAGACAAGGCGTTTTTCTTTATGAGCTACGAGGGACTGCGCCTACCCCGACAGGTTCCGCTGATCACAACCGTGCCTACGGCAGCGATGCGCAGCGGCGATCTCACAAACTACCTCAACGGCACGCCAATCTTCAATCCGGATGGTTCGCCCATCAACCCCGCCGCGGTGCCCATCAACAGTTCCTCTGCCAAGATCATCCAGAACTTCATGCCGCTGCCAAATTATGGAAACCCGAATGTCTTCAGCGTGAATAACTACCGACAGAACTACGCCGCTCCTATCTCGAGCGACCAGGCTGACCTTCGCCTGGACTATGCGTTGACTCCCAAGCAATCGATGTTTATTCGAGGAAGCTATAAGATTCGTTCGGTCATTACTCCTCCAGATCCGAACTGCACTTCGTACTGTGTCAACGCCGGCTCACCCATTACCGGTGCCTTCGGTCAGCCTGAGACAGATCAAGGCATCACCTTTTCGCATAACTACGCCATCACCGGCAACCTCGTGAATGAACTGCGCGCTGGCTTTAATGGGACGCACTTCACGACGGTCATGCTGCAAGGAACATCCGCCGGCTATCTCGCTGCGGCCGGCATCCAGGGCATCACGCCCGATCCTGTCACGCAGGCTCCTGATGTCGCAATCACGGGCGGATTCATGGTGACCGGCGGCGGAAACCCCTCTGTGCAGCACAGTGTCATCGTGCAATTGCTTGACAATCTGACCTGGAGCAAGGGCAAGCATACGTTCAAGTTTGGCGGAGATATCCGTCGCATGACGGACCACGACGACAACGTTTTCGGCAACTACCAATCCGGCCAATATTTCTTTGACGGTTCGGCTTCTTATGCTGACGCAGCTGGCAACCCGGTCTCGATTGGCGATACTTTCACCGAGTTTCTACTCGGATATCCCGACTATACATACAATGCCGAGCAGGTGAATCACCCGCAGATGAATGGCCAGGGATACGGTTACGGCGTCTTCGGACAGGACGACTGGAAAATTAACAACCGACTTACTCTTAACCTTGGCCTTCGCTACGAATTGCACCCGCCTCTGAAGGATGTCGACTATAACACCGCAGCATTTCTGCCGAACTATAATGTCAATGGCGTTACGGGCGCGGTAGTCGTTCCCAATAGCAAAGCACTGAGCTATACCTCATCTGCTTTCGCTACTTCAATTGCGCCATCGCCCATTCTTACAGCGCAACAGGCGGGCATCCCGCAGGCGCTTCGCTATACCTACAAGAAAGACTTTGGCCCTCGTGTCGGATTTGCGTGGCGTCCTTTCGGAACAGATAAGACAGTCCTGCGCGGCGGCTGGGGCCGTTTCATTGAACAGCCTCTCGGTTTTTCTCTCGTTTCCGGATGGGCTGTCAGTTCAAGTTTTGTGAATTACACCGGGCAATCCCAGTCAGTAAATGGTGGTACTCCATCGATTTCCTTCCCAAGTCCTTTCGCCGCCGTTGTTCCAGGCGGAGCATCGTTCCAGTATGCGTTCCCGATCCATTACAAAGACCCGTCCGTGCAGCAGTGGAATGTCACCATGGAGCAGGACCTGGGACACAACATTGGCTTTCGCCTTTCTTACATTGGCAGCCATGGGCAAGATCTCGAGACGTTTGTCGATGTGAACCAGGTGCCAGCGAACACGATCGGCTGGTCGGCTGCTTTCCCGATCTCCGCACCGTTCCAAAGCTGGGGCTTTATCGAATCCATAGCGAACGACGCTGAGAGCAATTACAACAGCATGAGCGCATCTGTAAACAAACGATTCGCAAATGGTCTGCAGTTTCAGGCCAGCTATATGTGGACGCGCGATCTCTCCGACGGCGATGGCTTCGCGCCTTCCAGCATCAACACCGAAGGCAGCACCACTGACATCACCTCGGACCGTTTCCATCCCGGCCTCGACTACGGCAACGTCGCGTTCGATCGCCGCAATCGTTTCCTGGCGACTTACCTTTATGAACTACCCTTTGGAAGCCAGAAGACCTTTCTGCATAGCAATACAACGCTCAATTACCTGATTGGAGGATGGTCGCTTGGGGGTGTGGTGGTGATGCAAAGCGGGGCGTTCATGACACCCTACCAGGCATCGACTGATCCCGGGGGTACCAATCTTCTGTCAAACGCAGGGTCCACACGTGCCGATATTATTCACGGCTTGCCCCTGTACCATCACGGTTCAAAGACGGCCGATCCAACCTTCCTGAACGCCGCTGCTTTCGCTGATCCGCCGAACAACAGTGGTGGCTTCGGCAATGCGGGAGTCGGCAACGTGGTTGGTCCTGGCACTGACAACTTTTCCATGTCCCTGATTAAGGCAACGCCCCTATGGGAAGGCGCTACTTTCAACTTTGGAGCAGAAGCCTCCAACATTTTCAATCATCGCAACTACAACACGCCGGACATGAACGTTGATGACGGTCCGACGGGCTTCGGTATTATTACCGCTCTGCAGACAGCGGAAGGGGCAGGCCCGCGCAATATTGAGTTGACTGCACGTATCAGTTTCTAGGCAAGGCCCACGACATATTATTTAGACTCGACGGCGTTCTTCAGGCTGTAGAGTGAGGACGACTCGCATGTCGACTCACCCGCCGGTTGCAACTCATCTCCTCCGGCTTCCCGTGGCTTGAATTTATAGCTCCGCATGGTGAAGCACAGCGAGCCTGGCGCCGCAGACTTCGACGCATGTGCAATCGCATCCGAAAGTGCTTTCTTAGCCAGTTGGTCTGAGGCGTTGTCTGTCAAAGGCGAGATTCTAATTGTCTCAACTGTAGATGAAACGCTTGGATCAGCCTGAACCGCTACCTGTGAAGTGAGCGGATCGCTTGATGCGTGTGCGACGCCTGTCGCGATTATGCCGGCGGCAAGCGTAAGGGTGAACTGGCGGGGCGTTAGCATAGGAAGCCTCCACTGCCCCGCAGTATAGTCCTGCGGCAGGTTGGTCGACCACTTTTACTTTAGAGAAACGGTGCCAGCTTTTCTTCGGTGGGACGAGGGGTTAGCAGGCTCACCACGACGAGGCAAAATACCGCGGCCAGCAGAGCCGGAAAAATGGCGTCGCGTTGCGCAAGCATCGGCGGCATATGGCTTTTGAGCGCCCCGTCCCAGAACACTGTTACAAACGTGCCGGCTGCAATTGCAGATACGGCTCCGTAGGAATTGACGCGTTTGGAATAGAACGCGCCGAGGATCACTGGCGTCAACGCCGCGGCATAAATCGTATACGCATAGAGCGTCTTTGCCAGCACGGAAGTTGTGCTCAGTGCCTGGAATAGAGCCCATATCCCGAGCAGCACCACCATCAATCGAGAAACAAGCAGCACGCTTTTGTCGGAAGCCTTTGGCGCGATATAGCGGGAGAAGACGTCGTTCACAAGGTTCGTAGCTGGCGAGAATAGGTAATTGTTTGCTGTCGAGATAATCTTCGCAAAGATTGAACCCATCAATAGCGCGCCAAGCCATGCCGGTAGCCCGTGAAGTGCCGTATAAGCGAGTATCTCCCTCGGCCTCTCATGCACCTCGCCTGTCGGAAATAACGCCGACGCAACGACCGCAATTACGACGATTATCGTTTCAAGAATGATCGTTCCGATGATCCAGCCGACAACTGCATTGCGGGCATCGCGTTCACTCTTCGCTGAAAAGAACTTTTGATACATCGATTGGTTGCCGAGCATCAGCAGCATGGTCGGCAGAAATAGCTCGAGCGCCTGCACTAACTTGAAATCACCCAGTATCTGGAAGTGTGTGGCCGGCAGCGCCGCGTGTACAGCACTCCAGCCGCCGGTGCCGTGCAACACAAAGGGCAGAGCAGCGATGAGCGTCACGGTCGCAAGGATGCCGATGAACAGGTCCATGTATGCGACGGAAGCCATGCCGGCAATTGCCGTGAACACGATGACAAATGCCGCCATGATGTATTTGCCAGTGTCCGCGCTGATAGTGGCCGGAAAGACAAGGTGCAGTATGTCACCTCCGCCGATCAACTGGTAGCTCGTGATGGCAGTGTAGGTGAAAAGGATCGCAACGACGCCGAGCACGCGGGCTGTCTGGTTGTAGCGGGCTTCAAGCAGGTCGGGAATGGTGAATCGCGCGAATTTTCTTGCCCGCGGCGCGATAAAGTAGATGAGCAACAGCCCGGCCCATCCGCCGCCGCCCTGCCACAGCGCAGCCATCCCGTGTCTGTAGGCATTTTCCGCCCCGCCAAGCAACGAGCCCGAGCCAATCCACGAAGATAGAAGCGTAAAAACGAGCACGATTGCCGGGAGCGATCTGCCCGCCACGAGGTAGTCCGCCTTCGTCTGCGTCCCCTTCAGGCGAGACAAGGAAACTGAGAGCAGCACGATGACGATAACGGAAAGGACGATTGGGTAAAGAAGGCTCATGAGCAGTCAGGCGCCAGTGTACCTGTTCACAAGCTAAAAGAAGAGCCGCACGGACTGTATCAGGAAATGGTCACGGCTTAAGTGAGTCCGTTCGATTTTACTTAAATATCCGGCACCGATCGGAAAAAGCGAAGTCGGATATGTCTGCAGATTTTCAAAAGCAGGCAGCAAGCGCAGTCTCGATGTCGATCTCGATCTCGACTTCCCTTCGCGTACGTCCCTTCACGCGAATGACCTTGTTTCTGGACTGCGCCCCGGCGATAACATCAATAGCCAGGTGCGGAACGTTGAACAATTCAGCTAGCTCTTCAATGAGCTCCTCATTAGCGCGTCCGTCGACAGGCGGGGCGTGCAATGCAAATTTCAGGATAGATTCGTCGCCCAGCTTGAGCAGACCTTTAACGCCGGTTCGAGATGCGCGCGGCTGCACGCGGACCCCAAAGCTGATGCCATGA
Source organism: uncultured Acetobacteraceae bacterium (assembly GCA_964658655.1). Classification (GTDB taxonomy): domain Bacteria; phylum Acidobacteriota; class Terriglobia; order Terriglobales; family Acidobacteriaceae. The sequence continues at coordinate 428 of CAZZZL010000009.1, read as the reverse complement.
TCGCTCTCGCGGAGAGTGATCACTTCCGTGCACCAAATAGCGCCGTACCGATTCGGATCTCGGTCGCACCCTCATCGATAGCCACAGAAAAGTCGTGACTCATTCCCATGGAGAGCGTTTCAAAAGATAGCCGCGAATAGGTCTGGGCGAACTTGTTGCGGAGCTCCCGCAACCTTTGAAAGTAAGGTCGCACAGCTTGTAGATCATCGAGAAAAGGTGGGACGGTCATGACTCCGCGCAGCCTGAGATTCGCTAGGTCGGGTAGACGCTCCAACAGCATTTGCAACTCGTCAGAATCGGGGGTTAGTCCCTCTTTGCTGTCTTCTTCGCTGAGTTTGATCTCTATCACCACAGGGAGAACTCGATCCACCTGAGCTGCGGCGATGTTCAGCCGTTCCGCTAGCTTGAATGAGTCCAGGGTGTCGATC
>CAZZZL010000008.1:104203-149396 GCA_964658655.1 uncultured Acetobacteraceae bacterium | reverse complement strand
AGGATCCAAAGTATCGATGACATGACGATTCCGGAAAAGCTGGATGAATCGCCGGTAGAGGCAATCGAACACGGGCTGCAACAGCGACCCGACCTGCTTCAGCGTGTGGCCCAGCTTAGAGCTGCCGATGCAGAAATCAAGGGAGCGCGCTCTGCCTTCTATCCCAGCGTGAGCTTCAATGGGCATTATGGATTTCTGCGGGCTTTCGGCGAACAATCGGGCTATCCGCCGACATACGCGGGTGCGGCTGACTACGCTGCACAGCTCAGCCTGAACTGGACTGTCTTTGACGGCCTGCAGCGCGAAAGTGCGCTGGCGCGGGCGAAAGCAGAAAAGGCCGCTGCGACTGCGCAGATCAACGATAGTCGCGACGAAATTGCCGATGAAGTGTGGAAGGCTTACGCGAATACGCAGACGGCTTTCCGGCAGCGGATGGCTGCGGCTGCACTGCTCGCCTCGGCGCAGGAATCGTATGATGCTGCGCTTGGGGCGTATACCGCAGGTGTACGCGATGTTCTCGATGTACTGTCGGCTCAGCGGACACTGGCCCAGGCGCGGTCATCCGACATCGCTGCGCGGTCAGGCGTGCTGAGTGCATTGTCTGAGCTGGCATTTCGCACGGGGAGCCTGCTATCGAAACATGCAGCAACGGTGAAGCCATGAAGCTAAAGCGATCATTTACAAGCTTGCTGAAGTTTGCAAAGCATGACGCCTGGCGCATTGCCGCGTCGCTGCTGCTGGTGATGACTTGCGGATGTTCACGCTCGCCGGACTTCAATATTCTTGGGTCCTATTTCCCCTCGTGGATTTTCTGTGTGACGGCCGGAATCATCCTCTCAGCGCTGGCGCGACTGCTGTTTCTGCGTCTACATGTTGAACACCAGTTGCGTCCGCTGCCGCTTGTATACACCTGCCTGGCGTTATTTTTTGCGTGCACATCATGGCTGCTGTTTTTCAATTGAAAGGTCGAATGGCAGACAGAATTAATAGACGCGACGAGATAGATGACGATGATCTCGACACTGGCCCTCCGCCGCAGACGCTCGCCGGAAAAATAGCGACGGCCGTCGTCGTCCTGGCAACCGTCGTTGTCGTGACTTTTGTATTGCTGGCGACCACACGCTATCCCCGGACCGATGATGCGGAGGTCTATGCGAATTTCATCGGCATCGCGCCGCTGGTGGAAGGGCCGTTGGTGAAGCTTGCGGTAAAAGATAATCAATTCGTCCGCCAGGGCGAATTGCTTTATCAGATTGACGACAAGCCCTACCTGTATGCCCTTGAGCGCGCGAAGGCTGACCAGTCGCAACTGGAAGGTGAGATTCGCAACCAGGCGCGCGGCATCCAGTCACAGGAATCAGCTGCACTGGCGGCGCGTGCCGGCACGCTGAATGCACAGGCAAACGTGAACCGGTCCCAGGCGGCCATCGAAGCGGCTCGCCAGGAAGTGCAGCATGCGGAAGCTGCGCTCAAGCAGGAGCAGGCAGAATACGACTACGCCAATAATAATTACAAGCGGCTCCAACCGCTGCTTGCGAAGCAATATGTAACAGTAGACCAGGTAGATCGCGCTCGTTCCTCGACTGCTGCAAGAGCGGAAGCGGTAGGGCAGGCTGAGGCCCAACTTAGCGTGGCACGATCGCGGGTAGAGGCAATGCTTGCCGAGCGTCAGCAGGCCGTCGCGCAGGTGGCGCAGAGCCAGTCAGAGGCGGCGCAATCAGCACATGCGGTTAATGTGCTTGATCCATACATTGCGCAACGCGGATCACGCGCTGCAACCGTGGCGCGTGCCCAATACGACTACGACAACACTCGGATTTATGCGCCCTTTGATGCGCGTGTGACAAATTTGACGATCTCCGAGGGCGCCTACGCGCATGTGGGTCAACAACTCTTCACACTCATCGATACGCGCACATGGTGGGTGATCGCGAACTTTCGCGAGACACAGTTGACCCACATTCGTCCAGGGATGCATGCCAAGGTTTATGTGATGTCAAAGTCAAGCGTGCCGTTCGAAGGAATCGTCGACAGTCTGGGGTACGGCGTAACTCCCGATGCAGATGTAGTTGGCACGGCGACACAGGGCTTGCCAAGCCCCCAACGCACGTTGAACTGGGTTCATCTTGCATCGCGGTATCCTATTCGCATTCGCGTGCTTAATCCTCCGCCGGAACTATTTCGTGTGGGTGAGACAGCTGTCGTGGTGCTGCGCGGCGATCTATAGCGATGGCGACGGCCGCCCGAGTTTCGGCAACATCTTCATATCAGCAGGCACCGCAGCGCGGCAGTTATGCCCGCTGGCTGTGGGGCTTCCTGGTTTCGGAATTGACGCCGTATCCCGGTCGCATATCTGTTGTGGCGCGGATGGTGATTTCCGCCACTCTGGTCATGATTGCCATCATGACCTTTCATATTCCCGGTGCAGCGCTTGGCGCTTATTACACATTGAATATCCCGCGCGACAGCCCCAGGTCATCGTTGAAGGCAGCATCCATTTCCGTAGCAGCCTTCGCTGCTGGCACGGTGTATGTAATCTTCGGCGTCATGCTTTTTGTGGATTCGCCTGTGACGCATTTTCTATGGGTCGTCGGCAGTCTTTTTGTTGTCTTCTATGTGCTGAGTGTTACGTCGGTCTATAACGCGGCGATAGGCTTCGGCTTCCTGGTGTCGATTGCGATTCCGTTGTGGGAGAGGTCCGGCTCAACGAACCTGAAAGTCTCCGGCACGCTCTTCACATTTCTTGCGGTCGCGGTCGGCTGCGTAATCGCCGTTGCCGTTGAGTATGTTGCAGCGGCGTTTACCGATTCGGGGGACCGCATCCTCGCGGGGGTGGCGGACCGATTGTCGACAGTCGAGCGTCTGCTGCATTGCTACGAACAGGAGAGACAGCCCGAGCGACGAACCATCGCGCGGCTTGAGCAATACGCGACTATTGGGACGGGCGCACTGCGGCAGTTGCTCGGGCAGGCGCGCTATGAGCAGGGATATCTCGGTCAACTCGGCGCAGTGGTCGCACTTACCGGCAGGTTGACCGATCTGGCGGCGGTGATGACGGAGGCGCGTCATGTGCCATCAGCGGAAGACCTGCAGCGAGTGAGGGAACTGCGGGTGCGTCTGCAGAAGATGAGACGAAGCCTGCTGAAGCAGGAAGTTCCGCAGGTGTTGAGTGTCGAGCCGATGCGGCCGGCGTCGGCAGCCATGCCGCTGTTGTCCGAGATGGAGCGCTGCGTCGTGCTGATCTCGCAAGGGTTTGCCGGTGATCCACTGGATGTTCACCTGCCGGGGGCCGGTGAAGGCAAAGCAGCACCTTTGTTTGCACGCGATGCCTTCAAGAATCCGGCGCACGTCAAGTTCGCCATTCGTGGCTGCCTCGCCTCGTCGGCCTGCTACATTTTCTACACCGCGGTGGATTGGCCAGGTATTAACACATCTGTCGCGACCTGCATTCTTACTGCCTTTACGACAATTGGCGCTTCACGGCAGAAGCAGCTTCTGCGGGTCTCAGGAGCACTGGTTGGTGGGGTAGTGTTCGGGCTTGGCGCGCAGATATTCGTGCTTCCAAACCTGGACTCGATCACCGGATTCATGCTGCTGTTCGCATTCGTCACAACAGTGTCCGCGTGGATTACGACCTCGAGCCCACGGCTGGCCTACGCGGGGCTGCAGGTAGCGTTGGCTTATTACTTAATTAACCTGAATGAATTCGCGTTCCGTATCTCGTTAGGTGCCGCGCGTGACCGCGTGGTGGGAGTATTTGTAGGACTAATTGCGATGTGGCTCATCTTTGACCAGCTTGGTGCGAAGCCCTCGGCTGAATCAATGAAAAACGTGTTCCTTGAGAATCTGCATAAGATTGCTGCATTCGGTATCAGCTCAGATCATGCGGTTTTTGAGAGGCTTTCAAAGAAGCATTTGAATGCGCTATGGGCAGAGCGAAATGTGATTAACAAGAACTTCGCCAATGTGCGTGCGCAGGCTGACGCGGTGCTCTTCGAGTTTCGCGATTCGCGGACGGATGACCTGGCGGCACGGCAGCATGTGCGCGCGTGGCAGCCTGAATTGCGAACTATCTTTCTGATCAAGCTGGCGCTACTGCAGGACCGCCTGCGAGATGGTACCCTCCCGCCGCTTGTGGAGGAGGCTGCTGCGCACGCTTCCGCACTGCTGTCCGAGACGGTGCTTTACCTACTCGGCGATCCTGCCGATGCGATGGAAAGCTATGCTGCGAATACTAGACAATTGCTCGCAGAGCTAGAGGCGCAGCAAAGTCGCAGCGACATAGCGATCAACAGCGGCCAGGAGGGATCACCACTGCAACTGGCTCGATCGCTTCTCTTATTGGTCCAATCGTTCGTTCGAAACATTCGCGAAGAGAATGTGCCACTCGCTCAGACGCGAAGACGCAGGGCGGCGCTGGGCACACCCTCGACACTACCGAGCATGGGTCGAACGAGCTAGATTTCGCTCCCCGAAAAGCTTCCGCAATCTCACTTGAAGCTATTCAAGTATCCTCCCAAAACTTCGCAACTATAGGTCGTCAGATGAGATACCCGGGCCGGCATTGTGAGTAAGGTTGCGAAGGGAAATGAGCAGGGCTATGCTGTCCGCATGTGGCCTACCCGGCGGAATACCCCGATGCAACTGGTGGCATCCACGATGGTGGGCGTAGGACTGCTCATCGTTGGTTATCTTGCTTTGAGGTTCGTACCGCAACTGAATAGCTACGGCCATGCTCCCGGCTGGGCAGGCGTGTTGCGGCGGGTAGTGATTATCTGTGCCATGCTGTCACCCTTCTTCGTGTGGTATCTGCGCGCTGCCTCACTTCTTAGAAGCGGTGTACGGGAGAATCGGTGGACGGAGGAACAGTTGGATGTGGCGCGTGCCTTTGCACAGCGACGTGTCTGGAAAGTGATGATGGGGTTTCAACTGGTGTTATTTTTTATGTTCGCAATTTTTGATCGCGGTCATTCACTCTGGATGGTTTTCTATTGGGTTGTATTTATCCCGCTCCAGATTCCGCGTCTACTGCGGGATAGTTTGCGACACACCGCCCCAATGTCTTCGTCTAAGCTGATCGACTGGTCTACATTCAAGCCCATGCAATCCGACCATTGGGGCACGCCGAAAGCTCGCTGAGCTTCCTTGCGCTATAACCGGTAAGCCCGCTTCGCCAATCGGTAGGTTAAGTCCTGCATCAATTCAAAAGCTTCGTCCTCATCCAACCTGTGTTCGGCGACTAATTTGGCGAGGTAGCCTGCGTCCATTCTGCGCGCTGTATCGTGGCGGCCGGGGATGCTGAAGAAGGCGCGGGTATCGTCATTGAAGCCCACGGTGTTGTAGAAGCCCGCCGTCTCTGTGACAGCTTCGCGAAAGCGTGTCATGCCTTCAGGGCTGTCATGAAACCACCATGGTGGTCCCAGCTTGAGTGCAGGATAGTGGCCGGCAAGCGGTGCCAGTTCGCGGCTGTAGGTTGATTCGTCCAGCGTGAAAACGATGAGCGAAAACCTGGGCTCATTGCCGTACCGTGCGAGCAACGGCTTGAGTGCGTGGACGTAGTCCGTTGGGCCAGGAATATCTGAGCCTTTGTCCGGCCCGTATTTCTTATAGATAGCTCTATTGTGATTGCGATGTGCTCCGGGATGCAGCTGCATGACCAGCCCGTCGTCGATACTCATGCGTGCCATTTCGGTGAGCATCAGCGCGCGGAATTGCTCGTGCTCTTTTCCGCTTGCCCCCTGGTGGCGCGGATGAATGCCGAGCACGTTGGTGAAAAGCCGGCCAGCATCTTCGACAGTGCAGTCGAGGGTGTGTGCCGTGGCGTGACCGTGGTCCGTACCAGTAGCGCCGTTCGCCTTGAAGAATTCGCGCCGCTTGCGAAGTGCGTTGAGGTATCCCTTCCACGTGTGCGTATCTTCACGGGTAAGATCGCCGAGCTTGTGAATGTTATCCGCGAAATGCGGGTTATCGGGGTCAACGACAGCGTCCGGACGAAAGGTTGGGAGCACCCGGCCCCGCCAGCTCGCATCAGCTCTTAATGCCTGATGATGCGAGAGTGTATCGGTGGCGGCGTCGGTAGTCGAGAGCACTTCAAGATTGAAGCGATGGTAAAGCGCACGCGGGAGAAAGTCGGGAGTGGCCAAGTGATCCGAAATACGATCGTAATACGTATTGGCAGTGGTGGCGGAAAGGCGCTCGGTGCATCCGAAAAGCTCAGCGAAGGCGTAGTCGAGCCAGAGGCGGCTGGGAGTACCGCGGAAGAGATGATAGTTTTCAGCGAAGATTTTCCACACGGCGCGAGGGTCAGGCTGGGTGCCGGGCGCGTGCTCCGGGCGCGTCGGAATGCCCATGGCTTCCATGGAAATTCCCTGGCTGTAGAGCATGCGAAAAAGATAGTGGTCGGGTTGAAGAAAGAGTTCAGCAGGGTTGGCGAATGGTTGGTTCTCGGCGAACCAGCGTGCCTCGGTGTGGCCATGTGGGCTGAGAATCGGCAGGTCGACGATCGATGCATGCAGGCGCCGCGCGATGTTGCGGGTATCCGGGTCGGCAGGAAAAAGGCGGTCGGGGTGTAGCAGGGATGATTGGGCGGCGAGGGTCGCAGTAGTCGACATGGTGAAACTCCTCCTCGAGGTCGCTGCCAATCGATGAGACTCGATTGCCGACACACGATGGCGGGATCAGGATACCTATCAGAATAGCTCGCAGACAAATCATTCGAGGCTATTGATGTTTTCTTTGCAGCGTGACAGACAAAATACTTAGGACGGGTTTGCGCGTTGCCTGTAGTTCAGGTTGAATCGATTGTGCTGCGTGGGCGCGATTGCGCGCACCTCATGGAGACCTGCCGACTATGAAGAATTCATGCCTGGGTTATGTGTTTTTCGTCTGTGCCTTACTGGCCGGGATAAACATTGCGAGCGGACAGTCCTATCCGTACCAGGATGCGAAATTGACGGCGCAGGCGCGGGCTGCCGACCTTATTGCACGGATGACGCTCGATGAAAAGATTGCGCAGACCATGAATGCAGCGCCGGCAATACCGCGGCTAGGTATCCCCGCCTATGACTACTGGAATGAGGGACTGCACGGCATAGCACGCGCCGGGTACGCGACGGTGTTTCCGCAGGCTATTGGTATGGCGGCGACCTGGGATACGTCCATGGTCGGCAAGATGGGAGAAACTGTAGGTATCGAAGCGCGTGCGAAATATAACGACGCCGTGCAGCAGGGAATTCGCGAACGGTATTTCGGATTGACGGTTTGGTCGCCGAATATCAATATCTTCCGTGATCCTCGATGGGGCCGCGGCCAGGAGACCTATGGCGAAGACCCGTACCTGACCTCTCGCATGGGAGTTGCATTTGTAGATGGCGTGCAGGGGAGTGATCCTGCGCATCCGCTGGCGATTGCAACGCCAAAGCATTTTGCCGTGCACAGCGGGCCGGAGTCGACGCGACATAAGTTCAATGTGACGCCGACACCGCATGACCTCGAAGACACGTACCTGCCGGCATTCCGCGCGACCGTAACCGAGGCACACGCCGGGTCTCTGATGTGTGCGTACAACGAAATCGACGGAGAGCCGGCTTGCGCGAACACCAGGTTGCTGCGGGAAATTTTGCGGAAGGACTGGGGCTTTCAAGGCTTCGTGACCTCCGATTGCGGAGCTGTGGACGACTTCTTCGAAAGCTACGGCCATCACTTTTCGAAGGATGCGGAGCATGCCTCTGCTGCGGCGTTGCTCGCGGGGACCGACACAGTTTGCGGCAACACGTACGCGGCGCTGGGAAAGGCAGTCGAGCAGAAGCTGGTGCCGGAAAGTGCTATCGACACTGCGGTGAAGCGGCTGTTCGCAGCTCGCTTCTCACTTGGACTTCTTGATTCCGGTAAAGATGCAGGCAGTGCCGGTGCCTACGCACGCATTGGGATTGATCAGGATGATTCTGCTCAACATCGCGCACTGGCTCTGCAGGCTGCTCGCGAGTCGATGGTGCTGTTGAAAAATGCAGATGGTGTATTGCCGTTGCGCCACCTCGGGCAAAAGTCGAACCTTCATATCGCCGTCATCGGACCGAACGCTGCCTCACTGACGGCTCTCGAGGGCAATTACAACGCTGCGCCTTCGCATCCGGTGCTGCCAGTGGATGGCATTGCGGCAGAGTTCAGCGGATCGACTGTGACCTATGCGCAGGGCTCGCCGTACGCGGACCAGGTGATGCTGCCCGTGCCCCGCACTGTCTTTCACCATGCATTTCCGGAAGGCGCGGCGGACATACAGGGGAAAAGGAATATCGCAGAAGAGCCTGAAGGATTGAATGCGGATTATTACGCCACGCCGGATTTTTCAGGAACACCGGTAGTGTCTCGCGTCGATAATCAAATCGATTTTGACTGGGACGCAGCGAAACCTGTCCGGCAGGTGCCACGCGAAGGATTTGCAGTGAGATGGCAGGGCACCATCACGCCGCCGGTTGCTGGCGATTACACGTTCGGGTTAACCCTGGGCGATTGCTTTCCGTGCCGCGATCACGAAGTGGTGACAGTCCGCATCGACGGCAAAGCGGTATCGACGAGCGACGTACGTGAGCCCGGGGAAGGTCGAGAGGCGATCCTTCCGGCGTTCACCGTCCATTTTGCGGATGCCGGGCCGCATGCGTTCGAGGTCGACTATGCCCACAAGTCTGGATTATTTGGCGGTGGGTTGACGCTGAACTGGCTGCCTCCGGCTGAGGCACTGCGAGCAGAGGCTGTTGAGAAAGCGAAACGTGCAGATGTAGTAATTGCATTTGTCGGGCTCTCCTCGAAGCTCGAGGGTGAGGAGATGCCGATCCACGTGGATGGTTTCGCCGGCGGCGACCGCACCGACATTCAACTGCCGGCCGCACAGCAAAAGCTGCTTGAAGCGGTTGCCGCGACCGGCAGGCCTTTGATCGTCGTGCTGATGAATGGCAGCGCGTTGGCGGTGAACTGGTCGCAGCAGCATGCCAGCGCCGTGCTCGAAGCATGGTATCCCGGAGAAGCGGGAGGACAGGCGATTGCCGAGACACTATCAGGCGCCAACAATCCTGGCGGGAAACTGCCTTTGACCTTCTATGCTTCGATCGATCAACTCCCAGCGTTTGATAATTATGCGATGGCCGGCCGCACTTACCGTTATTTTTCTGGTAAACCCCTTTACCCATTCGGTTATGGGTTGAGTTACACCACATTCAGTTACTCCGATGTCCACTTATCTACCGTAAGTCTCAAGGCCGGTGATACTCTCGGCGTCGATGCAACGATCCGCAATACGGGCACGTTCGCCGGGGATGCAGTGGCGCAGCTTTACCTGTCGCCGCAGGCGAACGATGCGTCGCCACGCATCGCGCTGAAAGGCTTCCAACGCGTTTCATTAGCTGCCGGGGAATCGCGGACTTTGCACTTCCTTTTGGACGCGCGTGCCCTGAGCGCGGTCGCTGCCGATGGCACCCGCAGGGTGCATGCCGGAGATTATGCCATTTATGTTGGGGGGGCTCAGCCAGAAGGCGGCGAATCCTCAGCACACTTCAGCATCACAGGGGAACAGTTGCTGGAACGTTAAGAACACTCACCACTCTAGCTCCTGAATCGGCTCTGTTCGATTCGATAAGTCTCAGTTGCGAGATCAATTCAGCAATAATTCCTGAATAAAAGTAAAAAGTTAATCGCCGTCCGCATCCGTTTTACCGAATACTACGTTAGTTGCACATAAGGGTATCGACTGAATGGTTACCAGTTTACTGTTTGGTAACTGTCGCTCTGGAAGAGCAAGGCGGTGACTTGATGCGCATACTAGTCGTGGACGACGAGCCGGTAGTGGCCGAAACGCTAGGGATTATTCTTGCCCAAGCCGGCTACGAAGTAGAAACATTCACTGATCCGGAAAAGACACTCGACTCCCTGGTCGGGAAGCCAGCGAGCCTTGTGCTTACGGATATGCGGATGCCCAAAATGAATGGCATCGAGCTTGCGAACCGCATCTCTGATCTCTGCCCGGCCTGTCATGTGATCATTCTCTCCGGCGGCCGGCATGCGGAGTCTGCGGGTAGGTTACCGTTCGACTGGTCGCCATATGAAGTTCTCTACAAGCCGTTTAATCCGAATGACCTGCTCTTCGTCGTCGCACGCATTCAGCGCGCTGCCGCCTAAGGCTCGCCGGTGCCAGGGACTAAGCGTGCTACTCCTCGCGAAGTGTGCGTGCCGGGTCAATCCGGGCGATGCGCAGGGTTGGAAGAGCGGTTGCTAACAAGGAGACGGCGGCAAGCACGGCGATCACTGCGAGCACTGTCGGCAGGTCATAGGCGCTTACCCCGTAAAGTACGCTGTGCATCGCGCGAGCGCTGCCGGCACTGATAGAGAGACCGGTGGCCAGTCCCAGCGTGCACGCGATGATTCCCGGCGAGCCTACATGCAGCATCGCCCTGCTCACGGTTGAGCCAAGTGCGATGCGGATGCCGGTCTCCCTGGATTTCTGCGCGACAATGCTGGCTACCAGTGCGAAGATTCCCACTGCGCTAAGCAGCAATGCCAGGCCTGCGGCAGTGCTGAGAAGGGCTACTTCAATCCGCTGCATTGCCAGTGTTTTCGCGAGCAAATCACGCATGCTGTAAAACCCTGAGAACGGCAGTAGAGGATCGACGCTGGAAAGCGATCGCTGCATCTGCGCTGTGAGTCCTTCAATCGGGCCGTCAGTTCGGACGATCCAGCTTGGCTGAAACCAGAGGTGCACAAACGAAAGCTGCGTCGCGCCCACCTGTGCGGCAGGCACATACATTGTCTCTTCGCCTAGCAGGGGGGCAATTACGTCGATGCCTGGAGCCATGGCCACATTTTCTACAACGCCGACGATGCGCGTGTCCTTGTTCAGGTAGCGGCCAACGGGATTTTCGGAGTGAAAGAATTTGCGGGCGAATGACCTGTTCACGATAGCGACATGCTGAGTGTTGGCCGCATCCGAACTCGTGAACGCGCGGCCTGCCAGTAGCGGAATCTGCAGGGTTGAGAAATAGTCGGGGGTTACATAGACCTCATCCGCCATCACTTTCTGACCAGCTTCGTTTCCGTCGCTGATGGCAATGCCGCCCATGATAAGGGAGCGCTCGTAGGGCAGGCTCAAGCCTACCGCAGCCGCGCGGACGCCGGGGATCTGCCGCATCGCCAGGATGCTCTCATCCAGCAGTTTCTGAAAGACTGCAGGGTCGTGGTAACGCGTGTCATCGAGGGAGAGCCTGGCGGTCATGACTCCATCCGGATTGAATCCGGGCGGGAGCGTTTCAAGATGGATCAGCGTGCGAATCAGCAGACCTGCCGCAGCGAGCAGGACGACCGTGAGGGCCACTTCGACCACGATGAGCGACTGGCGAAGCCGCAGACGATCGCCGCCTGTCGCTGTGCGGTTTGTGGTGGCAGAGCGTAGATCAAATTTGCGAGTGACCAGGGCCGGCACCATGCCGAACAGGACGCTGGTCGCGATGGTTAGCAGAACCGTGAAACCGAGAACTCGTTTATCCAGCGAAATGCCGTCGACGGGAAGAAAGTGCTCAGGGAGCAGCAGCAGCAAGCCGCGTAGTGCAGCGTAGCCGGCGGCAATGCCTGCGATGCCGCCAATGATGGCGAGGGTAAGACTCTCGATCCAGAGCTGCTTTTGAAGCTGCCATCGCGAAGCGCCCAGCGCCAGCCGCGTCGCGACTTCCCGCGTACGCCGCAATGTGCGGACAAGTGTGAGTCCGGCAAGGTTGGCGCACGCGATGAGAAGGATAAAGCCGGCGGCAATCATCAGTGCCAGCACCTGCGGACGCAATGTTGCTGTCTCACCCTTCTGCAGCGGCACAGAATAATAAGAGAGAGCTGCTCCGGGACTGTCGTCCAGTTCGTACAGGCGCGTCCGAAGAGCCCAGGCATGCGCAAGTTCGGCATCTGCCTGTTGCCAGGTGGCACCGTCACGAAGACGCGTGATTACCTCGAAATTCGTACCGCCACCTTCGCCATCAAAGGTAGCCCGCAAAGGTGTATAGATATCTGCATTCGCAGGCGTGGAAGCGCCTTCCGGCAAGACGCCAATGATTGTGTAGGGAGCCCCCTTAAGCAATACGACCTGGCCGATCGTCTCACGGTTCGCTCCGAAGTGATGGCGCCAGAGGCTGTAGCTCAGGATGACCGAGGCGGGTCCGTGGGGACGATCTTCCTCCTCGGTAAAGTTGCGTCCGAAGATAGGTCGCATGGCAAGCACATCAAAATAATGAGCAGAGACGCGTGCGTCGCTTACGTACTCGACAAGGTTGCCAGTACGAAGGTTGACACCGGATGCTCGTATCCCCGAGATCGCAGAAATAAGCGACGGAACTTTATCACGCAGCAGCAGCCATTGCTCGCCGTTCACATGATGCCGTTCATCCGAGGGCGCGGGCCCGGTGACGCGGGTATAGATGGTGCCGATGCGTTCGGGATGGGCATACGGAAGACTCTTGAGCATGAGCGCATTAACCACAGAGAAGATTGCCGTGTTCGCCCCGATGGAAAGCGCAAGTGTGACGATGACAGTCATCGCGAAACCCGGATTCCGCCGCAGCTGTCTTAGTCCATAGCGAAAATCCATCCAGAGACGTTCGACATGTATCCCGGCACGGTGGTCGCGAACCGATTGTTTCACCTGCGCGATGCCGCCGAACTCGGCCAGCGCTACCCTGCGCGCTTCAGCTCCGCTCATACCTGCAGCCACGTTCTCATCCACGACAGCGTCAATATAAGCGCGCAGTTCAGCGTCGAGATTCGCTTCGACCTGCGGCTGATTGAAGACATTGCGCAGAACGCTTTTAAGACGGGAGCCGAGGTTCATCGTCATCTCCTTAAAGGAACTAGGTAGACTTCAAGGCATTCGCCATGGCGATGGCAACTCTCGTCCACTCTTCAGTTTCAGTGTCGATCTGGCGTTCGCCCTTTTTTGTGAGCCGGTAGAATTTGGCCCGGCGATTATTCTCAGATTCACCCCAGGAAGAGCTGAGCCAACCAGCTTCTTCCATCCGGTGCAACGCAGGGAAGAGCGATCCGGGCTTCACTTGAAATGTTCCCCGGGATATCTGCTCGATACGACGGGAGATGCCGAGCCCATGCAATTCGCCTGTCCCCAGTGCTTTGAGAATCAGCAGGTCAAGTGTTCCCTGGAGTAGATTCGTCTGCTTGCTACCCATACTTTTGCAGTCCTATCGAATGACTATATGACTGTGGACTTTCCCCTGCAGAATGTCAATAGGAAGGAAATGTGCTTCGCTTCAATTTAATCCAAGCACCTGAAACTCACCCTCGTAACCCTCGACGTCTTCGGCGACTTCTCCGAGCTCGCGATGTAGTGTGTTGAGTCCTGCGTGAAGCATCAGTGTTGCCGCTGCGAGAAAGAGAAGTTTGAGCAGCTGCTTTTCGATCTGCGTCTCCATGAAGACGACGCCGTAGACAAACAATGGAAAAATGCCAACGTATAGCGTCAGCATCAGTGGCAGGCTGGTTTTGCCTGGCATGCGCGGCAGGGTGAAGGGAACGCCCCGCTGGGAGAAAAAGAACAGGTCGGTGAGCAGCACGCAAAGGCATAGGCCGCAGACCGCCTGGACGAGCAGTTTTCGCCATTCCCAATCGGCGAAGGACAGTGCTGCGAAGACAAGACCGGCGACAATGATAGAGATGGTAAGTGTCCATGCGCGGCCTGCTGCTGTGCATCGGACCAAATCCACCCCGGTAACACGATAAATCCAACTCGCGGGCAGGTTGAGAGGGAAGGCGAAGGCAGTGCGCAGACCCGCGATTACCCAGAACAGCAGCAGCGGCATAACGGCATGCATACCTCTGTTCGAAAGCGCGAAAGTCAGCTTTCCGGAATGGATGTTGCACGTGATCGTACAGGCGACAGCCAATGCCAGGCCGGTCCCGCAGTACATCGCCAAGTAGATTTGGTAGCGATTATTTCGCGCAACAGTCTGCCCGATGAAATGAAAGGCCGCCCGCTCTTCGGGAACCCTGATCATGCGATGAAGTAAGTGAGCGACTGATGTCGATGCCTGGCCGCGCCGATGAGTGCCGCCCTCCATGGCAAGCTTGCGCATGCGTATCCAGGCTAGGGGGTAAGTAACCAGTACGGTGGCGAAAGCAATCATTGTCGCCAATATGCCATACCGGGCAAATGCGTGTGCGAAGGCCGGCGCAGACTGCCCGCGCAGCAGCCACTCGTACATTCCAAGAGACCAGAAGGGAGGAACCCACCGTATCCACCCATGCGGAGATGACAAAAGCGTTGGCAGCGTATCCACATATCTTGCGTACTGCAGGAGAAGCAGAAGCAGTGCAGCTACTGCAAGCGTCTGCACCGCCGGCGAGAGAACGCGGAAGCGGGCCGCGCCGAGAACACATAGAAGGACGCCGCCCACCGCCAGGAAAAACAATGCCGCGAAGGCACCCGAAAAGAGTGTCGCAATCGCATGCGCCCACATCTGGCGGAACGGAAAACCTCGACTTAACAGCGGCAGGATGGCAGTGCCGCACACATTACTGCTGAAAAGAAAGATTCCAAAAAACGCGATTAACGCGCCCGCCTTGGCAAATAGAAGCTGTAGTGCCCTGAGCGGCAGCGGCGTAAGGATAAGGAAGTCGAGGCGATCAGGAAAGAGCATCTCCCATTCGAAGATAGACACGAGACTCATGACGACAAACGAGAACATGACGAAGAAGTATTCGTCCTCGACACGACCCCACAGCGGCCTGGGCGGTTTCGGCGGATAGGCAAGCTGCAGGAAGAAGGCAAACATCAATCCCGGTACCGCGACGGTGCAGGCCGCGCGTATGACGGTGATGAGGGTGTCACCCTCCACCTGGATCGTGTCGTTATCGAAAAAGCGCCGAAAGAAGTGCTGGATCAACAGGGAAGTGACGCCGCGTTGTTCAGGCATGCTGCACCTTCATCGCATGGACCAGGTCGCGGGCAACGAGGGCTGTATCTGTCTGCTGAACGAGTTGTGCGAAGACGCTTTCAAGCGATGGCAGATGCATGAGCTTTGTCAGTTCAGAGGGCGCCGCATCTGCGATGAGTTTTCCCTTTGCGAGCACGATCACTCGCTGACACACCTGCTCGACAACCTCCATCACGTGCGATATGTACAGGATTGCCTTCCCCTCGTTCGCCAGCAGAACGAGCAAGTCCTTGAACAGGCGCGCCGATACCGCGTCCAGTCCGGAAAGAGGTTCGTCGAAAATAATCAGCTGCGGATCATGCAGAAGCGCAGCCGCAATTAGTACCCGCTGCTTCATACCTTTCGAGTAATCCGACAACGCCGAATATTGGGCAGCCTCGAGCGAAAACAATTGCAAGAGTGTACGGGCCTTATGTTCGATCAGTTTCTCCTGCATGCCGCGCAGACGTCCGACAAGCTGCAGATATTCGAGCCCCGAGAGGTGGGTATAGACCTGTGCCTCTTCGGGCACGTAGCCGAGGATTGTCCGGTAGGTACGCAGGTGGTCGTTGATATTTTTCCTGTCAAACAGGACCCTTCCCTTCGTCGGACGAATCATGCCAATCACCATTTTGACTGTGGTCGATTTGCCGGAACCATTCGGGCCAAGGTAGCCCAGGACTTCGCCCGGCCGCAGTTGAAAGCTCACGTCCTCGACTGCTGGAATGCTGCGATAGCTTTTAGAAACGTGGTCCAATTCGAGCATGGCCTACCCCTATGTAGTGAACTACTTCGTGATAGCATACTACATAGCAATGGACACCCCCAGGCTTTCCCATAGTGCGGCCATGATCCTGAAGGCGCTGAGTCTTGGGTACTGCTTTGGCCTGGATGTCATGGAGATCACCGGCCTGCCCAGCGGCACGGTGTATCCAGCCTTGCGGCGGCTGGAGCGCGATGAACTGGCGGAGTCAAAATGGGAGCCGGAAGAAGAGGCTACCGCCAAGCAGCGGCCTGCTCGCCGGTACTACCAGGTGACGCGGGAAGGGAAGGCTGCCGCGCAGGCAGCGACCGAGCGCTATCCTCTCCTTGCACGATTTGCAAAGGAGAAGCGCTCATGATGCAACGCTCGTCGCTGCCACTCTTCGATCAGCGTCTACTGCAGGCAATCGCAAAAGTCGTGCCGCTGGGTGACCGCGAGGAATGGTCGCGCGCGTGGTGGGCCGAGTTATGGCACGTCCATCACCGGCAGGCCGACAAGCGCATTCAAAGGGTTGCAGCGACCAGCGATCTTGCCGCAGGTATCTTGCGCGACGCACTGTGGTTGCGCATGGAGAGCTGGCGGCGATCGTTTAGCGGGACGGCCACGCTCTGCCAGGCGTCGCTGTTTCTGATGAGTCTGCTCTCGATGCTGTTTGCTTTGCTGCTCGGCGGCGGATGGCGTCAGACTGCTCCCTATCTTGTAGGCAATTTTTTGAGAGCGATCTGTGCCGCTCCACTGGTGATCTTCGTAGCGTTCGCCACCGCATCGCGCAGTCATCGAGAGCCGGTGCTTACGGGATTGACTGCCGACTGCTTCAGACGTTTTGTCTTCTTTGCATTAAAAATGCTCCAAGTGCTCCTGCTTGCATTTCTGCTCAGCGCAGATCTATGTCTTCCGCTTTACATATCGATGCCGAGTACCGCACAGGTAAGTGCACTCTTCGTATTTGTCGCCTTCGCCCTGCTGGGATTTCGCTGGGCGTTTCGCGATCAGGAGGGGCGCTGCCAGCAGTGCCTGCAATCACTGGCTACACCGGCGCGCGTCGGTCGTCCATCCCACAACCTGCTCGAATGGAATGGCATGGAGATGAGTTGTAAGCGAGGCCATGGCTTACTTAGTGTTCCTGAGATCGAGACGAGTTGGTGCCAGTCAAGCCAGTGGAAGACATCTGATCCGGTGTGGGAGCGCGTTTCTATACTCTAAGTAGTTCCTGTTTTGTAAGTCAGATTTCCCGGAGCACTGCAGGTTCAAGCTTTGGCACGATGAGCTGAAGGGCGATGAGCGCGACCAGGTAGGCTGCGGCCGCTACGGCAAAGAGCGGCCAGTATAGGCCTATCTTCTGCAGCAGAAACCCTGCAAAGAGTGAGAAAAGAACGCCGCCGATCGCGCCCGCGGTGCTACCTATCCCGGTGACTCCTCCAACCGCCGAGCGTGGAAACATGTCAGAGGCAATCGTGTAGAGATTGGCAGACCATCCCTGGTGTGCGGCGCAGGCAAGACCGATGACAGCAACAGCTATCCACTGATTGCGAGCATGGGCAGCGAAAACAATAGGCAGCACGGCGCATGCGCAGATGAGCATCGTTATTTTGCGCGCGCGATAATGCGTGAATCCATTGCGCATGAGCCGGCCGGAGAGCCACCCTCCCCCGATGCTCCCTGCATCCGCGGCGACATAGATGGCGATGAGCGGCAGGCCGATGGTACTGAGCGTGAGCCCATAGGTATGGTTCAGGAATTTCGGCAGCCAGTACAGGTAAAACCACCAGATCGGATCTGTCGCAAATTTGGCGAATGCGAAGGCCCATGTCTGTTTGAAGCCGAGAAGCTGGCTCCATTTAAAGGCACTCGTGACGGCCTGCGGATCGCTGCGGATATATTGTAACTCGTGCGGTGACAGACAGGGTTGCTGCTCGGGAACGTGGTAGCGGACGAGCCAGATGATGATCCAGCAACAGCTAAGGATGCCAGTGAAAAGGAAGGCTGCATGCCATCCATAACGCATGGTGATGAAGGGGACGGCAAGCGGCGCGATGATGGCGCCCAGGTTGGAGCCTGAATTGAAAAGTCCGGTGGCCAGAGATCGTTCTTTGCGCGGAAACCATTCAGCCACAGTCTTGATGGCAGCAGGGAAGTTGCCTGACTCGCCGAGGCCCAAAGCAAATCTGCAGGCAGCGAAGGCTACAACTGTCGATGCCAGCGAATGCGACATTGCCGCAAGCGACCAGGCGGCAATGATGACAGCGTAGCCGACACGGGTACCAACGCGATCGACAAAGCGGCCCATAAGCGTCAGTCCAAGGGCGTAGGCAGTCTGGAACGCCGCGATGATGTACGCATACTGCTGCTCATTCCAGCCGATGACATGCTGCAGCGTAGGCGCTAGGACTGCGAGTACCTGCCGATCGGTGTAGTTGATAGAAGTCGCGGCGAACAGCAGCGCGCAAACCGTCCAGCGCATGTGACCCGCGGGGGCATCGGGTTGGTGCAGTGTGGCTGGTGGCTGCTGTGCGTGATCGATGGATGACTCCCCGGGATACCTTCGGAGTATACGAGGCGGTGAGATTGGTTGCACCCGGACGGGTTCGCTCACAAACTAGACATTCGCTGATTGTTCGCCTAGTCTTTTCTTCGAATGATCGACATGGCAGCAGGAAGTTTACGGGGTGAGGTAAATGCGCGTGCGCTCCAGTATGCGCGGGACAATCAACTACTGCATGCGCTCTCCGATGGCTCCTGTCCCAGTGTGATCTTCGGTTGCGATGAGCGGGGGCGTCACGGAAACTTCCACCCTGCTGCCTACCGTCGGATCTGTTCAGATGATCGATGGGCGATACGTCTCAATAAAGTTCACACGGCCTCACGCAAAATGCATGTGCGCAGCGACTGGGCCTGGAAGGAACTCGACTGTGCGTGCAGCTCAGATGCTTTGCTGATGAATATTTTCTGCTACCCCACTGTGCTCGACGACGTGCGTCTGCGCGGTCTGCTCGGCATCATACCGACCGATCGCGTGGATTACGGATACAAACCGCGAGTGCCGCTCCACAGGGGACTATTTGATCAGACGGAGATTGATATGAAGATCGGCGAGCTGCTCGTCGAAGCGAAGCTTACCGAGACTGATTTCCAGATTGCCACTGATTCAAAATTGCTGCGCTATCGCGATCTGAAAGAGGTGTTTGGATGGGATCGTGAAAGCCTGCCAACCATGCCGGTGACCGCCCGGCGAGGCTATCAGGTGATGCGCGGGATCCTCGCTGCCAATGCCACGGGTGGGCGGTTCTGCCTGATGTGCGACGCGCGGCGTCCCGACCTGATCGAGACGTGGTATGCCGTCATGCGCCATGTTCAAAGCGCCGAACTGCGGACGCGTATCCTGCTGCTCACGTGGCAGGAGTTGGTCCAATTTTTGCCGATCGATTTAAAGCAGTTGCTGGCCTGCAGATATGGCATCGAGCAATCCTAGACCCTGCATCAAAGCCATGAATGCCCGCACAGGCATCCAAACCTGCGCGTTGTCGTCTAACGCAAAGAGTCTCTCCAGATATCTGGCACCATGCAGGCAGGTAGACGGCGAATTGCCGCGTTCCGTGGTCATGTGTGTGCTTTGTCCAACCTCGTCAGACGAGGTTCCTGTGGGATTGAAATGAATGAACGAGGATGCCAATGGCCAGCGAATTAAAAGCACACATCAGTGAAGGACATCCGCATCCACGCGGAGCAACATGGGATGAAAAGGGTACAAATTTTGCCATCTTTTCAGAGCACGCGACAAAGGTAGAAGTTTGTATTTTTGACGACGAGGGTAAGGAAGAACTCGAGCGTATTGAACTGCCGGAATATACCAACCAGATCTGGCACGGCTATATTCCTGGCGTCAAAGCCGGCACGCGCTACGGCTATAGGGTTCACGGACCGTACGAGCCAGAAAATGGTCACAGGTTCAATCCGAATAAGCTCCTGCTTGACCCTTATGCCTGCGCATATACGGGTCATCTCGAATGGAACCCTGCGCTCTTCGGTTACAAGATGGAGTCAGGAGACGACCTGACGTTCGATGAACGCGACAGTGCTCCGTTCATGCCGAAGTGTGTCGTGGTCGACCCGAATTTTGACTGGCATGGCAAGCCCAGCCGCGTATGTCATCCCTGGGATGACACGATCATTTATGAGACCCATGTAAAGGGCTTTACGAAGCTCCGCAAAGATCTGCCCGAAGCGATTCGTGGCACCTATAAAGGGCTAAGTTCACCAGAGGTCGTAAGTTATATCAAGAAGCTCGGCGTAACCTCGATTGAGTTGTTGCCGATCCATGCTTTTGTCCAGGACAGCAATCTGCTCGAAAAGGGATTAAGAAATTACTGGGGCTATAACAGCATCGGATTCTTCGCGCCTAATGCTCACTACGCTTCGAATGAATCGGAGAGCCTGAAGGAATTCAAGGAAATGGTTGCGGCCATTCATGAGCAAGGTCTGGAAGTTATCCTCGACGTGGTCTATAACCACACCGCCGAAGGAAATGAACTCGGGCCGACGCTGTCTTTCAAAGGCATCGACAACGCCAGCTATTACCGACTAACTTCCGATAACCCGCGTTACTACGTGAACGACACGGGTACCGGCAATACCTTCAATCTAAGTCATCCGCGCGTCATTCAATTGGTTACGGATAGCTTGCGCTATTGGGTCGAGCAGACCCATGTCGATGGATTCCGCTTCGATCTCGGGACTATCCTTGCGCGTGAGCCAAATGGTTTTGACAACCGCAGCGGCTTCCTGAAGACCTGCTGCCAGGACCCTGTTCTGAATACTGTCAAGTTGATTGCGGAACCGTGGGACTGCGGTCCCGGCGGATACCAGGTAGGCGGCTTTCCCCCTGGCTGGGCCGAGTGGAATGACAAGTTCCGCGACAATGTGCGTGAGTTCTGGAAAGGTGAATCCACTGCGACAGACTTCGTCAAAAGGCTTTGCGCTACGGCAGAGACATTCAATACCCAGGGACGTCGGCCATGGTCTTCGATTAACTTCGTTACTGCTCACGATGGCTTCACCTTAAATGATGTTGTGACCTACAACGAGAAGCACAATGATGCGAACGGGGAAGATAACAAGGACGGAAACTCGAATAACTTGTCATGGAACTGTGGTGTCGAGGGGCCGACCGACGACCCCGAGATTAATGCGCTCCGCTCCAGGCAGATTCGCAACTTCCTCGCTACGTTGCTGCTCTCGCAAGGTACTCCGATGCTGTTGGCGGGTGATGAGTTCGGCCGCACGCAGAAGGGAAATAACAATGCTTACTGCCAGGACGACGAAATCAGCTGGCTTGATTGGGACATCAAGGAAAAGGGCAATCACCTGATCGACTTCGTGCGCAGACTCACCGCTCTGCGCCATAAGTATCCCATCCTTCGGAAGGATCGTTTTCTCACCGGTGACTTTGTTGAAGAGTTAGGAGTGAAGGACGTCACTTGGATCAACGCAAATGGTGCTGAGATGGAGCAGGAGCAGTGGGCCGATCCGGGTATGCGTTGCTTCGGCATGTTGCTCGATGGCCGCGCGCAGATCAGCGGTATCCGCAAGCAGGGCAAGGAAGCGACGCTGCTGCTCGTCTTCAATGACCACTCGGACGTTGTGAACTTTTGTATTCCTGAGTCAGTCGGCAGTGATACATGGAAACTGCTGATCGATACCAACGTCGAAGAAAATGATGTCAGGGGAATGTTTAAGACGGGCACCGAATACAAAGTGACGTCAAGGTCTGTACTGCTCTTTGAACTTCAGGCTGAAGGCAGAATGCCTTCCGCTTCCGCATAAAACGCTTACCTCCTGCAAAATCCCGGATGACAACGCCAGAAATTTGCGGTTGCCCTCCGGGATTTTTTCTTACCTGCAGGAGTCTCGGCCTTGCTTTGACCCCCATCACGCGTTTCGTTGGCCGACCGCACGGGGTTGTATCCTGATATAGATGAAGACTGAAAAGCAGACAGACACTCCGGACGCCTTTACGGCGCCGCCCATTGCCAAGAAAGTCACGACTGCCCGGCAACTTTTCAACCGCACCTTGCAGGATGATTACGCCTGGCTCCGCGAGAAAGAAAGTCCGGAGACAATCTCGTATCTTGAGGCCGAAAACACCTACACCGAATCCTGGATGAAACCTACCAAAGCCCTGCAAAAGAAGCTCTACGAGGAGATGCTTTCGCACATCAAGGAGACGGACGAATCTGTTCCGTATCGTTATCGCAACTACTATTACTACACGCGGACTACAGAGGGAAAGCAATACGCTACATACTGCCGCAAATACCAGTCCCTCGATGCCCCTGAGCAGGTCATCCTGGATGTGAATGAACTGGCGCAGGGCGAGCAGTACATGGCCATCGGCGCGATGACCATTGCGGACGATGACAACCTGCTGGCTTATACCGTCGATAACACTGGATTTCGCCAATACACGCTACACATCAAAGACCTCGGCACCGGGCAGCTCCTTGCAGATACCGCGGAGCGCGTTGGATCGGTAGTTTGGGCGAAGGGTGTTCCGGTACTGTTCTACTCCGTTGAAGACGACGCCACGAAACGTCAGCACCAGCTTTATCGGCACACCGTTGGTGATGCGCAGGACAAGGATGTACTGGTATTTGAGGAAGCTGATGAACGCTTCAACGTCGGAGCGGGGAGGACTAGTGATGACGCATACCTAGTGCTCGAGAGTGCCAGCCATACCACCAGTGAGGAGCGGTTTCTACCGGCCGACCAGCCGGAGGGCAAGTGGACACTGATTGAGCCGCGTCGTGAAAACATCGAATATTATGCCGATCATCGGGATGGTCTGTTCTACATCCGTACGAATGATGCTGGCCGTAATTTCCGACTCGTAACTGCACCGGTTGCGAAACCTTCCAGCGCCAACTGGGTAGAGATGATTCCGCATCGCGAGACTGTGATGCTTGAAAGCATCGACCTTTTCCAATCATTCTATGTAGCGGACGAGCGGTATGATGGTCTGCCACATCTGCGCATCGAGCCGTTTCCAGGAAGCGCTGCGCTGAGCCGGTCCATTGCTTTTCCGGAACCGGTTTATAGTGCATCCGGGCACATAAACCGAGAATTCAATTCAACAAAGTATCGCTATGCCTACCAGTCGCTGGTGACGCCCGGTTCGGTCTATGAATACGACACAGTAACAGGCACGTCAACCTTATTAAAGCAGCAGGAGGTTCCTGGTGGATTCGACCGCACTCTGTACGCGTCCGAGCGGATCCTTGCACGCGCAGCGGATGGTGTCGAGATTCCAGTGTCGATCGTATATCGCAAAGACATGAAGACGGCAGGACAGAATCCGCTTCACGTATATGCGTACGGGTCTTATGGCTATTCGCTGCCCGTAGGATTCAACGGTAACCGCCTGAGCTTGCTTGATCGAGGAGTTGTGCTTGCCTATGCGCACATCCGCGGTGGTGGTGACATGGGCAAGCCCTGGCATGATGCTGGCCGTCTGATGACAAAGATGAATACCTTCACAGACTTCATTACGGCGGTCGAAAGTCTTACTGCGCTGGGATTCGGCGATAAGGACCGCGTCGCCATTGAAGGTGGAAGCGCCGGGGGACTGTTGATGGGGGCAGTTGTAAATCTGCGGCCTGATCTGTTCCGCGCCGTGATGTCACATGTGCCATTCGTGGATGTGATGAATACCATGCTGGATCCCACGCTGCCGCTCACTGTGCCGGAATATGAAGAGTGGGGCAATCCCAATGATGAAGCTGCTTTCACCTACATGCTGAGTTACTCGCCTTATGACAATCTGAAGGCCGCACGATACCCGGCGATGCTTGTCAAGACGTCATTGAACGATAGCCAGGTGATGTATTGGGAACCCGCAAAGTATGTCGCAAAATTGCGGACACTGAAACAGGATGACGAGGTCCTGCTGCTGCACACTAATATGGCGGCCGGGCATGGCGGCGCTTCCGGTCGCTACGAATACCTGGAAGAGATCGCTTTTGATTACGCCTTCCTGCTAGGAGTGTTGAACGTCGAGGTATAGTGCTGACGGCGGTGCGGTCGAACGAAATCCTTTGTTGGTACTTAGCTTTGTTACCGGAAGGTGCCTAAAAAGAGACAGTAGGATTACTTTGATGCTGGTTGCGCTATAGGTCGGTGCCGATTGCATACCCGATCACATGGAGTCGGTAAGTGGATCACGTGGAATAATCTCTAACGACTTAATCAGTATTGACGACGAATGTGCTGCGGCTTGAGTAGAATGGGCGGGATTTGCGGAGCTATCCTGCCTGCACCGACGGGCTAAGGGTAGACCGGAAGGAATTCCGTGATGCGAACCACCGACGATGCAGCACTGTTGGAACGGGTGAGTGCTCGCGATGAAGATGCCTTGGTGGCCATCTATCATCTTTATGGGAGCCGCGTCTTATCACTCGCCTACCGCATTCTGCATGACAGGGCCGCGGCCGAAGAAGTTGTGCAGGACACATTCTGGAAGCTGTGGCAGCGCCCGGATCTTTTTGAACCCGCACGCGGGGTGCTTCTTGCCTGGCTGTACACGGTGGGCCGCAATCTTGCGCTCGATCGCAAGCGCCGCAAGCGTCGCAGGTTGATAGAACTTATCGTTGAGAATTTCGATTTTGGCATGAGAGGGGCGGCCGTGCCCGAAATGTCCGCGCTGGCAGACCCGATGCTCGCGCGCAGAATGCAGGCAGCCATGGATGCACTGCCGGCAGATCAGCGCGAGGTCATTGAACTGGCATTCTTCCGTGGCCTGAGTCAGTCGGAAATTTCGCATGAATTGGGAACGCCCCTTGGTACAGTCAAGACTCGTTTACGGTTGGGTATAAGTAAGTTGCGCGAGGCACTGTCCTGCGGCGCCGGGATAAATCGATGACTTCCGAAAATTGTAGCGACTATCAGGATTGGGAACTGTTGGCGCTCGGCGTTCTCGAAGGGGATGAGCAGCGTGATATGGAAGCACACCTGGCTGATGGCTGCGATGGCTGCAGATCTTCCTACCTTTCCGCGCAAGCTGTAGTCGCAGGATTAGCTGTGCTCGCGCCGGATATTCCTCTGAATCCTGACGGGGAGGAGAACCTGAAGCGCAGGCTGATGGGCGGGTCTTCTATCCAGATCAACACGGCCTACATGCCGGCTCAAAAGCGAACGCCGCCGAGGGTTGCGGCTTGGTGGATGGCTGCAGCTTGCATGGTGGCAGTCGTCGCGCTAGGAATCAGCCGTATCCGGATCGCACATGAACTTAGCGGGCTGCGGCTACAAGTTCAATCGCTGCAGCAGGAACTACGAGTGCCCAAAGCCGATGACGTTAAGAACGCTTCCGCGCAGAAAGCCGCGCTGGAAGCAGGCGTCCAGGAGCTGCATGCGCAGGCGCAATTGGCGATAGAGCAGAGGTCGGCAGCCGAACGCAAGTTGAGGACCATCGGGGCTGAGCTACTGGAAGCACAGCAACGCAATCATGACCTAGATGCGCGACTGGCTGCTGATGACGCGAGCCGCGCGCAGACCGAGTCGCAGTTGACAGCATTACAGCAGCAAGTCGCGCAGCTCCAGGCAGAAAAAGGATCGTTGACGCAGGTCGCAGCGGAGAACGACCACATCACGTCGCTATTGAATGTTGGATCGCTTTCGAAGCTGGACCTCAAACCGGTTGGTGATCAGCGTGCTGCTGCCCGTGTTTATTGGCACAATGATCGCGGACTTTTGCTGGTTGCGCGTGACCTGCCGCAGTTACCCGAGCACGCCTCGTTCGAGCTTTGGTTTTATCGCCAGGGATCGCCTGACTTGGTGCGCGTTGGTACTCTCCAGGTGCGCAGAGGAGGAGACGCCTCATTGTTTGTCCCGCCTGGTCCGGCGCTTGAGGCGATGTCAGGGGCGCTGTTGACCATGCAGACTGCAGACTCCGGCGTGTCGCCCGGCGTTGAGCTCCTGCGCGTCAAGCCATGATCGTGCGCACCAAATTTTAACCTTCTTCATGCATCCGCAGATTGCAAAGTCGGCGTTAAGGGGGTTGGATGATACCCATCGTGTCATCGACTTACGCTCTAACTATGGAGATAGATATGAATTCCAAAGCCCTGACGCTTAAATCCATCTTATTCCTGGCGCTATCCTCTTTCAGTTGCTGCGCATTCGCACAGCACACGGACACGATCGATTCCGGCATCACGACCGTGACATTGAGCAGCGGTTTTGTCTCTGCACTGCACTCACTCGACGTCTCCGTGGGGACAGTGACGCCGACGCATCTTGCGGATGGTGAAGTATCATTTCCAGTTGTGGCAGGCGCGGTGGATCTGGACACTGCACTTGGCAATATTCTGCACTCGGGCGGTCTGACGCTGACTGCCGGAAAAACCGAGGTCCGTCTGCAGAGCTTCATTATCGATACCACCGCACCTTACCCTGTGATCACCGGTCTCGTCGTGGTTGATAACAAACTCGTCGGACGCCTTCCCCTGTTCGATCTGACCCTGCCCGCTGGACTTAGGTTGCCACTAAGAACTCAGGGTGCATTCCTGTTGAACCTGGACGATGTAAAGGTCGATCTTGACGGTGAGGCTGCCAAGGCACTCGACAAGGTCTTTGACGTGAAAGCATTCAAAAAAGGTTTCGAGATTGGCGTTGCGAATGTTCGGGCAATCGTTAACCCGCAGGCTGAATAACTCTGCATTTCGCAGATCGATGCATACACAGGAAGGGCTGCCTTGCGGCAGCCCTTCCTCACCATCCTGCGGTATCGATTCGCATGGGTCTTACTTGGTAAACGACCCGATAGCACTGGCTTCGTCGTCCTTCACGTCGAAGACCGTGTAGAGCTTGGTGATCTGCAGAAGATCGTGAACCTTCTTGGTCAGGTTCAGCAGCTTCAGCTCGCCTCCCTGGTTACGCACGGTGGTGAACGCGCTCACCAGTTCGCCGATGCCTGAGCTGTCGATGTAGCTGACGTCGCCCAGATTGAGCAGGATATGCTTCTGTCCTTTCGACAGCAGATCGCGGACGGCGTCGCGCAGCTGGACGCTGCCTTCGCCCAGGGTGATACGGCCGCTTAAATCGAGGATGGTAACGCCATCCACCTGACGAGTGCTGATCTTCATGCTCACGAAAGAATTCCTCCTGGTTTGCTGATGCTCAAGCTGTGTGAATGTGTTTGATAAGAGTGAGTTCGGTCCCGGGATGCAATTGCCGAAATTTTACTTCGTCCATAAAGGACCGAATCAAGAAGATACCGCGACCTGACCCACGCAGCAAGTTCTCCGGCGCGAGTGGATCGGGAAGCGTGTCCGGATCGAGACCTTTTCCCTGGTCGGAGATGCGGATGACAAGTTCAGTCTTTGAAGCTTCAAACGAAGCAATGACTTGCTTGGTAGAGTCGTAGGCGTTGCCGTGAAGAACAGCATTGACAGCTGCTTCGCGCACGGCCATCGTGACGCGGTAAATCTCATCCTCATCGAGGCCGGCCTTTTTCGCCACCTCTTCGGCTGTCTGCTCGATACGGTCGACGCTCGCAAGCGAGGAGTCGAGCGTGTAGGAGATCTTGTCTGCCTGTGATTCAGCCAATCGAGTATCCCCGCCTTGTCGCATGACATCCTGTTGCACTCGAGGCCCTCACTGGACACGGATGCACATGTTAGGGCAGTGTGCTTGCAGGTACCCCCCTGTGTCAAGCAAAGTGTGGCAGCCAAAAATTCCGACCTGGCTTCCCGATTGAGTCCTGTGTTCCCGGTTCGGGACCCGGCGTGGCCGGACGGCGGTTTCTGGCGTTGCTTTCACGGTCGTATCCATTAGGCTCCGTGCAGGTGGACCCTTTGAGCTCGACATGCAGTCGATTTTCGGGGAGGCACCATCGGAGATTCTCATGAAACGCAACGCACTCGTCGTACTCTTGAGCCTCCTGTTCGCCAGTTCGACACCCAGCTTTGCGCAGATCAACATAGGCGCACTGGCCCAGTTCAAACAGAATCAGCAGGCAGCGCTCGCGAAGCAGTTGCAGGGAGCTTCATCAGCCGGAAAGCCTGCCAAAGCGGGCAAGCATGGCAAGAGCAAGACGGCGGATGCACCTATGGTCGTCGCGAGGCCGGCGCTTATCAAGGCGCAAACCCGCTCATTTAAGGGCAATTACAGCGATATGCGGAAATCCAATATGCGCTGAGGCAGCATAGCTCTTTAAATTCTGCCCAGACTGGCTGGTATGCATCCAAGCTGCCAGCCACCATCCACGCTCGACCGGGGTTTATATGTAACAGATGTAGATGCATAAGCGCCTTCGCGCCTTGAGCTTGCCGGCGGCGACTGGAATGACCCACAGCGGGAGTTCAGCATCGATAAGTCAGTGGGTGGGCTCTTGAATTATCTTGACTGACAGGTTCCTATCGGAAAGGCGATACCCTCGCCGGGGGCATACATGCATACGAACGTATTCCCGGAAACAAGCCTGTCGCTACTTGAGGGCGCCTCTGTGCTCGACGCTCAGGGCTCCCCTTGTGGAAGCGTGTCGGACATTGCTGTTGGAACCGGTTCCGATGCCGGCAGGGTTACGGGACTCGTGCTCAAGACTAAAGCTGGACTCCGCCTGATCGATGTGCAACATATTTGTGCCTCCCCAGGCGGGACTATCGAGTTAAGGGAGGGGGCACAACTCCAGCCTCTGGAAACACTTGAAAATCATCTGCTGCTTCGGCAGGACATCGTGGACCAGCAGATTATTGACGTCCACGGACGCAAGGTCGTGCGCGTCAATGATGTGGACCTCTGCTGGCGGCCGGGTGAGGGTCAGGATACAGGACTCCATGTCACCCAGGTCGAGGTAGGACTGCGGGGGGCGATCCGGCGCCTGTTGAAGGGAGCCATGCCATCGCGGCAACTGGAGAAATTCTCGCGGCAGTTTACTGCGCGCGTGATTCCGTGGGAGTTCGTCGACTTTATCGAAGTGGACCCGGCGCGGCGGGTCAAGTTGAAGATCGAGCACCAGCGGCTGGCCAGCCTGCATCCGTCCGATATCGCCGACATCCTGGAAGAACTGGCCCCGGCCGAGCGCGAGGCCGTGTTCGGATCGCTCGATCAAGAAACTGCAGCGGAGGCGCTGGAGGAGATCGATCCCAAATTGCAGCAGTCGCTCACAGAGTCCCTCGATTCTAGCCGCATCGCGGACATTGTCGAAGAGATGGACCCAGGCGCGGCGGCAGACTTTCTTGCAGAGCTGCCGGAGGAAAGGTCTGAGGCCATCCTGGAGCAGATGGAGCCGCAGGAAAGGCAGGACGTCGAAGAGCTACTCGAATTTCGCGAGAACTCGGCTGCCGGCCGTATGACGACGGATTACATTCAACTTCCCGAAGCCAGTACGGTCGAGGATGCTGTGCGTGCGCTGCAGAGTTTCGATGGTTCGCCCGAAAGCATCACCGACATCTACATCGTCGACAAGAAGGATGTGCTCAAAGCCGCGGTCGCTTTGAGCCGCCTGCTGCTGGTGCGGCCGGAGACGCTGCTCGAGACCATCAAGGAGGAGCAGTTGATTTACTGCCATGCCGACGCGCACGAGGATGACGTGGCCGAACTGTTTGACAAGTACAACCTGCGTGCGCTTCCGGTCGTCGATAAAGAAAATGTACTGGTGGGTGTCGTGCAGGCGGACCACGTGATCGGCTTCCTGCGGAAGAGACACTAGCAAGCAAGCTCTGTTATGTTCGCGACAGGTGTTCACTTCGATGAACGCCCGCCCTGTGACCCCAACCTGAAGAGATAGTGCGAGCATGCTGAGACGGTGGCGAATCCGGATCCTGATCTTCCTTGCGGTCCTGGGCCCCGGCTTCATAACTGCTAATGTCGATAACGACGCCGGCGGCATCCTAACTTATTCGCAGGCGGGCGCACAGTACGGCTACTCGCTCCTGTGGACCATGATCCCGATGACGCTTGCTCTCATCGTGGTCCAGGAAATGTGTGCTCGGCTCGGCGTGGTCACTGGTAAGGGCCTGAGTGACCTCATCCGCGAGGAGTTCGGTCTGCGGGCGACATTTTTTACGATGATCCTGCTCGTCATCGTCAACTTCACCAATGTGATCGCGGAGTTCTCCGGGATCGCCGGCAGTCTCGGTCTCTTTCACATCAGCAAATTCATCGCAGTGCCCGTGTGCGCCGCGATGGTCTGGTTCCTGGTAGTGCAGGGGAATTACAAGAGCGTTGAAAAGATCTTTCTGGGTGCTAGCGTTTTTTACGTCGCCTATATCATCGCCGGAGTACTGGCTGGGCCCGACTGGCATGACGCAGTTCTGGCCACCATCAAATTGCCCGCGAGAGCCGAGTGGAGCAACAAAGACTACGTGGCCATGACTGTGACTGTCATCGGCGCAACCATTGCGCCGTGGATGCAGTTTTACATGCAGTCTTCGGTGGTCGAGAAGGGCGTGAGCATCAAGAACTACGCAGCTTCGCGGCTTGATGTGATCGTAGGGTCGCTCTTTACAGATATCGTTGCCTGGTTCATCGTGGTCGCCTGTGCCGCCACCCTGTTTACACACGGCCTCGGTGGCATCCAGGTTGCAGCAGATGCAGCCGAAGCGATGAAGCCGTTGGCCGGCAAATATGCGTACCTGTTGTTTGCCATCGGATTGTTTAATGCATCACTGTTCGCCGCGTCCATCATGCCGCTGTCCACTGCCTACACTGTGTGCGAGGGCCTGGGACTTGAGTCGGGTGTCGACAAGAGCTTCGGCGAGGCCCCGGTCTTCTACTGGCTCTATACGTTGTTGATTATCGGCGGCGCCGCCGTGGTGCTGTTGCCGGATTTTCCGCTTGTAAAGATGATGCTGCTCTCACAATTTTTGAATGGGTTGCTGGTGCCGGTCATCATCATCTTCATGCTTCGCCTCATCAATCGCAAAGACCTGATGGGCAAATATAAGAACACGCTCGGCTTCAATATCGTGGCGTGGCTCACCGTCGTGATCATCACGGTCTTGTTTGTGGTCTGGCTGCTGCTGAAACCAGCGGCCTAGAAGCCTCAGCGGAAAGACAGTTGCGCGTGCGAATTCGCGGGTGGGCCCCACTTCAATTACCATTGGCGACGATGGAAAACCTTACGCGCCGCTCCCTCCTGATTGGACTCTCGACCCTCGCGATTGCTGAGGCCCTGCCCGCGATCGCACAGGGTCAGTCAGAAGCAACCACCGCCTTCATCGGTGTCTACACCAACAAGGACAGCAAGAGTAAGGGCATCTACGCGTACAGGTGGAATGCGAAATCGGGTGAGTTGTCCCCTCTGGGCCTGGCCGCGGCTACAGCAAATCCGTCTTTCCTCGCTGTTTCGCATGACCGCAAAGTTCTGTATGCGGCGAACGAGGTCGACGACTACAAGGGAGCGAAGGACGGCGCGGTCTCGGCGTTTGCTGCGGATGCACACACCGGCAAGCTGACACTCCTGAACGAGCTGTCGAGCGGTGGGGCCGGCCCGTGCAACATCAACCTGGACCATACCGGCAAAGCCGTGCTGGTCGCAAATTACGATGGCGGCAGCGCTTCGACATTTCGTGTTCTTTCAGGTGGAAAAGTAAGCGCTGCAGTCGAGGACATTCACTACACCGGCACCGGCCCGGACAAGGAACGGCAGGAGGCACCCCACGCGCATTGTGCGACAGCTTCGCCCGACAACCGTTACGTCCTGATCAATGATCTCGGCCTGGACTGCATTCACATCTACAAGTTTGACGCGGCGACCTCCAGGCTGACGCCGAATGAGCCGCCGGCCTACCAGGCGCTGCCGAAGTCAGGGCCACGCAGTTTCGTCTTCCATCCGAATGGGCGCATTGCATACTCCACGAACGAATTGTCGAACACCGTCGATGTCCTGGCGTGGGACGCGTCTGCCGGAACTCTGACGCGCATTCAGAACATCACGACGGTCGCCGAGGGCCTGACGGAACTGGCGGCTGTAGCCTCTGTCGTCATTGATCGCGCGGGAAAATTTCTGTACGTCTCGAATCGCCTGGGCGAAAACTCCATCGTCATATTTGCAGTCGACCCCGCAACCGGCAAGCTGACCTTTGTACAGAGAATACCGAGCGGCGGTAAAGTGCCCCGGCACTTTGCGCTGGACCCCAGTGAGCGCTGGCTGATTGCGGCGCACCAGAACTCCCACACGCTCGTCGTGTTTGCGCGGGACCCCGCTACCGGGAAACTCACCGAGACAGGGCGAGAATATCCGATCGACTATCCCACTTGTGTATTGTTTGCGTAGGGGTGCGGTGTTGCGAATGACACGACGCCCGACGAATGTGGATCGCGCGGATCGGTCTCGCCGTACCTAGAGGAGTTTGCCGGCGGCGAGGTCGCGAACCAGGTCTCGGTCGGCGGCCAGAAAGTCGTACGCCGGCAGGTCCCGTAGTGGGCACCACTTCATGTCGTTGAAGATGACATTCTTCAATTCACCCTGGAACGAGTGCACCACGAAGAATTGCAGATCGACCGCCCCGCCACTGCGGTAGGTGTGACGTGTGTGCGCGACCCGGGTGCCAATCTGTGCGTCGATCCCCAGTTCTTCGTCCAGTTCACGTTTCAGTGCCTGCTCTGCGGATTCTCCCGTTTCCATCTTGCCACCGGGAAACTCCCATTTCAGGGCCATTGGTTGATCTGGGCGTCGCTGGCAGATCAGTACCTCTTCACCACGTAGTATGAGGGCCACCGCGACCATGCGGATTTGCTTCCCATTAAAATCGGAGGTCTGGATGTTCCCCATGTCCCTAGTTTAGATGGAAGTTTCCGCTATGTGAGCATTGTTGATCTTCCGCAATCCTTGCGTGCGACCAAAAATGTTCGGGTGAAGAGCCCCGGCAATGGCCCGCAGGCCATGGAGCAGCGTGGTCGCCGGAGTGTTCAGGTATTCATCATTGATGCAATAGACACTGCCATCTCGCACGGCCCGCAGGCTACCCCACCCGCGGCTTTCTACAATTCTCTCGAGCGGAACGCGATCGCCTGCGCCACACCAGGCGAACATCAGCACGTCGGGATCAATTGCGGCGACAGCATCAGCATCGGTCGTCGCCGCCGGTGTCCCGACAAAGACCCCTCCGGCCGCATCGACCAGTTCCGCGACCCATGGCTGCGAATGGATAAGGGGCTTGCCCCACTCCTCGCAATAGACGCGCGGTCTTGTCCCCGCGCCAGCCGCTGTCAGCCGCACCTTCTCAATCTCTGCTTGCATGTTGGTGACGAGCTCCTGCGCTCTTGCTCCGCGGTCCACCAGGCGACCTAGCAGAAGGGTGTCGCGATAAACATCGGCGAGCGTCCTGGGGGAAAATGTAACGACGGTACAACCGGCCCTCAGGATGGCAGCCAGCGACTCCATGCGGTAGGGGACTGACGCGATGACAAGATCCGATCGTGCAGATAGAATCTCGTCGGTCTCGGCTGACCATGCGTCGTGAATGATTTGCGTCCCCCGGTGCCTCAGTTCCGGGACAACATCCACGCAATATCTGGTGCAGGCAACGATTTGGTCGAGCGCGCCGAGTTGATCGAGTGTGATGCTGATGCTTGGCTGAAGAGAGGCAATCCGAAGAGATGGCATCCGGCCTTAAATCACTTCCTCTACCAGCGGGTAGTACAGCGGCCAGTTGCGGAGTTTGGCAATCTCTTCAAGCGCAGGCGTGGGGTTCACGGGAAACGCCTGGCGAGCTATCTCAAGCATCGCGGCGTCATGAATAGAATTGCCGAAGACCACGTCCGGGTTGAATACGCCAGCTTGTTCCAGAGACGCAGCCTTGCCTTCATCGGTCGGGACATCAATCAGGTTGCTGGTGATGCGGCCGTCCAGGACCTCAACGCGTGCACAGAGGACCCGCTCAGGTGCGATGCCGAAATCTCGTACGCCTTCATCGATGACCCAGTTGTTCGTCGAACTGACGGCCCACAACTCAGTCCCCGTTTCGCGCAGGGCAGCGACCAGGCGACGCATGGACGGAAAGATCTTTTCTTCGATACGGGTACGGAAAAACTCGGCTGCGCCGCGACGGAGTTCGGCCTCGCCTAGGCCCGCATACATCTGCGTCATTTCGCCGCAGATACCCCTCTCCGAAACTTCGCCCGTGCGATACAGGCGATAGCGCGAGTCGATCCAGTCGCTGGCATTCCGTGACACGAGACCGCTCTCAATCGACCACAACATGAATCCATAACCGGCGTCCCCATCCCAGAGTGTGCCATCACAATCGAACACGGCGACGCGAGGTTTCAGGGCCATGACAGTTGCATGAAACTGCTCCGTTGTGAGGCGGGCGGGTGTGTGAGAAATGTCTGAAGCGGTAGTCACTGACAGGAACTCCTCTGGTTCAATCATACCGGGTGCCACCTTACGGGCATCAATGCCGTCAGACTGAAGAACGGCGTTTTCGGCTTGGGGACAGGGACCCTGCTCTTTTTAGGGAGGAGGGGGTAGCGTCGATATGCTGCCGTCTTGCCAGCGAGTCTGTGTTCCTGTGGAAATGATTTAATAGGCGGTCGCCCGGACTTCGCCTACCATCGGAAGACCCATGCAGCCAGGCGAAACCATCACGAGCCATCCGTCTCCGACGTTGTGGCAATCTGTCCGCGAGGCCCTGCGCGGCAGTCATCAGGACTACACCACCGGCAGTCTGAACCGGTCCATTCTGCTGCTCGCCATTCCGATGGTGCTCGAAATGGTCCTCGAGTCTCTGTTCGCCGTGGTGGATGTTTTCTGGGTCAGCCGGCTGGGTGCAAATGCCATTGCGACCGTCGGCCTGACAGAGTCTGTGCTGACCCTGGTGTTCGCAGTCGGCATGGGCCTCGGCATGTCCACCACCGCCATGGTGGCGCGTCGCATCGGCGAAAAGGACCACGACGGGGCCGCTGTTTCTGCGGTCCAGGCGATCTTTCTTGGCCTGGTCGCATCGGTAGTGATGGGCATACCGTTCTTCTTCTTTGCGCATAGACTGCTGGCCGCGATGGGCGCTTCACCGGCGATCATCGCGTCGGGCGTCAATTACACGAGGATTGCGCTTGGCGGCTCCGGCATCGTGCTGCTTCTCTTTCTGAACAACGCTATCTTCCGCGGAGCCGGAGACGCCGCGATCGCGATGCGGCTGTTGTGGGTCTCAAACATTCTTAACCTGATTCTCGACCCCTGCCTGATCTTTGGACTCGGACCATTCCCGAAGATGGGGGTCGCGGGTGCCGCGCTGGCGACATTCAGCGGCCGCGGGATTGGCGTGTTGTACCAGTTTTACCGGCTGGGTAAGGGCACTGAACGTCTGCGCATTCTCGGCCGGCACATGCGCATTCAGGCAGACGTTCTCTGGCGGTTAATCCGCGTATCGATCACAGGAATCCTGCAGTTTCTGATCGGACAGGCCAGCTGGATCGGACTGGTTCGCATCGTCAGCCTGTTCGGTGCGCCTGCGCTTGCGGGGTACACCATCGCGATCCGGATCGTGATCTTTTACATCCTGCCCGCCTGGGGACTGAGCAATGCGGCAGCGACCCTGGTGGGCCAGAGCCTGGGTGCACGCGACCCCCAGCGGGCCCGCACCGCAGTATTGCGGACGGGTTTGTGGAACGTGGCCTTCCTGGGGTCCGTCGGTGTCGTGTTCATTGTGCTGGCACCATGGATCATTCACTTATTTACGGATGACCCCGGCGTAGTCCCGGTCGCCGTCAACTGCCTCCGCATCTTTTGCTGCGGCAATATTGCGTACGCATACGGGATGGTCCTGATGCAGGCCTTCAACGGATCCGGCGACACTCTTACGCCGACCTACATCAACCTCTTCGGCTTCTGGATATTGGAAATCCCGCTGGCCTGGTACCTCGCGATGCATACAGCCATGCGCGTGAACGGCGTTTTCGTGTCAGTGGTAGTAGCTCAGTCAGTAATCGTGTTGATCAGCCTGGTGCTCTTCCGGCGTGGTAAGTGGATGGCGCAGAAAATTTAGAGGACAGCTAATGCGAAGCTGCCGAAGTAGGTACCTCGTCGCTACACGTGCTAGCGCATGGCCGATAATCGAACCGTGGCTGCCACCAGCAATCGCGCCCTCATCAGCGAATACCTGACGTATCTGCGTGTGGAAAAGGGCCTGCGTCCCCTGACCTGCGATGCCTACCAGTCAGATATATTGCTGTTCGCCGAGCACATCGAACCACGACTGCTGACACACGCGCGGCAGAAGCATGTCAGCAGCTTTATGGAGCACCTGCGCACCCACCAGGTAGAAGCGCGGTCAATCGCTCGCAAGCTTTCATGCCTGCGCGGTTTGTATCGATGGCTGCTGCTGGACAAGCGCATGCAGCATGACCCCACACTCAATCTGGAGTCTCCGAAGAGCTGGAAGGTCCTGCCGAAAGCGCTCGCGCCTGCCGAAGTGACGCGCATGCTTGACGCTGCCGCGACGACGGCGAATCACCCACAGGCGAGTGCGCTCGCGATGCGGGACCGGGCGATCCTGGAGCTGCTCTATGCAGGCGGAATCCGCGTATCTGAGCTGACGGGTCTGAGAGTCGAGGACTTTTCGCTGGAAGAGGGGCGTGTGCTGGTGCGCGGCAAGGGGGACAAAGAGCGGATCGTTCCTCTTGGTCGCGTAGCAGTCGAGACCACTGGGCGATACCTCGAACAAGGACGGCCGCAGATCGTGCGTGGAAATGTGGCTGCGCTTTTGGTCTCGACCCGTGGCGAACCATTGACCCGCGGCTGGGTCTGGTCACTTGTGAAACGCGCGGATGCAGGTGCCAGTCCTCACATGTTGCGACATAGCTGCGCGTCTCACATGGTCGAGAATGGAGCCGACCTGCGCACAGTGCAGACCCTGCTTGGCCATGCAGACATCGGGACCACGCAGGTGTACACGCACCTTGCGCTTGGTCGGTTGAAAGCGGTGCACCGTCTGCACCACCCGCGCGCGAAGCGCATTATCGGGGACACGCAGTGAAGAAAGAGACCACGCCGGAAGTCCTGCGCATGGCAGCGAGTTTCCTATCCATGCTTGCGAATGAACGTGGTGCATCGCCGCATACCCTGCGAGCGTATACGCGGGAAATCCGTACCTTCGCGAATTACCTGATCGCTCAAAATGGAGCGGATTGCTCGCTCGGCGCGGTAGAGCACACTCAGATCCGCGCATACCTTGGGACGCTGTTGAGCCCTGTGGCAAAAAGCAGACCGGCGCTTTCGAAAGCCTCCACTGCGCGGGCGCTCGCGGCTATCCGGTCGTGGTACAAGTGGCTTGCGCGAATGGGGTATGTCGAACAAAATCCGGCGCGCCTGGTCGCTACCCCAAAGCTGCCAAAGCATCTGCCAAGAGTGCCGACGATCGAGCAGATGAATCGGACGGCCAACCGCCTCGCACCGCTGCCGGGCAGTCACACCGAGAGCGGGACCTGGGCGATGCGTGACCGGGTCATCTTTGAATTGCTGTATGGGGCAGGCATCCGCAATGCAGAGTTGTGCGGTATCAATCTCGCGGATATTCACTGGGCGAATGAGGCCATCCTGGTGCGGGGCAAGGGAAAGAAAGAACGCCACGTGCCTCTTGGCGACGCCGTTAGCCTCGCGCTCCGCGCTTATCTTCCGGAACGGGAAAAGAGGCTGAAACAGGCAGGCCGCAGTTCACCCGCGTTACTCATCAGCAGCCGTGTGAAGCCCGGTCTGGGGCGCGACGCCGAGGTCCGCCTGACCACCCGGAGCGTCGGACGCATCCTCAAATCTGTCGCCGTCGCCCATGGTCTACCTGCGGAAACTCATCCGCACACACTGCGACACGCCTTCGGAACCCACATGTTGGAGGAGGGAGCGGACCTGAGGGCCATCCAGGAGATGCTGGGGCACGAGCGGCTGTCGACTACCGAACGGTACACCCAACTGACCACCAGCCAGATCACCCGTGTCTACGACCGCACCCATCCGCGGGCCCGCTAAACCGTCCCCGTCGCGTAAAATAGAAGTTGGTTCGCAAACCTAGAGTTTTGGTAAGGATTCCCCTTGATCGGTAGTACTCTCACGAAGATTTTTGGCACCAGCAACGAGCGCATCGTGAAGCGGCTGATGCCGACTGTTGCCACCATCGGTGAACTTGAGCCGCAAATGCAGGCGCTTTCCCATGCAGACCTGCGCAATAAGACCAACGAGTTCAAAGCCCGTATTGCTGCCCGTCTTGACGGCATCGGTACAGGGACCATCACGGACAGCGACGAAGACAAGTCTGCGCGGAAACTTGCAGAAAAGCAGGTGCTTGATGAGTTGTTGCCGGAGGCCTTCGCGGTGGTCCGCGAAGCTGGACGGCGAATCCTCGGCATGCGCCATTTTGATGTGCAGCTAATAGGCGGGATGGTACTGCACCAGGGCAAGATTGCCGAAATGCGCACCGGTGAGGGCAAGACGCTCGTCGCGACCCTGGCCTGTTACCTGAACGCGCTCGCCGGTCATGGCGTCCACGTCATCACGGTGAATGACTACTTGGCGAAGCGCGATGCCGAATGGATGGGCAAAATTTACGAGTACCTGGGTTTGTCCGTTGGCGTAATCGTGCATGACCTGGATGACGCCCAGCGCCGCCAGGCCTACGCCGCCGACATCACCTACGGCACGAACAATGAGTTTGGATTCGACTACCTGCGCGACAATATGAAATTCGAACTGGCTGAATGCGTTCAGCGCGGGAACTACTTCGCCATCGTCGATGAAGTCGATTCCATTCTGATTGACGAGGCACGTACCCCGCTTATTATCAGCGGCCCCACGGATCAGACCACCGATAAATACGCGCGCGTGAATCGCATTATCCCGAGCCTCGAAATGGGCGAAGAGATCACCCGGGGCGAGGACAAGATTCTGACCGGTGACTTCGTCATCGATGAGAAGCACAAGACCATCACCGTCACGGATGAGGGCTGGGAGAAGATTGAAGGACTGCTCGGCATCGGCAACATAGCCGAGGTAGAGAACTGGGAACTTAAACACCACGTCGAGGTCGCGATTAAGGCCCACCATCTTTACCGCCGCGATGTCGGATACGTCGTCAAGGATGGTGAGGTCATCATCGTCGACGAGTTCACCGGCCGATTGATGCCGGGCCGTCGCTGGTCCGATGGTCTGCACCAGGCGATCGAAGCCAAGGAAGGTGTCAACATCCGCCGTGAGGATCAGACGCTGGCAACCATCACCTTCCAGAATTACTTCCGGCTCTACTCGAAACTTTCCGGCATGACCGGAACTGCCGAGACGGAGGCGACGGAGTTCGACAAGATCTACAAGCTCGAGATCGTGGTGGTTCCAACAAACCGCGAGATGCGCCGCATCGAGGCGCAGGACGTTGTCTTCCGCACGGCGCAGGAAAAATATTTTGCGGTCGCGGATGAGATTGCGCGTCTCCACGAAGAGAAGCAGCCAGTACTGGTTGGTACCACTTCCATCGAGAAATCAGAGCTTTTATCGACGATTTTGCGCAATAAAGGTGTAAAACATGTCGTTTTAAACGCGAAATATCACGAGCGTGAGGCCGAAATTGTGGCCCAGGCGGGACGACTGGGCATGGTCACCATCGCGACCAACATGGCCGGCCGCGGTACGGATATTCTGCTCGGAGGCAATGCGGAATTCGTCGCCAAGCAGGACCTGTTGAAACGGGGACTGGCACGTGCTGTCAGTGCTGCAGAAGGTGCAATCTCTCCCATGGCTGGTCCAGGCATGATGCGCTTTTACTACCAGGGCCAGGAATTCGAGACCATGCAGGAGCACTGGGACAGAACATTCGCCGTGCACCAGGCCAATGCGAACCGCGAGCGCGAAGAAGTCCTGGCGGCTGGGGGCTTGCACATCATCGGGACCGAGCGCCATGAGTCACGGCGCGTTGACAACCAGTTGCGCGGCCGTGCGGGGCGCCAGGGTGACCCCGGGGCCTCTCGCTTCTACCTGTCACTCGAAGATGACCTGATGCGCATTTTCGCAAAGGAGTGGGTCTCGACCCTGCTGCAGCGTCTGGGCATGGAAGAGGGAGTTCCCATCGAGTCCAAGATGATCACAAACCGGATCGAGTCAGCACAGAAAGCAGTCGAGGCGCAGAACTTCGATGCCCGGAAACACCTGCTCGAGTACGACGATGTGATGAATAAGCAGCGCGAAGCGGTGTATGGAACACGTCATCAACTGCTTGAAGGTCTTGATCAGAAGCTGCTCATTCTAGAGGACTACGTCTCCAATATCTTGAGTGCGATCATGGAACAGCATACGCCAGAAGCCATGCATCCGGACCAGTGGGATGTTTCCGGTCTGAAAGCAAAACTGCTTGAACAGTTCGGGCTCGATCTCGAGGTGGAAGGGATTGATGTTGGACAGTTGAACCGCCATGAACTTGGTGAAACCCTGTTCAGTCGTCTCAAGGAAAAGTATGAGATGAAGGAACTGATCCTTGGTGGCAATGCGATGCGCTTTCATGAGCGCATGATCATGTTGAGTGTCCTGGATGGTTTGTGGAAGGACCATCTGCTCAACATGGACCACTTGAAGGAGGGTATAGGACTGCGCGGCTACGGCCAGCAGGACCCGTTGGTCGCATACAAGAAAGAGTCATTCGACATGTTCGAAGCGATGATGAATCGCTTCCAGGAGGATACAGTTCGGTACCTCTTCCTGATGCAGATCGTAGGGCCCGACGGCCAGCCCATCACGCAGCCGCCGCAGCGACCAGTAGAGGGGGATGAGGGCCCACTGGATCTTGAGGCCGGAAGCCATCCTCATTTGTCGGCACCTGCGGGAGCGAGTCGAGATGGATCTGCGGACTCACGCAGCCAGCAATCGCTAGCAGGTGCGCTCGGTGCAACAAACGGAAAGGGAGCCCAGGCGCCGGTGTCAGATGAACGACCTGGTCAACAGCAAGTTGCTGTACCGGTGCGGGCACCCTCGACAACGATTGACGCCATCGAGCGCGACTTTATGCGCAAGAAGGAACGGGAACTGGAAATGTCACGCAGCGCGGGCGCCAGCGACACTACCGCAAACGGAAGCGACATCCAGCGTCGCACTGGCGATAAGGTCGGGCCCAATGCCCCGTGCCCTTGCGGGTCCGGCAAGAAATACAAAAAGTGCCACGGCGCCTAGTTAAACCCAGGGTCGTCACAATCGGAATTCCAGTTATCTGCTGAACACCACCTCAAAGCCCCGAGTCGAGGCCCTCGCCGACTAGAGAAGCCGATAGAATTACCTGCGGTCACGCCGCTTGAACCTACCGGCTTTCAAACCCTGACATGTTCGAAAGTAAAGTGTTCCGCAGTGCTCCCGGTGTCCAGCTTCCACTTCTCAAAAAGGCGTCCATAGCTAAGGGTCATCACGTCGGCGTCCGCGACCCCCAGCCGAGGGACCATGGTGTCAATCCAGTCATCCGGGCCTTCGAGTTCAGCAAACAGGCCGATTGGCGTCTCGTCGATCACGCAGTGGCCGCGACCGTCAGCGAACTCTGTACGCCACTTTTCGTAGATGAAGGCTGGTTTGAAACCGAGCATGGTGAAGATGCTGGCGATGGCATCCCCGTCCTCAACTTCAGTCTCGGTCTCGACACGATGCTTATGTGATTCCTGATCGTCGCTGTCGTCCGGTGTGCGTTTGTGGGTGACGACCCACTTCTCGCCATATTGGCGCACGCGCAGAATTTGGCGACGGGCACGCAGGCTTCGGTCTGCGGTATCGTAAAGCGTATTGCGTTCGAAGGTGCTGGGCGTGACAAGTTGGAACGCGCTCGCCTGGAGATTCTGTTCCAGGACAGCACGATCGCGAACGCAAAACTTTACCTCGGTTTCAAGCGACTGCATACGGGCGAGTCTACCGCAAAACTCACAAAGCTCTTAGCGGATCGACGGGATATTGAAAGGAAAATGAGTCAGACACTTATCCTGCCGATCGATATACGGGACATCGCCGGGCCCTCTTCGGGTGCGTCCATGGGCCGCGCGGCGCAGATATTGCGGGACGGGGGGACAGTTGCGTTTCCGACGGAGACAGTCTACGGACTGGGGGCCAACGCGCTGGACGCAGCGGCAGTCGAGAAGATATTTCTGGCCAAGCAGAGACCCTCGTGGGACCCGCTGATCGTCCATATTGGGCCCGCGGAGATGTTGTTAACTGTCGCGACCAATGTCTCGACTGTCGAGCATTCGCTGATGAAGACATTCTGGCCCGGCCCTCTAACCCTGTTGCTGCCGCGAAGTGACCGAGTGCCAACATTGGTGAGCGCCGGACGGCAGAAGATCGGCGTACGTCGCCCGCTTCACCCGGTCGCGCAGGCACTGATCGCACATGCAGGGCTCCCCATTGCCGCCCCCAGCGCCAATTCGTTTGGGCGCACCAGTCCTACCACTGCGCAGCACGTCCTCGAGGACCTAAATGGAAGAATCGATGCCATCCTGGACGGGGGGCCTACTACGCTTGGACTGGAATCCACCGTGATCGATGCGAGTGCAGTGCCTCCGACCCTGTACCGCCATGGAATGGTTTCCATTGAACAGTTGCAGCTGCTGGTACCCGGCCTTGTTTCTTTCACTGAGACACCGGCGATGGAGGGTGTGCCGCCGGCATCCCTGCCGTCCCCGGGAGTTGGCATGAGGCACTACGCGCCTCGGGCCCGGCTGATACTGATAGAGGGTGGGGACATCGAACGAGCCTTACGAGACGCTGTTCTTGCGGCGAAAGGAAAGCGCGTGGGCGTCCTGCTGCCGGAAGATTTCGTCAGCTTTGCCGAAACTGGGATTACCGTATGGCGCTGGGGCAGGTGGACCCATCCGGACGAGATGGCGCTAAAACTGTTCGCCGGATTGCGCGCGCTCGACGGACAGGGCGTCGAAATTATTTTGTGTCCACTGCCGCCAGGGGCAGGAATTGGGGCGGCTCTGCGGGACAGGCTGACGAAGGCAGCGAAGTCAGCGGGTTGATTTCAGGGTTTATGTCTTTTCCCCAGCCTTATACAAATACTTGATGCCTGCTTTGTAAATGAGCGTACGGGTACTATGACGGATCTTAATCGCGTTCCGGTCGTACCACTCGATGTAGCCTTCGAGCTTTTCCCCGTCTTCGAGGACAAAACACATCAAGGTCTGGGTCTGCACCTGTTTCTGGAAATAGAACGCTTCTGCATGCGAACTGTCGTGACCTGCCGAGGCAATGGCGTGATCGGCCAGCGCCTGGTGAGCCATCAGGGTCGTCTCACCGTGGCGATAGGAGTGGCGTTGGGCAACACTCTTCGAGACTGGGGGTCGCACCAGCTTTCTTGAGCCTGCAGGCACAACGTGCATGTCGCGCGGTGCCTGTGATGTGTCGTTTGGCTCCGGGAGAACCGGCGGCGGTAGGACAGAAGAGTTAGCCATAGATATGCGAAGTATGCCAGTTGGACCCGAACAGTCCCTCCGTGGTCCCATTCGGGCATGCGGGAGGATCGGCTTGAATCATGATGTATTTTTGGGCTCTGGATTCGAATACTACGCAACAGCGATGGCTACCGCAACGGGATTCGTCGGGAAGCAGACCACAAAGGTGCTGGGTCCTGCGAAGCTGGCATCAGGCCCGCGTGATTGTTGCAGCGAAGTTGTCGAGCGATAGGGAACGCAGCAGATTCCGACGCATTCCTGACTCCACTTGATCCAGCCCGCGCGACGCGCTTTCAATCCATGAAGGAGTGATGGAGCCGGAGATGCGCTCGAGTTCAGGGATGATATCGATATTTCGAACGAGCGATGCCGCCCCGGCCTGGAGCAATAGCAGATCTTCCAGCAGCGAGGAAAACGCCCGCAACAAGGCAGTCGTCTTCTCCGCGCCGTCCGCTCCTGCGCGATAGGTTTCGGTTGCTTTGAAAAGTTCCGAGTGATCGGGAGCCGTCGTTGCGTGGCGGAGCAGGACGATTGCGTCTTTGCGGCCGGCGAGATACGTCTCCATATCCAGGGTGAGTGCACGGCCCACTGTACCTTCCGCAAGTCGGGCGACCAGAGCCCGCTGCTGTGGCCGAAGGTCAGGTCTCCGCGCTGCAATCAACGCCTGGATCGCTTCAACCGGTAAGGCTCCAAGGCGAAAGATGGCAGCGCGGGAACGAATGGTCGGAAGCAGTTCGCTGATATTTTCTGCAAGCAGAAAGATGCTGGCGTGGGGCGGCGGTTCCTCCAGTACTTTGAGCAGGGAATTGGCAGCCTCTTTCATAAAGGCGCTACCGGTGAAAATATAGATCGCGCGACGCGCCTGCGCCGGAACACGGTAGATGCCGCGAATTACGGAGCGGACCTGGCCTAGCTTGATCAGTAACTGTGGCGGATCGGGCGGCACCACGAGCAGGTCAGGGTGCGGCTGAATAAGAATGCGCGTCTCCTTTTTGTCGGTTTCGCGAAGTTCCTCACGGGCCGCAACCGCCTCGGCG
Source organism: uncultured Acetobacteraceae bacterium (assembly GCA_964658655.1). Lineage (GTDB taxonomy): Bacteria > Acidobacteriota > Terriglobia > Terriglobales > Acidobacteriaceae. The sequence goes on along the minus strand of CAZZZL010000008.1, from coordinate 105,261 downwards.
ACCCGGTGTTCCAATGGCTGGGCAGAGGCGATGCGCGTGCAGTTGGCGCAGGTCCCGCAGAAGTCAGGCAGCCCCTTCGTGAGGGGCTCATTCAAGCAATTAATCGTCTGCGCAAGCATCAGGGCGAGGGTAAACTTGCCTGCACCCCGGGCACCGCTCAGGATCAGCGCAGGGGGAATGCGCTGCGCCGAAATGGTTTCGCGCAGAAATCGGACGGTCGTTTCGTTGCCAAGAAAGTCGCTGAAGCTCACTGGAAAAGGGTAGCAGGCGGGGAACTTTCCGGCACTGCTATCAAGTACTAACTACTGGCTGCCGACCACGCTGACGTTCACATACTGCGTGCTCTGCGCCAGGTCCGCATAGCCGGTGACCTGCACCTTTGAGGTGGTGCCGATGGGAGCAGTAGGAGCGGCGTTCAGCAGGATAATCGTCTGCGAACCGGTGGTGACTGTGGGTGCATTCGGTGAGATGGTGACACCGTTTGGCAGGTAGTACAGAACAATCGCCGCGGTGACGGCGGCGCTGTTGGTTGCCGTCGACGATACGAAGAGCTGGGCCTGGCCGCCGGGCTTAATACTGATGGCTGCGGGGCCGGCAGTCAGGTTGAATCCGTGGATAGTCGGTTGGCTGCATGCTGTCAGCGCAATCATAGAAACACTGCTACCGATCCAGAGTGCAGCGCGCTTGACGGTCATCATGTGTATTTTTCCTCCAAAATGGCAAGCCTGGTCTGATTGCTCGCCTGGAGATCTCTCAGTACGGCAATTTAATACGGGTTAGAATCCGCGATTCCGATTTTAAGATGCAGTCCAAAGCAGGGAAAGAGCCTTGCAGCAATAATTTAGCAAAGTAGTTACTACGGGAATACAACGAAAGTGGTTTGACTCGCCTAAAAGCGGTTGCCGCCGTCGGATTGACGCGCTCGTTACGGTTCGTCTGCGTAGATCGAAACCTGTGGCTTGCCGCCCTCGGAAAGTCGGGCGCGGTACATGCCGGGTGTATTAAAACTCCATGACATCCGCCCATCGGGTGTCAGCGCAATCACTCCACCGTCCCCG
>CAZZZL010000008.1:97677-104103 GCA_964658655.1 uncultured Acetobacteraceae bacterium | reverse complement strand
CCCCGGTGGCTGAGACTGCGCAGGAAGCGTTCGAGGCGTAGGTGCCGGCGCCAATAATCGGAGAGTCTCCGACGCGGCCATATAGTTTTGCCTGGACCCCGCCGGTCGAGGTACCCGCGGCGATGTTGCCGTTGCGGTCGAGCGCGACTACGCCGACAGTGCCGAACTTGTGGGCCCCGGACGGTTCCAATGGGCCTGCTTCAGCGACGGGTGCGGGAGGGACATTGGCCGGACGTGGAGGAATTGGACGTTTTTCCCGCTTGAGTTGCTCGATGAGCGAATCCCATCGGCGCTCGGTAAAGAAGTAGCTGGGGTCAACTAGCTGTAGACCCTTTTCGCCTGCGAATGCGTCGGCGCCGGGACCAATCAGCATGACGTGGGGCGATTGCTCCATGACCGCGCGGGCCAGGGTGATGGGGTTCTTCGTGCGCGTAACGCCGGCCACAGCTCCGGCCTTGAGAGTAGCGCCATCCATGATGGCGGCGTCAAGTTCGTTCCTGCCATCTGCTGTGAAGACGGCGCCCTTGCCTGCATTGAACAGCGGATCATCCTCCAGGTAGCGGATGGCGGTCTCGACAGCGTCGAGCGACGAGCCGCCATTGTCGAGAACCGCTGAGCCCCGTTTCAATGCTTCGGACAAGGATGCGCGGTAGGCGGCTTCTGTCTTGGGGTCCATTGTCTTACGCTCGATGACGCCTGCGCCGCCATGCAGGACGATGGCCCAGTGCGCGGGCTTGGTTTGCGGGTGAGCGTTCATGGTGACGAGGGTGGCGGCAACGAGGGTCAGGAGGCTGCGCATGGCTGACATTTTACTTACGGTAGACTGTACCGTTTTTCATCACGAAACTGACATGTGTAACGGCGGAAATGTTGTTAAGCGGGTTACCGGGGACAGCGATGATGTCGGCGTATGCTTCTGGCTTCAGCGTCCCAATGAGGTTATTCCAGTCAAGGAGCTCGGCGCCGTTCAGCAGGTCAGCCTGGAGAACGGCGAGGGGGGACATGCCATATTGGACCATCAGTTCCAGTTCACGGGCCTGTGTGCCATGAGGGAAGGGACCGACGTCGGAGCCGACGGCCATGGGGACGCCGGCAGCTATTTGCTTCTTGAATTGTTCGGCGTGAAATTTCTGTAACCACTCTTCCTGGGACGCGGCTTCCGGGGAGGCCGCGTGGCTGATGAAGTATTCCGAAATGGCGAAGGTCGGCACGGCGAAAATGTGTTTCTCCTGCATGAGCTTCATCGTCTGGTCGCTGAGATCATAGGCGTGGTCGATGGATGCGACCCCGGCCTGGACAGCGTAAAGAGCACCCGGTTCACCAGTGCAGTGGACGCCAACGCGGGTGTACACCCTGGCGGCTTCAGCGACGGCCGCGGTGAGTTCGGCCTGGGTGTACTGGTAGGGCGCAGAGAATTTACCATCACGCAACGCGTCCTTGCCTGTTTCGTAAATCTTGATGAAGTCTGCGCCCTGCTTGAGCTGTTCTCGAATGACGGACACAAGCTGATCGGCATCGTCTGCATAGGTGGCATTGCCGAGGACGTGCTGATCAGGATTGAAATGCAGCGCATCTTCGTGGCCGCCGGTGACGCTGATGGCGTTACCGCTGATACGCATGCGGGGGCCGGGAATAGTTCCATCGTTGATCAAATCTCGGACCGCTGAATCAGCCGAACCTGCGCCTTCGGTGCCCATGTCGCGCTCGGCTGTGAAACCGGCCATCAGGTCAGCCTTCGCGGCGAGGGTCGCCAGAATAGTCCGCTCAGCGACCGATTCCTTCACGGGTTGTAGTTCTTCGTCGCCCGGATGAAGGAAGAGATGCACATGGGCGTCGATGAGGCCCGGCATTAGCGTGCTGTCGCCCAGGTTGATCACTTCAGTACCGGCCGGGTGAGGCACAGCCCTGCCGGTCTGTGAAATGCGTTCACCGGTAACGAGAATCTCGCCAGGAGAGAGGATCTCCCCGGTCTCGATGACCAGCAGGTGCGCGGCGTGCAGAACGGTCTGTTTCGGGTGGGTCTGCGCGTTGAGAGCGGCCGTGATCGCAAAACTGACGAGAGCAGAAAGGATAGTCGCGCGCATGGATGAATGCGATGGTATCACCGCGTATCCGGCGAATGGCCTGTCCCCTGCGTCCTGCTTCTCGCGTCAGGGATAAGTGCGCTTCAATTTCCGTTCGTGAACGCGATGACCGACCGGTCCGACAAGTGGGCGCCACCCACATGGCTCGAGACCAGACTTCCATCGATCGCGACGATGAAAGTAAAGTGAGTAAGAAGTAGCCCGGACGCTATGGAATCGTCCGAACTGACTTTGTTACTGCGACTTGGCTGCCTTCTGTGCGTCAGCGCTGGCCTTATCGTTCGCAGAGATTGCCTTCTGCTGCTGCTTGGCAGCGTTGGCCTTGGCTTTGTCAGCCTTCTCATTCGCCTTCAGCTGCTTTTTCTGGGCCCTTTCCTGCTTCTTCTGCTCTTTGGCCTGGTTCTTCTGAGCGTCGGTAGGCTGTGGACTGGTCGCTGCGGCGGAATCCTGCGCAGCGAACATCGGCACTACGGATGCGAGCGAGAGCAGAACGATGGGGGTAGCGAGCAGACGTGCGATTTTCATGGGTCACCTGGACGTATCCGATGCAGACTGCGCGAAAGCATTTGGGACACGTCGAATCAAAATAACTTCTCAATTCTGATGCGGGAACACCAGGGACCGATTCAGCCTCGGATTCATTTTGATCGCGCATGCAGGCGCATGTGAATCGGGTATTTCGGACGCAGTGTGATCTTAGGCTGAACGTGCTCTGCCTTGAGAATCGGCCCGGGAAGCAGTTCCATGCGCCATCGTTGGCCGATGGTCGCAAGCAGCAGCACTCCTTCCATCCAGGCGAAGGCTTCGCCGATACACTGGCGGCCGCCGCCACCGAAAGGGAAGTAAGCAAAGCGGGGTCGCCCTGCCTTGTTTTCCGGCGTGAATCGGTCCGGGTCGAAACGCAATGGATCGGAAAAATACGTTTCGCTGCGTTGAATGATGTACTGGCTAAAGAAAAAATAAGTATCAGCAGGAAAGCGATATGCTCCTAGAGAAATAGGAGCAGTTGACTGACGGCCCATGGCCCACGCTGGTGGATAGAGGCGCATCGATTCTGCGAACACCTGCTCGACATAACGAAGCTGCGGCAGGTCTTCCAGGGTCGCCGTGCGATCACCAAGGACGCGGTCGATCTCGTCAAAGAAACGGCCGGCTGCGTCAGGATTCTGCGCCAGCAGGAACCAGGTCCACGTGAGTGCGTTGGCCGTCGTCTCGTAGCCCGCGAGGAAGATCGTAAGAATTTCGTCGCGCAACTGGTCGTCGGTCATGCCGGTTTTTTCGGCATCGGTAGTTGCTTCTTCATCGCGGGTCGACATCAGCATCGACAGCAGGTCGCCGTGATCCGTACTGTCGGTCTGCTGCAGCCTGCGCCGGTCTGCAATCATCTTGTGAACGACAGCATCGAGCCGCTTGCGAGCCCGGCGGAATCGCATGAGGCCCGGGATGGGGGCCGCCAGATATTTCTCGGCCTGGGGAAGTGCGATCAGCAGGTTGTACACGTCCATGATCGCGTTGACTTCTGTATTAATCTGTCGGATTTCAGAGGTCACATCCGTATTGAATAGGGTGCGCGCCACGATTTCAAGCGACAGGTGCATCATCTCGCCGCCGATCTCGATAGTCGATCCGTCCGTCCAACTGTCCCGCAGACTGGTCGCGCGTTCGACCATGCTGTCGGCGTACGCCTGGATACGCTGGCGATGAAATGCCGGAGCAGCGATGCGGCGCTGGCGCATGTGGAACGCGCCGTCGCTGGTGATAAGGCCCTCGCCGAGCAGGATCTTCATGCGGCGCTGCGTGCGCTCCTTGATGAAGTTCTGCGGCTGGTTGATGAGTATTTCCTTGATCATCTCCGGGTCGTTCAGGAAGACGATGTGTTGCCAGCCTAGCTTGTAATGGGAGATGGGTCCGTACGTCTGCGACAGGTACTCGAACAGCATGATCGGGTTCGAGGCTTTGAAGAAACGGCGGAGGATGTAAAACGGCAGGTTCAGTTTCAGGCCGGGTGGAAAACGAAAACCGTCGCGCTCATAGCCTCGCTCTGCTTGACTGGCAGCGAGTACGGCGCTTTCCTGCTCCTGTATTTTCTCTTCGGGGACTGTCGGCATGATTGGGTATTAAAGCGACTGCGCATGGTGGCGAAAGGCATTCAGTCTTTCATCCACTGTTGCAAGGATACTGCTGAAAACCTCCTCAATCCCCGCTTCGCCTTCAATTACGACCACACGCAAAGAGTCTCGGATTGCTATGGTGCGGTACATGTCATGGGTCCGGCGAAAGAATTCTGTATCGAGATTTTCGAAGCGGTTCTCATCGCGGCCGGTGTTTTCGAGCACCCGCTGGTTGCGCCTGCGCGCCCGTCCAAGTGAACGCTCGAAGGGGGGCATGAGCAACAGGGTGAGATCAGGCTGCAGATCATCACAAAGTGTCCGGTGCAGATCGCGCACGAGCTGTGAACCGAGCTGGCGGCCCCCACCTTGGTAGGCCTCCGTCGAATCGGTAAAGCGGTCGCAGAGGACGGTGTCGCCACGTTCGAGGGCCGGTGCGATGACCTGATGAATGCATTGGGCGCGATCTGCAAACATCATGGCGAGCTCTGCCCTGGGTGCGGGACTCTCCGCGCGGCTGTCGAGCAAAAGCGAACGTACGCGGTCCCCGAGAGTGGTCCCGCCGGGTTGGCGCGTCACCGTGAACTGTTCATTTCGCGCTTCGAAGACGCGGACAAGCTTCTTGAGCTGAGTCGATTTACCCGACCCGTCGAGTCCTTCGAAGGTGATAAAAAAGCCGCGCGACATGGCTGGAGTTTAGCATCGGTCGTGGCCCCACGTTCGGCAGCTACGCGGGGCGCAGGTCGACAATCTCGAGTTCGAGTCCGCCGTATTCCGGATGCTCATTATGTCGGAGACGGTAAGCCACATCGAGCCTTGAGCCGCTCTGGATGCCTGCTTCCGCTACGGTCGTGGCCCAGTCCCACCCGAGCGCGGAATAGCTGACGCCGCTCTGTGACAGACGCACCTTGATGTGCCGTTCCTTCAGGATGCGCGGAGCGCCATCGACCAATACATCGCGGGCCACGAAGACTGGCTCGGGGTTTCCCATGCCGGTCGGTTGCAACCTGGCGAGCCAGGTAAATAAGACGGGCGAGATGCCTGTCAGTGGCAACTCCGCATGACAGAGCAGCTTCCGCGCTGCCGTCTCCGGGGTGAGATGGATGGCCGCGTATGCCTGGAGCCGGTCACGCAAGGCCGCGACACGATCAGAGGGCAGCGAGAAGCCGACAGCATGCGCGTGACCCCCGAAGCGGGTGAAAAGTTCAGGGCACGATTCGAGTGCATTCAACAGATGGAAACCGTCAATCGATCGACCGCTGCCGTAGGCTTCACCGTTCTCGTGTGCGATGACCAGGGCAGGTTTCGCCGTGCGATCGACAATGCGCGAAGCAAGAATACCGATGACGCCGCGGTGCCATCCATCGCCGTCGATCACGATGCAGGCGCTGTCCGCAAAACTGTCTTCAGTCAGCCGCCGCTCGATTTCTGCAAGCGCTGAAGCCTCCGTATTGCGACGATCCTGGTTCAGGAGTTCGAGTTTCTCGGCAACTTCCTGAGCCCGCTTGGGGTCGCGAGTGGTGAAGAGTTCAACGACGTCAGAGGCTACATCCATACGGCCTGCAGCGTTGATGCGCGGCGCGAGGCGGAACGCAATATCGGTCGAGGTGAGGCGCTTTGAACTTTGGGTGAGATGACCGTCGAGCTTTGCGATTTCCATCAGGGCCCGCAGGCCCGCGTTGACGGGATGACGAAGTTCCTCGACCCCCAGGCTCGCAAATACACGGTTCTCACCGAGCAGGGGGACTGCATCGGCGACGGTCGCGATCACCAGCATCTTCAGGAAAGATGGAATGATTTTGGTGCGCGCGCGGTTGGTGCCATTCGCCGCGTCATTCGCTTCAAGGAGGGCCTGCGAGAGTTTAAAGGCGACCCCTGCCCCACAGATATGCTTGCATACGTAACTGCAACCATGTTGATTCGGATTGAGGATCGCAAGTGCGCGTGGCAGCGGGGCAGAGGCATCCGGCAGGTGATGATCGGTCACGATCAAGTCGATGCCGAGGCGTTCAGCTTCTTCTGCCGCAGCGAAGGCACGGATGCCTGTGTCGACACTGATGACCAGGCGCACGCCTTCGGCGGCGGTGCGTGAAAGTATCTCCGCCTGCATGCCGTAGCCATCGCGAAGACGATGCGGAATATGGAAGCGTACCGTGCCGCCAAGCATTTCGATCGCTGTCTTGAGCAGGACAATTGCGGTGGTGCCGTCGACGTCGTAGTCGCCATAAATGAGG
>CAZZZL010000008.1:0-97577 GCA_964658655.1 uncultured Acetobacteraceae bacterium | reverse complement strand
GGCCGCCTGGATGCGCGTGACCGCAGTGCGCATGCCGAGCATGGTGTACGGATCTGCGAGGTGATCGATGGCAGGCGTCAGAAATGCCGCGGCCTCGGCGCTCGTCGTGATACCGCGGTCGATCAGGAGTGCCGCGAGGGTCAGCGGGATTTGCGTTTCCGTCGCCAGGTCGCGCGTTGCCACCGGATCGACTGGCGCGATATTCCATTGGGCATAGCGCGAGATCACGGGAAGGGTGTGGGTCTCATCGGTCATGGATGTCATTCGATTGTAGGGTGCGCCGTGTGGGGCCCCTCAGCGGGTCGGCCCAGCGCATTGCGTCGTAACAAGTCGGGAGTGACAAGGCTACTTGGCGTGCACTGAGGAATCTTCAAGTGCACCTGGTTCTTCACGCAGCGGGCAGGAGAAAGTGAGAATGTTGCCGTCCGGATCACGGGTGACGAAGTCGCGCAGACCATACTCCTGATCGGCTGGCCCTCCCAGGATAACCGCGCCTCTGGTCTGAATGGTCTGGCAGAAAGTGTCGACTTCTTCGGCAAAGATCGTGGCTGCACCGCCGCCGACGGGCCGCTTCCAATGGTGGTGTGCGCACAGGTGGAAACAGCATTCGCCCGAGGAGACACCGGCATAAGGTCCGAAGCGAAAGTCTTCCTGGAAGCCAAGAATATCCTTATAGAAAGCAATGGAAGCTTCAAGATTGCTTACTTGAAAGACCGTAGCGGCGGCAGAGATTTTCATGGCGGCAGTATAGCTGCCGGGCAGGGCCGCTGGCAGACGATATTGCAGCGAGGTGCTACTGGTGTCGCCATGATTCAGTTTGCGGAGGTGCTTATTCCTCGTCTGAGCTGTCGTCAACAACGAGGCCGCCGAGGCCTGCCGTATCGAGCAAATGCTGATAGCGTTCGTACCATTCGGTAGCGCTCTCATGCAGAAACATTACGCCCTGATGGACGAAGCCAAGCTGAACAAAGCCGGTCTTGCCGACGTAGTTGACCAGGTACTCTGCTTCTTCGAGTTCCGAAGACTCAGGATCGGGAAACGGCGTATCGCGCAGATCTTCCAGAAGCTCTTCAACGTCACCTTTTTCGAGAGTGATGTCGCTCATGGTGATGAAGGGGACGGCAGCGACTTTCGCCATTTCGACAAAGTCTTTCCAGCTGTCCGGGTTCTCTTCATCCTCCCAAAGGACGGAGGGTACGTCTTCCGTGACAAAGCCGGGTAGCCGGCGTATACCGTGACCTTCTATGAAGGCCACCATGTCGTCTTTCAGCGAGTGGAGGGTGTCAGGTTGCATGAACGTCCATTGTCGCAGATGGGGAAGTTCGCCGCAGGAAACTGTCTGGAAAAGTGGGGACCAACCCTTGGGCCGTTCATCTACCATTGGTGAAAAGGGCGGGGGTTGAACATGGCGAAGTTTGAGCGACACATCTTCATTTGCACTAATCAGAGAGATGCATCCGCGCCGCGCGGCAGCTGCACCCACGACGGCAAGGGTGAACTTCATGGTCTGTTCAAGGAGAAGACGGCGGAAGCGGGCCTGAAAAACACGGTGCGCGCGAACAAGGCCGGCTGCCTGGAACAGTGCGAGCATGGACCAGTCGTCGTGGTCTATCCGGAGCAGGTCTGGTACGGCTTTGTGCAGCCGGCGGACGTAGACGAGATCGTGCGGGAACACTTGGTCGGCGGCCGGCCGGTCGAACGCCTGGTGCTGCCGGATACCTGTTTGAATACAGCAACTTGCCTGCATAAGCCGCGACCCAAGCCTGCGGTGCCGCCCACCCATGGAACTCCAGGCTCGGCGGAGGATGTTGCCCTGTCTGGTGTGCTATAGTCCGAAAGAACCGTAATGATTTTCTCCAATGAGTACGTCGGCTACCTGGCGAAGCAAACCGTCCGCCAACTGATCGAAGCCAAAGTCATCCGCACCGACAAGCCGCAGAAGCTGAATGAGCGCGTGGCTGCCGGTCTGCTGGACGAGTTAAAGCTGGAAGATCGTATTAACGAAGAGGTGCGGCTGATTCTCGAGGCCTACCAGGACGAGATGCATCGCACGGGCGCTCAATATGCGGACATGTTCAAGAAGGTGAAGAACGAGCTCGCCAAGAAATACAAGGCGGTGTTGTGAGAATCAGCCGCGACAAGTTGAACAAGCTGGCCCACACTATCGCCGATACCCTGGCCGAAACGGATGAATGCGAATTTCTGGAGGATCGCAACACGATCCGACAGGAAGCGCGCAAGGCGCTCGAACGTTTGCTTGCGGAGGAACTGCGGATCGATGCCGCCGCGCGACTGAAGATTTCATCTCAGCGCAAGATCATCATGGAAGGGTCCCAGGAATGGGACATTCTGTACCGCAAGTATTACAACGACGAAGTCAAGAAGCTGGGCATCTAGCTCCCTGCCGCACACGGAACGGGCAGTCTTTGCATGGTATTCTTTCAATAAGTGGCGCTATGGTGTAACTGGTTAACACGTCGCCCTCTCAAGGCGAAGAGTTCGGGTTCGAGCCCCGATAGCGCTACCAGGAACCCCGCAAAACAATTTTTGTTGCCGGACGTGTCCCGCGCATCTCCCGACTTCGTGCAGCAGAGCCTATGGTCGCCTGGACATTGCGCCATGCTGCCGCATTAGGGCTTACCGAATGATATGTCCCATCGCAGCGGGGCACCCTGCGAACCTTTACCTCCAAAGCTGATGCGCCCATCGTCGGAATGCAGCATTTCCTGCCTGCCGTTTACGGTGAGTTTATCGAGAAGTCGTGATACTTCGTCGGGCAAGGCAATTTCGACGTGCCAATAGCCGGCCGTTATCGGGGCATACCATCCTGCATAACCCGCGGGCGATTTTCTAAATCCCAGCAACGGTGTGTTGAACTCATACTTGTCGAGAGGAAGATCAGGCTTGAAGCGAATGCCGTCAACGCGAAACTCCGTGCCCAGCAATTTGACAGAAGCGTAGAGCGGCCAGGCGTGCGCATGCATGTTGAGCACAGGGAAATCCACACCTGTGCCCCCAGGCTGCTTGGACAGGGACGAGTGATAGGCATCGGGGCCACTCCAGACGCCGAACCACTTGTCAGGGTAAACTTCGGCGTGGCAAGCGAGAGTATTCTTCTTCCACTCGTCCCACGCCATTTCGCCATTTGTCAATGAGAGGGCCCAGATGAGGCTCCCATTAATCGCATAGAAGACGCCACCATTCGTACCGGTGCCTGGCTCATCTTTCATGGTGGGGTCTGGTTGACTCTGCAGCATGGCCCCTATCGGTGAAGGTTGGCGCATCAACTCATCAATTGTGGCCACCAGAGTAGCGATCTTGTCCTGAGGAACGCAGCCGCCGATCAGGGCCCATGGCTGTGGCTCCAGCCACATTTGCTTTTCGCCGACCCAGCCGAGCTTTTCACCGAGCCACGCCCGACGGTACCACTTGTCATACCACTGGGCGCCTACTGCCTCGCGCTGGGCTTTTGCTTTGGTGCGTGCGAGGGCTGCCGGTTCATGATGCTTGAGACCGTCGAGCATCTCAGCGTAGTAGTCGAGAACGTACGCCGCCATAGCAGCATTCAGAACACTCTCGCCGACTGGAAATTCTTCCTCCCTCTGCTCCGGCGTGAGGTGTGTGTACACGATGCTGTCATTCCAGTCGCCGTTAAAGAGGCGTTGCAGACCGTGTTTTCCGACGCCAATCGTGGAAGTGACGTGCGTGAAGCAACGCGCCAGCAGGTCGAGGACCGTGGGGTCATCGCGTCTGACATTCTGGCGCGGGTACAGAGGAATACGTTCCTGGAGGAATTCCTGATCGCGGGTTGCGAGCACATATTCAGTGGCGACCCAGAGCACCCACAGTTCCAGGTCGCTGGGCTGGTAGACGCAAGGCATGGGGACGCCGTGACCGACGATCGCGTAAGGCATGGAGCCATCGGGTTGGATCTCCTTGAGGGTGTAGCGGAGCACCGAGCGCACGATAGCAGGATCGGTAAAAATGAAGGGCAGCACGTGCTGCAGCGGATCGCGAGCGGCCCCTTGTAGTCCAGCGAGATACTGATAGCTCGCGCCCTGAGAAAGAATATGCTCGCGGAAGAAACTGTCGTAGGTCAGACCGCTACGCAGGTAATAGCTGCTCCATACCGCTTCGCGCTCCACCCAGGGGTGCGCCGATGTGCGAAAGATTGGAGCTGCCGACTTCCACTTCGCGCACGATCGCGTCCAGTGGGTGGCCGGTTCAACGCTGTACTTTGCGATAAGTTCATCGGCTGAGAACCCTTCAGGAAGAAATCCATAGAGGAAGCTGATGGTGCGGCACTCGCCGGGTTTCAGGACCAGTCGCCGCTCCAGCAGGAACGCGCTTTCAGGTCCCTGCGTCCCCAGGTCGTTATTGAGGGATGCCGACATTCCGGAGGGACGCTCAATGCTGCCGCTGAAAAACTGCTTGCCGCTGCTTGCAAAGTTATCGGCTGGCGCGTCAAGAGAAACCAGGAAGGTGGCCGGCGGCGACAGATCTTCCATCGAGGCGCCCTCAGCGAGAGGTGGGGTCGGACCGCCAAAGAATCCTGTCGATTTCGCATGGAGAGACTCCTGTGTCTGTTGCCACGCAAGCTCTTCTTCGGGTGTGCGTCCGAGGAAAGTCTGGGTCTCAAGAAGGCCTTTGCTACCTGGCAGCTTGCGGAAGTTGTGAGTAAAGCGAGCCCCGAAATCGCGGCGACGCTTGACGGCTATGGGAGCCCCCGTAAGAACCCCAGACTCCATCAGCGAGCGGTACGAAAACTGGTAGTTCTGGCAACCCCAGTACTCCACCCAGCGAGGCCTGACGGTCCGAGACGACTGGTTCGTAATGGTGACTTGAGAGATGAGTACGGGGTCATCGCCATAGGGCGCGAAGATAATCTGATCGACAACGTACGCGTTCGCCGCGACCCGCTTCTGCAGGTAACCCATGCCGAAGACGCGATCGAATGTTGTGGGGGCGCCCGTGTAGTACGTGCTCAAAACGAAGCCATTGTCATCTGCCAGGAAGCCAATTCCCGCTCCGTACCGGTCTTCTTCCGGACAGAAATCGTTGAGGAACTTTGGACTGCCTTCGTCCTGGCGAACCTGCACATGGCCGTAGTTGGAAGCGACAGCCACAAGACGGTCGTTCCCGACCTGGTGCATATGGTCGGTAGGCGAACGCCAGGCCTTGTCGACAGGCAGCACGGCAAGCGGGTCAACAAGTTGGTTGCAGGTATAGCGGTATGCAGGGAGGCCGTGTTCATCGGTATGCCAGCGGCCAAAGTGTCCCGAACCATAGGCCCCTGTTGCGGCCTGCGGATCCTGGTCGCTGGATTGAGTATGCGGTGCTGCCTGCGTTGCTAGAAGACTTCGCGGAGTGAGCGTATTTGCCAGCCCCAGAGCTGCTAACTCAAGGAAGCTTCGTCGTTTCATCCGGCCGGTCCTTTCTCTGCGGGCAGCGGTTCGCGATGGGATGGATTACCGGGTCACGAACGAAGTGTTGCTGAGCGACGGAGGTGCGTCTTCAGGAGCCGCGCCCCATTTGTGATTAGGAGCAGCGCCAAGATCAAAGTGCAGCGTGCCCCCGTCCGAGATGTTATGAAAAGCGATCCAGTTTCGGGTGTGTTCGCGTCCATTCATCGTCACGCTCTGAATGTACGGCATGGCGTCGGGATGGTTGTTGGTCGTTACGGTGAAGGCCCTTCCCGGATACGGCGAGCGAAGATGCACCACGGCCTTCGGGAAGACCGGACTGACCAGCTCATACGCGAGGCTTGTAGGGTCCACACTGTAGATGCCCAGCATGCTGAGGACCGCCCACGACGACATGGCTCCGCAATCGTCGTTGCCGGGGACGCCGTCAGGAGCATCCGTGTAGTTTTCCGTGAGGATTCGTCGCACTATCTGTTGCGACTTCCACGGCTGGCCGGAAAAGTTGAACACGTACGGCGCCTGCATGTCAGTCTCGTTGTAGGGGTTGTAATACTGGCCGTACCATCCGGGCGAAGAGTAGTTGAAGAACTCTGTCATGGCTGCATTGAAGCTTTCCTGTCCGAAAGACTTCACCAACCAGCCGAGATCGGCAGGAGCGAACGACCGGTAGTGCCAGCCCGTGCCTTCGACAAATCCATGACTATCCTGTGCTGGATTGAATCCCTGCACCCAGGTGCCGTCGGCGTTTCGCGGGCGGAAGAATTTATTGTCGAGATCGAAGACGTTGCGATAGTCGAGCGCCCGGTCATACAGACGTTTGGCGTCCTCAGTTTTCCCGAGTGCAGTGGCGAGACGCGACAGGGACGCGTACGCAAGCGAGTACTCCTGGGTCATCGCGACTGAGCCGTAGGTCACCTTGTCGGCAGGCAGATAGTGAAGCTTGTTGATCCACTCGATGCCTTCTTCACCCACATAGGGACGGCCGGGTGGAGGGGCCTCGGAGGCGTCCTTCAGCATGCCTTCCCATGCGGTATCCATGTCGAAGCCGTGAAGTCCGTCAAGGTACGCCGTCGCGAGCGCGACGGAAAGCGGGCTGCCGTCCATGTCTTCGGTGTAGAGGTTCATCTGCGGCCAGCGATCGATCCAGCCGCCCTGCTGATACATCAGGACGACTGATTGCGCCATGTCCTGCATGCGCTGCGGTTCGATCATGGCAAGCAAAGGAATCTCGCTCCGGTAAATGTCCCATCCGGAAAAATTCGCATAGACATGGTGACCGGCTTGGACGGTATGGACCTTTCCGTCGAAACCGAGGTAGCGGCCATCGGCATCGTCGAAGACCGAGGGCATGAGCAGACTGTGATAAAGCGCGGTATAGAAGATAGTCCGATTTTTATCGGAGCCACCCGAAACTTCTATGGTGCGCAACTCCTGGTCCCATGAACTTGTGGAGGCTTTGTGGAGGCTGGCGAAGTCGGTGCCGGAAGCTTCTGACTGCAAATTCTTCTCCGCGCCGGCGACGTCCACATACGAGATGCCAATCTTTGCGGTGACCGCCTGCTCATGGTCTGCCGGCGCCCAGGTTGCGTAGGCGCCGGTCGATTGCTCGTAGCTGGACTGTTCGGCTGCGCGGCTTCCGGGCGTGACGATTCCACCGCGATCCTGATCGTCTACCCACTTGCCGAACCAGGTCCCGAAAGAACTGAACGGCCTGTCGAACTCCATCACGAAATAGACCTTGTATGTCGGGGTCCTGTTGCAGAAAAGATGGTTTTCGACAAAGCCCTCGATGCGATGGTCGCCGACGACACGGATGGATGCTGACGCTGTGTGGTTCAGCGTATGACTGATGGGCACCAGGATGTTGGCCGATTGATGGGCAGGGAAGGTAAATCGTGCGATGCCGGTCCGTTCCGTCGCAGTCACCTCTGCGTGTACGCCCCATTGCAGAAGCTGGACTTGATAGTAGCCCGGAGACGCGCTTTCCGAGTTGTGCGAATAAGGGGTCTGATAATCCGCGACCTGCGTGACAATCGGGCCAGTGGTCGCCGTGAAAAAGACGTCGCCCTGGTTCGCGCAACCAACCCCGCTCAGGTGGGTCATGCTGAAGCCTTTGATCCAGCTTTGAACGGTGTGATAGCCATAGCCATGGTCCTCAGTATCCGGGCTCAACTGAACCATGCCGAATGGTCTGACGGCACCCGGGTACAGATTGGCGCCGTTCTCCGGGTCGCCGCCAGTGCCAATCAGCGGATGCACACTGACCCCAGGGGTCGCGATGGCAGCCGCACTCTGAGCACGCGACGTATGCATCCACAGCGTCAGCAGGAGGACGACGAGTGCGCCGGCCGCACGCGCTCCTATTTTTATCGTTCTCCGCATCCAAACCTTTCCTCTGCGTTGAAAGCTGAAGGGCTTCGATTCAATTGCAACAACAAAAGAGACTGTTCATCACGAGCAAGCCGAGATGTTAAATGTGTGTCACATGCCAATTTCTGCAAGCGGAACAGTTCTCCTTTCACGAGCAGACTGGATAGCTGCAAACGCAACACGGGTCGCCAGCACCGCGGCGTCTACACCGCAGACTTCAGGGCCGATGCCGAGTATCTGATCGGCGAAGAGTTCCAGCGCATGCGCATGTCCCTTGTCCGGCTCAGCCGTGAACTGCAGCAAGGGATCATTCTTTGCCGCTGCCTCTTCGCATGCGGCACGCTTCTTGGCAAGCCAGCCGGGGACGCCGCCCTCTACACCGATCTGCGGATGACGGTCGTGCACCATGGCATACGTTGTTCGTGCGGCGGTTCCTTCGATTCCAGCCGAGCGCACTTCCAGCATGTGATCAACCGCCAGATAGGCACCGTTGCCCATGAATTCATAAAGCTCTTTGCAATAGCCCATGGTGCCGTTGTTGCCGAGGACGATGGTCGCCAGCGCACCGCTTCGGTAGCGAACGATGACTGCCAGGTTGAGCATTCCTGTCGCGACAGCGGTCACCTCCACAGGGTCCTGCGCAAGAAACCAGTTGCAGACATCCGTGAAGTGCGTCATCTCGAACAGCATCGGGCCGTGAGGGGCCTGCGACTTGTCAAAGACCCAACCCTTCCAGCTGTACCAATCATCGTTGATGCGCACAGAAACTGAAGGGACCCCGTCGTCAGAAAGCGCGGGAAGGTCTTCGCCTTCGCGCCGCCAGCGCCATGGGCACGGCTGCGGATGGGTCATGTGCTCGCGGAAAATGCGGTATGCATCGAGCATTGCGGGACTGGCGCGGCGATTGTGACCCACGCAAAAAGGTATGCCCGCATCGATCACCACGCGTTGAATCTGGCGCATCTCCTCGAGAGTCGTCGCCAGCGGTTTCTCGACGTACACCGCCTTGCCGGCCTTCGCGGCGAGTGCGATCACAGGCAGCCTGAGCTTCTCCGTGGTCGCCAGGCAGATCATGTCCACCCCGGGATCGTTGATGGCCCCCTCGAAGTCTTTGCGGATATGCAGTGCGCCAAAGACGTCCCGGCACTCAGCGAGGGCGGCGTCATCGAGATCGACGCAGGTATGCAATACCATTCGAGCGGATTGAACAATATTCGGGATGTGCTGCGCGCGCGCAACGGAGCCGCACCCGATGACGGCAACGTTCAAAGGTCGTTTTGGATCGAGATGTTCCACGTTGTGTTCGCGTATTCCTTCAAGCAAGATTTTTGGCGAAGGGGTGTACAGAGGCTTCAGGGTCAAGTTGAGCGAAGTAGTCCCGGCGCGAGACAAGGCCAAACTCCCGCATGATCTCGCCAATGGAAAGGTCGACCGAGCGCGACTCGACAAAAAACAGGCAGTTGGACTGATCGAAGCGGACACGGACTTTTGGACCGTAATGCCGCTGCACAGCCTCGATCTTTTCCCCGTTGAAATCGGCAAAAAGGCTTACCGCGTTGAAGTTGATGGTCGCCTGCTGCAACGGTGCACCCAGGCCGGCACGCAGCGTCTCCGAGCGAAAGCCACCCGCTGCAAGCTCCTTGCCATCACGATCGAGAATGCGGCTCCAGGGCGAGTAGGCGAGCACAAACGGCACTCCATACAGAACTGCGCAGGTGTCCAGGAACGCTCCCGCAGGAGTCATGCTCGGGATGACAAAAAGATCAGCGCCTGCCTCCATTTGTGGAGCGAAGACGCTATGCGGGAAGTAGACATCAATGCAGATACCCCCACCGACTGTGAGGCCCTCCCAAAGCAGCGGCGTGGTGCGGGCTGGTTGAACGCCTGCTGCACGCTCGCCCGTGGCGGGGACCTGCTTCTGATAAAAGCCCAGCTCCAATCCGTCCCGTGAAAGCAGATAGAAGCGATTAGCCAGAGTTGTTCCCTCGCGCACCAGCAGTGGAAGCACGAGCGAAATTCGATGCCTGGCTGCGGCTTCGCAAAGGATGGCTGTTTCGCTGCGCCAGTCCTCGAGAGCCATGTCTGCTAGAGGTGCGCCGTGCGCAGCGCGATGCAGCAGGTTGACTGTCTCCGGCAGCACGGCGAGGTCAGCCCCCTGTGCGGATGCTGCTTCAACCCAGTGAGCGGCCTCCCCGAGCACTGCCGGCAAATCGGCGAAAGCCTGGTCCCTGAGCGCGATCGTCGCAATCGACTTTTCGTTCATGACACCTGCCTGGCCTGCGGTTTGCAATCGCGATCGCCGTGCGATTGGAGATTATGGACGACAGGATGTGCTACCGAATTCCCGAAGACTCAGGACAGCCAGCGATCAAGATTCTCGGCAACAAATTGGTCGTCATTCAACAACGGATAAGCTGCGTACACGCGGTCGATCTCCTCCAACTGCCCCGTCGAGAGCGACTCGTGGGCATCAAGGCAAACGCGATTGGCGAGGAGTCCCTGTCTCCGCAGAACTTCATGAATGCCCGGGATGCAGCCGCGGAACTCATGGCGGGCGTCAAAGATCGCGGCGTTGGCGTCGGTGATTTCGGCGCCTCTTGCCAGTACAGTGTCGAGCCGGGCGCGGTTGCGCTTCACCTCCTGCACCGTCTGCAGCAGTTCGACAGCCCGGCTCGTCCACACGGCCCATTGCCCCAGCAAGCCTCCAACAAAGTGGGCAGTGCGATCGCCGAAGCGAAATTCTGTAAGCAGATCGGCGACGATGTTGTCATCGTTTCCAGTGTAGAGAGCTATCTCATCGCCGCGACCGCTGTGGGCGACTGTGCGTAGAACTTCCATCGTTTGATATCGGTCGAAGGATGCTACTTTGATGGCAACAACGGATTCGATTTCTACGAAATGCTCCCAGAACGCGGCATTCAGCGGTCGACCGCCAACCGCCGGCTGCAAGTAGAAACCGATGATCGGCACATTGTCGCCCACAGCGCGGCAATGCTCAATGAGCTCTTCATTGGAGGCATCGGCGAGAGCAGCCAGGCTCAGCAGGCCGCCATCGTAGCCAAGTCTGCGGATGGTGGCAGCTTCGGCGCATGCCTGACGAGTGTTGCCGCAGACCCCGCCAATCTTTGCCAGACGCTTGCCGGTGCGGTGTTCAAAGGTGAGTACCTCTTCCATTGCAAGTTCGAGCACCGGCTCGAAGAGGCCCACATTGCTGTCTCGTATCCCGAACTGTGTCGTGTGCACCCCAACGGCTACGCCGCCGCTCCCGGCGTCGCAGTAATAACGAGTCAGCGCTCTCTGGCGCCTCTCATCAAGACGAAGATCCTCTGTCAGCGCCAGTGGATGTGCCGGGATCACAAGACCCTGCTGCAGAAGTGAACGGAATTCCTGCGTGCTGGACGACATCAGAATTTCCCATCCGTAACTTGAAACTTGGTTGCTTTATTTAAGGTTGTTCCACCCGATTCGACCCACGTCGCGACCGCTTCCATCAGTTGGTCTGCGGTCACTTCGGGATATCCCAGGGCAGCATGACAGGCGCCGGCGTTGTTGAGCAGCGCGACCCCTGACGATTCGCCGTCAAACGACACCTCGCGCTCAAAACGCTTTGCGAAGAAATCCGCCGCTCGACGAACCTGGATCGTCTCAGGACCGGTTACGTTAAGTATGCGTGCTGGAGAAGTGCATAGATCGAGCGAGCGCATTGCGTAGGAGTTCGCATCGCCCTGCCACAGCACGTTCACCGCAGGTACAGAGAGATTCACCGGCTTGCCCGCGTAGACCTGCTGCGCGATATCGACCAGCACGCCGTAGCGAAGATCGATGGCGTAGTTGAGCCGAAAGAGAAGACAAGGTGTCTGGTACTGCTTTGAGTAGTATTCGAAGACGCGCTCGCGGCCGAGGCACGATTGAGCGTATTCTCCCCGCGGTGACGGCGCGTCTGTCTCTACGGAGCCGCCCTGCTCCGGCGTGACGAATGGATATACGTTTCCGGTTGAGAATGCGACGATGCGTGAATCACGATAGTGCTCGGCCACGTGGGCGGGAACGATTGCGTTCATGGCCCACGTAAGATCCGGATCACCTGCGGAGCCGAATTTTCGGCCAGCCAGAAACAGCACGTTCGGCACGCGCGGGAGGGCTTCGACTTTAGCCCTGTCAAGAAAGTCGCAGCTCACAGTCTCGACCCCCGCATCGCGAAGTTCTGCGGCGGCGCTGGCAGACTGGAATCGCGAGGCGGCCAGGACACGCGTGTTGCGGCCTGCTTCACGGATGGCCAGGTGGAGACGTCTGGCCAGGGTGGGTCCCATCTTTCCGCCCGCTCCCAGGACAATAGTGTCGCCCTCCAGCCGTTGCGCAAACGCGATGTCGGCGGCGTTCGGCTGCGTCAGTAATCGATCGAGTTCCTGCTCGGACGTGGGCGCAATCATAGGTGGACAACAATCCATCCGGGTTCGTGGGGCTGCGTTCTTGCAGCTCCTCGGTCGTTGAAAGACGGTATCGCATTTCCGAAATGCGAACACGGTGTTTGAATAACGGATAAAGAGTATTCGGAGGCAGACCGCCTGTCAACCATTCTGACCCTCAGCAGCGCAGCCACACGGCTGCCTGCGCTGCCTGTTGATAGGGCACGCTCCAGTACTCAAGTGTGTTCCACTCGATGGCCGTTGATTGCTCCAGGTAAGGTGTATCGTCCGGCCGGCCGATGAAGCCGACGAACATGGCTTCGGGCAACTGCGGTGTGCGAAACGAGTAGCCTACAGGTTGACGATAACCTATCCCTGTAAAGAGGGAACGGTTGCACGTGTTGTGTCCGAGCACCCAATGCAGTAGACGTTCCGCGGCGGGACGCCAATGCGGCTGATCGAGCAGCACAGCTCCCCGCGCCAGCAGGTGGGCATGTGCCATGAGCACCGAACTGGTTCCATGCACAATACCCTGCGCGTTGAATGGGTGCATGAACGTGCGGACTCCATAATCTCCTCCGCCATCGCGAAAGAGCTGGCGCTCACGATGCGTGGGATTTGCGTAAACGCCGTAGGGTGTCAGCCCAAACGGATTGCTCGTGCTGTCGGCGAGCAGGTAGCGCTCCACGTACGCTATGACTGCTGTCCGCGCTGGTTCGGCAAGTGCATAGCTATCAAATCTCGAGCGCAATTCCCATAGCCGCAGCAGTGCGAAGACCGGATCGGCGGCGAAGGCGATCGAACGGAAGGCGTCGCCAGCTGTCTCGTCTTCGAGGAAGAAGCCGGCGAGTCCGTCCCTGTGCAGGGCCTGGCGGTCGAGCAGTCGCTGCGCGATCGTAAGGATTGGGCCATCATCAGAGGCGTCAGGAAGCAGCCTCATCTCCAGGCGGGCACGCAACTCGGCTGCGAGGAACAGTGTGCGTCCATCGTGTCCGCGCCGGGTCCCGTAGTCGGCTGAGCGCCTGGCCATGGCAGCGCACTCGCGTGCTTCGCTGGACCGTAGATGCAAAGCAGCCCGTGCCTGCATCTGCACAAAGCTCCACTGCACCAGCGGGTTGTAAGTCGTGCGGACCATTCGTTCATCGCCGGAGCCTGCGACGTTGTCGGTCCACCGATTATCACTAGCATCGCCGAAGCAGCCGGGATGATTCTCGAACCACCAATCGTGTTCGTAACTGAGATGGGTTCCTGCAGGTGCGCGTCCGCCTGCGACGTCTTCGTAAACCTGGCCCGAGGGTGCAAGCATGCGATGAAAAAAGCGATTGCGCCAGCGCAGTTCCTCCAGCAGCGCGTCCGTCGCCATGCCTCCCTGTTGAAGACCTTCCTCGCAGTGTTCGCGGATGCATAATAGAGCTTCGATATGCGGCAGCGTAAACGCAAGCCATTTGCGAAAGTCCCCTGCATCATGCCAGCCGCCGGTCGCATCATGTGGCGAGCCATCGACATCGAGGATTCCATCATCGAGGTGACATGCGTCATGTACGCCAAAGACTGCGCACCCACATCGTTGTGCGTTGAGGAACGTCAGGTAGCCAAGGATGATGCGATCGTATATGCACTCGCGAATAGCGAACGGTGGAGAAATCTGGCTATCCGTTTCGACCTGGTAGCTGCCTGGGGTAGTGAAGTCGCTGAAGTCTGCCTGCCATAACGTGCCCCAGCGCGTTGCACTACGACGCAATTCTCCCCTGTAGAACACGGCGCTGGGCGGTACAGGCGCAAGCTGTCCTTTCAGAAGGTCGTAGGGTGCCGGAAAGCGCTCAGAAAATCCTTCAACATCAGGTCGCTGGCGAGGCAGTCGCAGACAGTTTTGCCGAAGAAAAAAAGGCACTGTCTCCGGGAGGCCTTCGTTGCCCTCTGCCAGCAGGGTGAGGGTCTTCGGGCTGCCCGGCAGGTAGCCTAGATGACTCAAACTGAGTTGCATATTCACCACGGTGCGGATCTGGACCCGCTCGTTTTTATCGCCGGCGTCGATCTGCAGCCACGTCCCCGTTCTTCGCCCCGCCTCCGCGGGGACCAAGCTGGAGAGACGCTTTACGTGCAGCATCCTTGACGAGAGCTGAAATCGTCACTTCATTTTCTGGAGAAAATTCTTCGAGTGGAAGTGTTAGGCTCATCGCGGCGGCAGGGCTGTCTTCCTGTCCCCCTACTCCGGCAGCGAGGACCCAATAGCCGGGCAGAAGCTCCTCCACATTACGCGCGTAGCCCATCTTCTTCACCTGCGCAATTTCCTGTTTCATCTTTACGGTCGATGTGATGGTACTGCTGGTGTATTTTTGCGTGCTCTTCGCCATGATGCTCTCGACTTCCTCCTGCGCCATGCCCGCAAGAAAGATCTTTCCAGAAGCAGTGGCGTTGAGCGGCCGGCGCAGACCCACATCCGCAAAGGCATGGGGCGCGCCGGAGTACCCGACAGAATGAATGAAGAGTACGTAATTCTGATCCAGCACGCCGAGCTGCACGGTGCCCGGCACCTGCCGAGCCAGCTCCTGCATGGGAAAAAATGCAGCCCTATAGATAGGCGAGTGGCGAAGATACCCTGAACCGACCCACAGCGCATGGCTGCTCAGCATGTAGCGCCGGGTGACCGGCTCCTGGACGATAAGATTTGCCTCGATAAGTGTGGTGCAGAGTCGATGCGCGGAGGCTTTTGGGATATCAAGTTTGGCGGCAAGGTCAGTGAACGACAGTTCAAACGGCTCATCAGCCAACAGTTCCAAAACCTTCAAGCAACGCAGCGTCGAGCTCATGGCAGTCGATGCCTTCTTCATACAGCAACCCTCTCACGATGGGGCTTGACAGCGCAATCCAACTCTATTAAATTGGTCCGCATTACAAACACTTGTTTCGTATTCCGGAACAACAAGCTGTGTGTCGTGCAATCAGGCCCCGCTTTCAACAATCGATATGGAGGTCGTAAAGACCATGAACAATGCGCATTCGCGTTTGGTGAAGAGGCACTCAGGCGTACTGGCGTTGATCGTTTTTGTCCTGGCAGTCTGTTCATCCGGGCTGACTGCATTCGCGCAGGAAGTGACGGCGACCATTAATGGCATCGTCACTGATCCTGCTGGTCGCATCGTGCCGAATGCTGAAGTCAAGGCGCAGGACATGGACCGCGGTACTGTCTTTCCGACCCATACGAATGCATCCGGTTTTTACAATCTCTCGCCGCTCCCGGTGGGGCGCTACGAGGTCCGCGTAGCTTCTTCCGGCTTCAGGACGGCGGTGCAATCGCCGATAGAGTTGCAGCTTAACCAGGTGGCTGCGGTCAACATCACGCTTGTCCTTGGCAATGCCAGCGAGACGGTTCAGGTGACCAGCGACGCGCCGCTGTTGCAGACGGATACGACCGATGTCGGAACGGTCATCGATGCGCGCACCAACGTCAGCCTGCCGCTGGCCAGCCGCAATTATCTGCAGCTCAGTCTTCTGACGCCAGGCGCAGTGACTGTACAGCCAACGGGCTTTGAGAGCGGACAAAACGCGGGACAGGTCGCACGCCCCGAAATCAATGGCAACCGCTTCGATGCCAACAGCTACCTGCTCGACGGCATGGACAATAACGATGCTGGAAGCAACTACGTTGCCTACTCGCCGCAGCCGGACGCGATTCAGGAATTTCGCGTCCTTACACAAAATGCTCCTGCCGACTTTGGCAACTACATGGGTGGCGTGATCAGCGCTTCCATCAAGGAGGGCACA
Organism: uncultured Acetobacteraceae bacterium; assembly: GCA_964658655.1. Lineage (GTDB taxonomy): Bacteria > Acidobacteriota > Terriglobia > Terriglobales > Acidobacteriaceae. The sequence goes on along the minus strand of CAZZZL010000008.1, from coordinate 81,613 downwards.
AACTCGTTCCACGGATCCGCATTTGAATTCTTCCGCAACGATGTGCTGAACGCGAATCAGTGGATGAACAAGCTCATACCGGGCAGCATCATCCCACGGCAGAAGCTGCGCTGGAACGAGTTCGGTGGCGCCGTCGGCGGTCCAATCTTCAAGGACAAGCTTTTCTTCTTCGCCGATTACCAGGGCGAGCGCTTCGACTTTCCCAGGACATCCTCTACCATCAGCGTATTTACTGCGAAGGAGCGGACTGGCGACGTCTCTGAGCTAGTGGCGGCAGGCAAGACGATTGTCGATCCGCGCACCGGATTGCCTTTTCTGAATAACGTCATTCCGCAAGGTCGGTTGAGTCCGGCAGCGCTTGCTATCGTCAAATCTCAGTATTACCCAACGCCGATCAACGGACTGCTGCAGGCGAACGCGTTCAACACCACGGCAGTGAAGACAGATGACGACCAGGGGGATGGCCGTGTTGATTACGCCTTCACTGACAAGGACCATTTCATGGGTCGCTTCTCGTATTCGAACCTCACGAACCCGACCTTGAATTCCTTTGCCCTTGACTACAATCCGTACAGCCTGGTTTCGACCTGGAACTTCGTCACCGGCTACACGCGGACCATATCGCCGAACCTGCTGAATGATGCGCGCCTAGGTGTGAATTACGTCAGGGTCGGACAAAATCAGATTACGTCGAATGTTTCAGGTAACGCGACCACGTTATTCAACATCCCTGGCTTGACGACAAGCCTGCTTCCCGCCTTCAGTTTCAGCGGCGGGTATGTGAGCAGCTTTGGTACCAAGGATGCCGTCACCGATAACTACGATACTTCGGTGCAATATTCCGATGTCCTGACCTGGATACACGGGAAGCACAACACGCGCTTCGGCTTTCAGGGTTGGCGAGTCCGAACTAACGGTTTATTCAACGGCAGCAATGGACAGGCCGGAACATTCGGCTTCGGTTCCACTTATTCTGGCAGCCCCGAATCGGACTTCCTGCTCGGTCTGCCCACGAATGTTGGTGTTGGGAATTTGGGCTCGGAATGGGGACAACGCAACAACGTTTTTGCGGGCTTTGTGCAGGATGACTGGAAGGCGACGGAGCGGTTGACCTTCAATCTCGGCCTCCGTTACGAGACACATACACCATTTGTCGAAGCCCACAACAACCAGGTCAACTGGGACCCGCAGACCGGTATCTTCGAGTTGCCGAATCAGAACGGGAATAGCCGGGCCCTCTTCAACTCGTATAACGGTTACGGAAATTACCAGCCTCGCGTCGGCGTGGCTTACCAGTTGGAGCCAAGGACCACGATCCGTGCGTCGTATGGATTGTCGTCGTTCATGGAAGGCACCGGCCTTGGACTGCGTCTGCCCGGGAATCCGCCACGGCCCATTGCCGCGAGCGCCAATTACAGTACGCTCGCCTATCCAACGACGACGCTGGACCAGGGGTTCACCCCGATCGCCGTTCCTGCCGGATGCACGATTACCGGACTGGAGAATGCCGCGCCCAACTGCTACAAGGGAGCCATCATCTACTCGTGGGATAAGAAGGTACAGCCGGCACATTCAAATCAGTGGAGTCTTTTCGTGCAGCATGAACTCTCGAAGTCGTCTACCTTCCAGGTGGGCTATGTCGGGCAGTCGACCACACACCTGACAAATGCCGAACTACTTACGCAGCTTCTGTGGGACTCGCCCGGTGTGGTGAGCCCGTCGCCATTCTTCGCAAACAACCGGCCGGTAATCAACCAGGTAGCGTATATCTTCGGCACTTTCGCGGAAGCACATCAGAACTACAACGCACTGCAGGCCCAGATGCAGGGACGGCTGAACCGCGGCCTGTCCTACCTTGTCAGCTATTCATGGTCTCGCTGCATGACCAATTCGCAGGGCTTCTGGGGAGAAGGCGGGCAATCCTCAGCGCCGAGTGCATGGTGGCAGAACACCTACAATCCATCGGGCGAGAACGGAGCCTGCTACTACAACGTGAAGGGCGTCTTTACCGGCTACGTGATTTACGATCTGCCGGTTGGTCGCGGAAGGCAATTCGGCGGAAATATGAACAGGGTTGCCGATGCTGCGGTGGGTGGCTGGAAGCTAAACGTGATCCCGACGTTCCGCGGCGGTTTCCCGCTGACACTCAGTTCCAATGATGATCACTCCGGTACCAATTCCTTTCAGAACCGTCCGAATTGCATTGCGCCCCCGCACGTACTGCATAAGCAGACCATTGGAAATAGTTTCTACGGCTACCGGTGGTTTGATCCTGCTTCGTACCAGGAACCGAGCGATGGGTATTTCGGCAACTGTAGTGTGAGTTCGGTCTACGGGCCGGGTGAGCAGAACATCGACGCCAGCCTGGCCAAGACCTTCTCCATCACTGAACATCAGAACCTCGAGTTTCGCACGGAGTTCATCAACGCTTTCAACCATACGATTCTCGACGCGCCGAGTAATGGAGGCATCGACATTTCGAATCCGGATGGCGGCACAATCGGTCAGATCAATAAGTCAGAGGGAGCACGAAACATTCAATTCGCGCTCAAATATAACTTCTGACAGCAGTCGTCAATGATCTGGAACTTTCATTTTCGAAACACGGCGCCAGCGTCTGGCACACAATACATGCTGATAGCCAGCGCCGTGTTCTCTTGCTCAGGAATACAGTCGCTTGATCGTCCCAACTCCCGACTGCTTTTGATTCCTCTTTATCACCTGGGCCGTTGGTGTTGATACACTTCTTCTCCTGATGGTCATTGTGCTTAGTGGCCTTCCCAGCAGCCCCGGAAGCAGCCGATGAAAAACAGCGATCTCATCGCTCATATCAAGCCGATCAGTTCACAGTTCAGCCACGCAGATACTGTCGAACTGATCGATATCACCGGACGCGTCACTGACATCGAGGCGAGTCAACACGGCATAAGCATGCGGCTCTCGCTGCCGTCAGGTCTCTATCGCGGCCGCCTTGCGATGGCGCCTGGCTCCTTCAGCATGGCAACCGCAATGATCGATATGGTCCAGGTCCCTGATGGCAGACGCGTCCCAGTCGGACCATGGGATCTGGATCACATCCACAATGTCATGGCGATGCCTATGCTCCGCACCTACGTCAACGGCCAGCTCAAGGGTGGGCTGTGGTTCTCCATGCCAGGACCGGACGAGATTGCAGATGAGCGCCTCAACGCAGACTTCGGCTTCGAAGCACAGCAAGGCGAAAACGAACTTGTACTGGAACTGATTGAACGCGACCGGCCGCGCCTGAAGCTGGGAAAACTTGCACACTTCGAACTGCGCGAAGATGATCGGCGACCTGTTCCGCTTGAACCCGCGACGAGCAGCCATCCGCGCATCTTTTTGAATGCGGAGGAGGCTAAAAGCTGCGCGAGCGCGGGCAGGGAACTGCCCAGTTCGAGGCGCTGCAGAAGCAATTGTCGACAGAAGAGCTTGTCTTCCTTACGGACAACAGCCAGGGGACGCTTGAACTCGCATGTGTCTTCTACGCAATCACGGGTGACGTGTCAGTGGGGGATCGAGCGAAGAAACAAATCCTCAATCTTGCGTATGCTCCAACCTGGAGCGGCAGGCCCGATCCATTACTGATGGGCGGGGACAACGATCGCGGCATCAGCCTGCGGCTCTATCTCACAGCGTTGGGCTGGGATTATCTGCAACCCTTACTGAATGAGTCTGACCGCAACGTAATTCTTGCAAAGGCAGAAGAGTATATCGGGAAGATGTACGACTTCACCCTGTTGCAGCGTGGCTACATGGGTTGTCCTGCCATCGATCCGCACTCGCTCGGCGCATGGAACGGCACGGCCATCGCCTGCATGGCGTTCTTCGATGAGCTTGCGATCGCCCGTCGAGCGATACCGCTTTTCCACGGTCTTTTCTGCGAAAGCCTCAAGCTCTTTCCGGACAGCGGCAAGGCGGCGTGGGCAACATACTTTCCGTTTCACCTTGTGCTCTACCTGGCCGCAGCGCATACCTTCGCGGGGAAGCGGGAAGAGCTCGACAAGAGTCTATTTCTCGATCACCTTGGCGAGGCGCTTCTGGCCAGCTTCGAGGTGCCGAACAGCCAGGAGCTGCAGCGCGGACTGAAGACCCGCGAGCATCGGTTTCTTACTGCGTTCCTCTGCCGTTTCCACCCTGCGCCAGGAATCGATTCGATCTATCGCGCGTTTGTCGAGAGGGAAGAACGCGCCACTGGCAACGTGGTGCCGGGCATATTCGACCTGCTGTATGCGCCCGCGTCCACGGGGCCCATCGCCTTCTTTCCCGACCGGCCGCTGTTTGCAAAAGATGTTGGCGACCTGATTGCCTCGGTGCGCGGAGAGCACACGCTGGCGGTGTCGGTGAGTGGTGGCCCCAAGGCGGGGCGCAGGGCAGTCTTCCACCTGATGCCACAGAACCGCGAGTTTGCGCCGTCGATGGGAGCGCTGGAGATCAGCGTCGACGGAGCACCTGTGATCTGCAACATCAATATGGGGCTCTATGGTCTCAACAGCGCGCTGACCAACACGATGTGCTTCGAAGACGGTGGCGCGCTCACGAACGGGCAGTATCTGAATGGCGAGGTGAAGCCGGAATGCGGCGGCGTCATTCGGCGTTGTCTCATCAGCGACCGCTTCATTTACCTCCACATCGTCATTACGCACGCGCTCGACCCAAAGCTGCAGGTCCAGCATGCCGACAGGGTGTTCGTGCTGGATCGACAGACAGGGACAATGGTTATCTCCGATGCCTTTAAAGGCGAGCGCCCAATACGGTTTGCCACGCATCTCCATTGCTCTGGATCGGTGACTGATCTTGGCGGCCAGCAGTACCGACTCACCGGCGGCCAGGCCAACCTGATTGCAGGAATCAAGGGTGGTGGCAAGGGGCTCGACGATGCCGAGCGAGGAGAGATCTTTGTGCAGATACTCGCTCGCCCTGACTCTGCGCGTGTTGTTGTGGAGGAGCCCCACTGGGTCCCAGGCTACATCTACGGGTTGAACAACACCGGCCAGGAAGACATCAGCGAGGGACGCTTTCCGCGCTATCGCCGCTGGCGCCTGGAAGTTGCTGAGCCCGTACCGGCGGGTCGGTTTTTGTTGGCGCTCGGTCCGCATTCCGGAAAGATCGGGGACGTCGAAGGTGACGTCCAGCTCCCGCAGGGCGGCCGCATCCGCTTCGGCGATTCGGGTATGGCTGCGCTCGGCATTGAGTGCGACGGCGAGTGTCTGCTGTGGGATGAACGGTCGCGACAGATCATGGCGATGGGTCTGCGGAGACTGCGTCACGGCAAAGACGACTTGGCCTTTAGTGTGCCAGTGGATGCGACGTATAGCGCAGATCGAGGATCGGGCACCATCTACTCGAAGGGACTGCCAAAGCGCGAACGTTCATTTGGCTTTCAGCTCGAGACGACGACTCACATCGGTGAAGAAAGCTGGAAGACGTTGCAGACGCATAGCACCATGTTCACGAGATCGGGGGAGACATCATGATGAAAGAGGTAAAACCATGAGCCATGAAAAAGCGATCGAGGTGGCCATACTAGGCAGTGGGAATATGGGCAGAAATGTCCTGCACTCTCTCAAGCAGAGCCCCATGGTTCGCGGCATCACCATCTTCGATCGTAATGCTGAGAGAATGCAGAAGCTGCAGCAAGAGTTCAGCGTGAAGACCGCGGCGACCCTCGACGACGTACTGCGGGATCCGGCGATCAAGCTGGTCTTTGTTACCGCGTCCAACAATGCGCACAGGGAATTGACAGTCGCGGCACTCGAGGCAGGGAAGGCCGTGATGTGCGAGAAGCCCATGGCAACCACTATCCAGGACGCGCAGGCCATGGTGGAAGCTGCTGAGCGTACGAACGGATTTCTCCAGATCGGCTTCGAACTGCGCTACTCCCATCTTTACACCACGGTAAAGGACTGGATCGCCCGCGGTCTTCTTGGCCGGGTACTCAACACACAATGCACCTACTGCTCAAGTGCGTGGGGACGTCATGATGTCTGGAGAGTGGCTTCGAAAACCAGCGGTGGCATGTTTGGAGAAAAGCTCAGTCACTATGTCGATCTGGTGCGCTGGTGGATCGGCGACGATGTGGAGGAAGTATATGCGACGTGCGCGCCCAATGTGATCCCATACTACGAGGTCCACGACAACTATCACTGCACTTATCGCTTCAAGAATGGCGCCGTCAGTCAGTTGACTTTCATGATGGGGGCGGCTGCCAGCTTCAAGGGAGACCCGCTGCAGAACGCAGTCTCGCAACAGGTCGGCGACGGCCACGTGCTGCGCTACATGATCTACGGGGAGAAGGGTGCTGCCGAAACAGACGTCTTTCAGCGAACCATCAAGCGCTGGGAATTCGGCGAAGACGACTACGGCCAGACCAGCAAATGGATTCAGAACGAGACCTGGGATCCGCAGAATGACTTTGCTTACTTTCACAACACACATGACCAGGCTCTCGACATTGTGCGTCGCGTTGCGGAGGGTGAGCGTCCCGGCATTGATCCGCGCGACGCTTTGAAAACAACACAGCTTTGTTTTGCTGCAGAGCGATCGGCTGTTGAAAAGCGTCCCGTGCGACTGGATGAACTGCAGTAGGACATTGAACCCAAGCGACATGCAGGGCAGTCCAGGTCGGAGGCAGGAATGATGCAGGACGAAGAGAGAGCGGAGATCGTAATACCCGCCATAGAGGGCGTAACTCCGCCTTCCGCGACGAACGATGCTCTCGCCACTTTCTACGCAGACCGCAAGCGGATGTGGAGCAACGTCTCCTGGATCACCTTCGGGCAATTTGGCATGTCGCTCTCGATGACCATCGTCGAACCGCTCATGAACCTGCGATTGAAAGCGGTCGGCGTCAGCGAATCGAGTGTCGGCCTGCTCACTTCGGCAAATTTGTGGGCGGTCAGTTTTCTCGTCATGTACTTTTCCTGGAAGAGCGACCACGCCACCAGCCGCTTAGGGCGCCGCACACTCTATACGCTTCTGTCGCTACCGTTCATCGCTGTTGCGCTCGTGCTCTTTCCGTTGTCGACACAAAAGTGGGTGCTCATCACGCTGATGCTCACATACTTTTTCTTTAACGACATGAAGGCATCGACCTACCCACTACTCGCGATCGACTGTGTATCCAGGGAGGTGCTGGCGCGCGTCTCCGGCCTGGTTGCTATCACCGTGAGCACAGCCGGATTCCTCTCAACCCGCCTGGGAGCAAAGATGGCTGATGCCCATCCGAGAGCAGTGTTCTTCATCGGCGCCGCCGTCATGACGAGCATGACGCTGATCGCTCTCTGGCGCATCAAGGAGCCGCCGGTCTATCACCCCGCTAAAGGCAGTTTCAATCTATTGGCACCTATCAGGATCGCGTGCCGCGATAAGCGCATCCTCGTGCTGATCGTTGCCGTCGCGCTGCTCAATTCATTTCCCATGATCTTCAAGACGTGGGTATGGTTTTATGCGAAGAGCAAGCTCGGTCTCACCATTGGCGATACCGGCGTTGCCATTTCGTGGGGCCTGTTGCTGCAGGTCGCCTTCTCCTACCCGGCGGGCTGGCTCATCGATCGCTTCGGAAGCTACCTCGCGCTCTCCATCCAGTGGGTGATCATGCTGACACTGGTTCTCATCTCGGTGCACGTCACGAACTCGCACGGCCTCGTTCTTCTCATGTCGTTATACTTTCTCTTCCTGCCGCTCCAGGTTGCGGGGGACACCATTCTCTGGCGGACCATGGATAAAGCAGATACCGGTTCCTACACCTCGACCGTCGCCCTCGTGCGCAATTTCAGCACTGGCACCGTCATTGCTGTCTCTGGCTTCCTGATCAAATGGACCGGAAGCTACATCGTCGGATTCTGGTTTGGTTTCGGTCTGAGTTCCATTGCGTTGGTCGTCTTCTTTCTCTATCGCTACATCATGCGCGACAGCGGTGCTGCACCGGCTGCCCTTGCAATGGGGCAACAAGCCGGATGACATTACTAAACCTTATCGGTAAGGCGCGTCGTGCCGCATACGAACGTCGCGAATGTATGCAGTTGCTGTTCAAAGCACTTGCCGCATGGAGGCCGGCATGAAGGTTCATGTGGCGCGATCCCGCGCAGAGCTCGGCCAGTTCGCCGCGCGTGAGATTGGCAAGTCACTGCGCGCGAGTTTGATTGCCAAGGCGCAGGTTCGGATGATCTTGGCAGCGGGGCCCAGCCAGGGCGAAATGCTCGCGGCCCTTCGACGCGAGCCGGACATCGACTGGAGCCACATCACGGCATTCCACATGGACGAGTACATCGGGCTGCCGGCCGATGCGCCCCAGGGGTTTGCCAACTGGCTCAAGCGGGAGTTCGTCGAGCATCTTCCACTTGCCCGCTTCGAGCCAATAAATCCGGGGTCCGACCCTGAAGTTGCGTGCAAACGCTATGCCGCGCTGCTCGCCGAAGGTCCTGTAGATATCGTTCTGCTTGGCATTGGAACCAATGGCCATCTTGCCTTCAATGATCCGCCTGCAGACCTCGACGACCCGCTTACCGTCAAGGTCGTCACGCTGGATACGATGTGTCGCGAGCAGCAGGTTCTCGATGGCTGTTTTTCCACTCTCGACGTCGTGCCGCATCGCGCGATCACTCTTACAGTGCCCGCACTGCTTGCGGGCCGCGAACTCTTCTGCTGCGTACCCGGCGTGCATAAGAGTGCCGCGGTGCAGGCTGCGCTCGAGTCGCCCATCAGTGGAGAGTGCCCGGCGACCGCGCTCCGCACGCATCCCCGGTGCACCCTTTACCTCGACCACGAGTCGAGCTCGATGATCAAGACGGATGCGCATGACGACCATAGCCGGGCGTGATCCGCAGAGCGGATGCAACCTGACCGTCATGGCCGACGGGGGTGTGATCGTACGCGTCGAAGAGAGTCCCGGAAGCAGCGACCTCTATCTTTCCCCGGGTCTGGTGGATCTTCAGGTAAATGGCTGCGCGGGATTCGATGTGAACGCTCCGCAACTCGTGGTCGGCACAATCACTGACCTGGTCGATGCGATGTTGTCCCGCGGCGTCACCTGCTTCGCACCCACGATCATTACTGCGCCCGAAGACAGGATCTGCCGAGCGCTGAGCATCATTGCCAAGGCGCGCCGCAGCCATCCAATTGCGGCCGCGTGCATTCCGTTTGTTCACGTGGAAGGTCCGCACATCTCTTCACTCGATGGCTATCGCGGGGCCCATCCTGCCCACGCCGTGCGACCGCCCTCAATCGCAGAGTTTGCGCGCTGGCAGCAGTCTTCCGGGGGCATCGTCGGCATGGTCACGCTGTCCCCGCACTTCGAGGAGTCCTGTGCGTATATCGCGGCACTTACCGCGCAGGGTGTTCATGTTGCCATCGGCCATACGCATGCTTCATCGCAGGAGATTCTGCGCGCAATCGATGCAGGCGCACGACTTGCAACTCATCTTGGAAATGGAATTGCACCGCAGGTCCCACGGCACCGCAATCCCATCTGGTCTTTGCTGGCCGACGACCGTGTGTCCGCGACATTTATCGCCGATGGCCATCATCTGCCGCCCGACGTTCTCAAAGTAATGCTGCGCGCGAAAGGTTTGCAGCGCAGCATGCTCGTGTCTGATTCGGTCGCGCTCGCCGGCATGCCCCCTGGCATCTACGACACCCCGGTTGGAGGACGCGTTGAACTCCGCAGGGATGGCCGACTCTGCGTCCTCGGATCCGAACTTCTTGCTGGAGCTACGGCTTCACTCGCGCAATGTATTGGCACTCTCGTCCTAACCTCCGACGTGCTCCTCCACGAGGCTTTGGCGCTGGCCACAATCAATCCTGGAAGACTGGCTGGAGGCCGCGGTCAACTCACACCCGGATCGCGCGCTGACATTCTCAGGTTCCGCTGGCAGGACTCGATTGTCATCGAGGATGTCTGGCTGGCCGGCAAACAAGTACATGTCCGCACTGATGCCGATACTGCCCGGGGGAGACAGTAAAGATGAGACGCATTGGGGCGGTAGATATTGGCGGTACCAAGATCGCCGTTGGCATTGTCGGCGATGATGGGACGATCCTTCACCGCAGCGAATGCCCCACCGAGCCGAGGCGCGGGTTTCGTGACGCCGTCGACCGCATCCGGCAGATGCTGCAGAAAGCAATTGCTCAACGCGGAGGTATTGATGGCATCGGCATTGGATGCCCGGGCCCGCTCGATCCCCTAACCGGGGTCATTGGTGACGTCGGCACGCTGCCCTCCTGGGAAGGGGGTCATCTCGCTGATGCCGTCGGCGAGCACTTCGGTCTGCCCGTCGCGGTCGAGAACGACGCGGACGCAGCAGCACTTGCGGAGTATGCCTGGGGCGCGACGCAGACGTCAGGGATTCTGATCTATGTCACGATCAGTACCGGGATCGGCAGCGGAATTGTCCAACACGGCAAGCTGTATCGCGGCGTGCGCGGCGCCCATCCCGAACTTGGCCACCAGCTGATCGATCCCAGTGGACCCCTCTGCTACTGCACCTTGCACGGTTGCTGGGAAAGCCTCGCGAGCGGTCCGGCGATGACTGCGGCTTACTCTGAAATCGATCAAGACAGAGGTTCTCTGACGGCCGCCGACATATGCGAGCTTGCCCGACAAGGCGATGTATTCGCGCTTCGTGCCGTCAAACGCGAGGCTCGTAACATCGGCCTGGGGCTAGCTAATCTGGTCACCATCCTTGTCCCCGAGGTCATCTGCCTGGGAGGCGGAGTCATGCGCAGCGGTGATCTGTTTTTCAATGATATCGAGGCGACAGTGCGGAGCATCTGCACGCAGGTTCCCACTGACCACACCACCTTCACACTGTCTTCGCTCGGACCGGACATTGGCTTGCTGGGTGCGGCGCAATCGTGGCTGCTTCGGTATCCAGACGTCGCCGTGAAGGGAAACCTGCGGGAGGAACGATGAACCTGTTGAGACAGATACGTCACGCAGCCTGGTTCTGGTATTCGATTATCTGTGTACTCTGCTGGGGCGCCTGGGCGCTTCTTTCAAAACTTGGCTCACAAGAGATACCACCGAACACGATGCAATTCCTGTTCACAGTAGGCACCGTTCCGGTTGGCCTCGCACTGCTGGCTGCCCGTCGCGGAAAACTCGAAAAAAATCTTCGCGGCATTGCCTACGGTCTCCTCAACGGCGTGCTGTCGGGGATAGGTGGCCTTGCGCTCTTCGCTGCGTATCACACCAATGGCAACACCACCCTGATCACAGCGGCAGCAGCGCTTTATCCCATGATTACCGTGGTTCTTGCGATCACCATCCTGCGTGAGCGATTTCGTCCCATCCAGGCACTGGGCCTGCTCTTCGCCGCGATTGCCATCGTCATCTTTTCGCTGTAGGAGGTTTACATCGTGCATATTCCGCCGTGGTTCTGGTACACCATCCTGACCCTGCTCGCGTGGGGTATTGTCGGAATTCTTCAGAAACTTTCAACCAATTACATCTCGGCGGAATCGTCACTGATCTGGCTGGTGGCAGGTTTTCTCCTTCTGGAACCGTTCTTCTATCCCGGCCGTGCGGTTCTGGATTATTCAAGGCTCAATCTGACCTATGCCGTCCTTAGCGGGCTGCTCAACGCGCTGGGTGCGTGGGCGCTTTTCGCCGCGCTCAAGCGTGGAGGCAAGGCGTCGATCGTCGCGCCCCTAACGGCACTCTATCCCGTGGTCGTCATTGTGCTCGTTCCATCGATCCTGCATGAGTCAGTCACCCCTCTGCAATGGGCCGGAGTCGCCTGCTCCCTGATCGCAGTGGTGCTGCTGTCCGCCTGAACGCGGTCCGTCGAACACCCGGGCCCTCAAGGAGCGGCTGATGCCTGGTGAAGCTTTGACAAAAAGCAAAACGATCCTTCGGCGAAGATCCCGAACGAATCGGATTTCTCGGGCACTCATACGGTGGCCGCATGCATCTGGCTGCCTGCGCTCGATCGCCGCATTCGCGCAACAGTGTCGAATTGCGGTTGTGTCGGCTACGCGGATTCGCTGCAACGCGGCGCTGGCATCCAGATGGAATTCTGCCTACCCGGGTTTATGCAGCATGCAAAAAGAGAGAGGACATTGTGGCATTGGTCGCGCCTACGCCGATGCTTCTGTCCACTGCAATCTAGGACAGGTGGAGTCGGGGTGCGCAACGCATCTACGTCGCAGCCAGGCCAGCATTTACAGATTCGCAGCTTCAACTTCTTCTCTGGCCCGGAGGACACGCGTTTACCCGGCCCATGCGGGATGCGGCTACAAGTTCCTGGAGCAACACATCGGAGACTCTGCCAGGGTCCAGGATGACAAGAAATAATGCATTGCTGGCGGCAATATATTCTGTGTCGCTTATTTTTGCACGGCTGCAGGTGCTGCCTTATACCAAATCAGTCGATCTGTGATTGTTTCTGGCGAAAGCCCGCACTCTGCGCAGGCCAAGATTCCTGCCATCGCGGATTCCTTATCTTTGGCGACAGTCACGGGTCAGATATCACCGAAGTTTCACGTGTTGCCGAATAGAGGTGGACATCCCTAAAACTCCTATTAAGATAAACGAGCCTCAAGCAGTCTTCCACTCCGCACTCTTGGAGCTTTACCTTGCTTCCTTGTTCCAAATTCTTCTGCCCGAAGTTCTGCCTGATCTTTCTCGTCGCCGCCTTCCTCTCGCCGGCTTTTGCAAGCGCCGCTGACTGGCAGCAACCTACCCCGGAAGAGCTGACGATGAAGACACAGGCGCAGGCACCCAACGCTTCTGCCGTGTACCTTTTCCGTGAAGAAACGACCGACGATAAGCTGCACATGCACAGTATCTATGTGCGCTTGAAGGTGTTGACGGAAGAGGGCAAGAAATATGCCGACGTTGAGATACCTTACGAGCATCGCAGATTCTCGATTACGGATGTCGCCGGCCGTACCATTCACGACGATGGATCCGTCGTCCCGTTCACGGGGAAGCCTTATGACAAGGTGATCGCGAAGACATCGACTGCGCAGTATCAGCGCAAGGTTTTCAGCATGCCCGATGTGCAGGCAGGCAGCATCATCGAATACCGCTACAAGCTCAGGTATGACGATGATTATGCCGTGCCTCCGACCTGGTTCATCCAAAGCGAACTGTACCTGCGGAAGGCGCACTATCGTTTTGTGCCTACGGAGCACGAGTTAACGTCAGGCCGTGATCAATTGGTGAGCAGTCTCATCTGGCTGCCCATGCTGCCCAAAGGAGATGTAGTGAGGAAAGAGCACGATGCATATGTGCTCGATGTCGAAAATATTCCAGCCCAGCCGGACGAGGAATATCTTCCCCCTTTCCACTCGTATACCTATCGCGTTTATTTCAACTACTCGCCCTACCGAACCGGGGATGAGTTCTGGAAGAACGAGGGCAAATACTGGTCGAAACAGCTGGATAAGTTTATGAGCGTGAACGGTCCCGTGAGTGCCATGGCCAGCCAGTTAACGTCGCCCGGTGATCCGCAGGATGTGAAGGTAAAGAAGCTCTACGCCGGGGTCGAGGCACTCGAGAATACCGCGTTTACCCGCGAGCACAGCACACAGGAAGATAAGTCACAGGGGCTTCGCGGTGTAAAGACAGTCCAGGACATCATTACCCGCAAGCGCGGCAGCAGCGATGAGCTAACCATGCTTTTCGTAGCACTCGCTCGTGCCGTGGGGTTGAAGGCCTACGTAATGGGAGTCTCCAGCCGCGATGCCGAACTTTTCAACCCCAACCTGCTCTCCATGGGCCAGCTTGATGACTACGTCGCGATCGTGAATGTGAATGGCAAGGAGATGTATTTCGATCCGGGCGAAAGGTATTGCGCATTCGGTCAGTTGCACTGGAAGCACACGATGACGCGAGGCCTTCGGCAGACAGATGGCGGCACTGGTTTTGGAGAGACGCCCGACAATTCCTACACGGATTCGAAGACGGTGCAGGTTGCCACACTCAAAATGAGTGAAGATGGCCAGGTAAACGGCACAGTGAAAGTCGGCTACACCGGCACTCCAGCGCTGTACTGGCGGCAGCATGCCCTTGAAACCGATCAGAAGGAAATTGAGCATGACATGGAAAAAGCCATGCGGCAGCAATTGCCTGGCGGCATGACGGTCAAGCTCGACAAGATCTTTTACCTGGACGACCCGACCAAGCAGCTAATCGCGAACTACACGGTGAATGGTCCGCTGGCCACTGTGACATCTAAACGGATGTTCGTTCCGCTTGAAATCTTTGAAGTGAACGCGAAGCCGAAGTTTGCACAGCCGAAGCGCGAGATGCCAGTCTACTTCCACTATGCCTATGAGAATGCGGACGAAATAAACATCACTTTTCCGCCTTCGATATCGGTTGAGAGTGCACCGAAGAACGAGAAGATTCCGATGAAGTCTTTCGCCGCCCTCGTCGAAGGTGCAGAGGTGAAAGACAATACACTCAAACTCGCGCGAAGCTTTGCGATTGCTACAGTCATCTTTTCCGCAGACGAGTATGACGATCTCCGCACTTTTTACGCGAAGGTGATTCGCAAGGACCAGGAACAGGCTGTGTTGAAAGTTGGCGCACATGCGAGCGGTAATTAGGAACTTGTTGCTCACCTTCTGTGTGTCTGCCTGTGGTCTGCCGGCCTTCGCGGGAAGCACGCAGGTACCGGACTGGGTGAAGGCAGCTGCCGCCGAGAAGCTTCCCGCCTATCCTGCTGACACCCGTGCCATTGTCCTGCTTGAAGAAACAGCCTTGAATGTGCAGCCAGAAGGCAAGTCTACTGAACGGGTACGGCGCGTCGTGAAGATTCTGCGACCGCAGGGCCGTGAGTATGGCGAGATTGATTTGCCCTTTAATGCCGAAAGCAAGCTGAACTATCTGCATGTATGGAGTATTGGTCCCGACGGTCACGAATATGCAATGAAAGACAACGAGATAGTTGAGCGGGCCTGGCAGAATTCCGGCATCCTTTACGACGATGTTCGTTTCAAGTCAGCAAGCGCGCCCGGCCGCGATGTGAATGCTGTCGTCGCCTATGAGTATGACCAGAAAGTTCCGAGCTATTTTTCGGAAGATACGTGGGAGATACAGGAGTCCATACCCAAGGTGGTCGAACGATACACTGTCCACCTTCCGCATGGATGGGAATACAAGGCTTCTTGGCATCAGCATGTTCCCGTTGAAGAAACTGCGACGCCCGACGGTGCCACATGGGAATTGCATGACGAGCCAGGGTTGGACCTGCGCGATGTATCGGCCGCACCCGCCTGGCGTTCACTTTGTGCGCGCAGCGTCATCAGCTATTTCGGCCCGGGCACTACGCGGACCAGCGGAGACTGGCGCTCCATCGGCGCCTATTATCAGCAACTGGCGCAGGATCGTGCGCAGCCGAATGCGGAGATTACTGCGAAGGCGCAGGAGTTGATTGCAGGCAAGACTGATTTTGCCGACCGGGCGCAGGCAATCGCTGAGTATGTGCAGCACACACGATATGTCGGCATCGAAATTGGTATCGGCGGCTGGCAGCCGCACGCCGCATCCGCAATCTTTCACAGCAACTCAGGCGACTGCAAAGATAAGGCAACCCTGCTGGCAGCTATGCTGTCGTCGGTCGGCATTCATTCCACCTGGGTCATGGTTGACACGCGGAGAGGAGTCGTGAGTCCAGATCTCCCGTCGATGTTTGGCGATCATATGATTGCCGCAATCCAGCTGCCCGATGGCTATACCTCCGATCGTCTTCACGCGATTGTTACGGCTAAGAGCGGCAAGCGATTTCTGATTTTCGACCCCACCTGGACCTACACACCATTCGGCACATTGGAATCAAACCTCCAAGGCGGTTATGGCGTACTGGTCGATGGCAGAGACAGCGAACTGATTGCGTTGCCGGTGCTCGCTCCCGCTTTGAATGCAGTGGTGCGCAGGGCGACCTTCAAGCTTGCGGAGAATGGCAACCTGACTGGCGAGGTGATCGAGAGAAGAAGTGGCGATATTGCTTTTCGCCGTCGCGAACTTTTTCAGGAGCATAGTGAGAAAGATCAGCGCGAAGAGATGACGCGTACTCTTGGTACTGATCTCGGCGACTTTACGCTCGGCGCATCTACTGCTGAGAATACCGCTGCACTCACCAAGGATTTCGTACAGCGATTCGACGTGACGGTGCCGGCGTACGCTCGGCAGACCGGGCCGCTGCTGCTGGTGCGTCCGCGCGTCATCGGACGTGACTCGACAAATCTTGATGCAAAGGTTCGCATCTACCCGGTGGATCTGCACGAAACCAGAATGATCACGGATGACTTCACCATCGAGATGCCGACAGGCTGGGTACTCGACGAACTGCCTGAGCCCGTTTCACTCGATCTCGGCTTTGCCAGCTATCAGAGCCATACAGAGATAAAGGGAAACACCATCCACTACGGCCGGACTTACACGGTGAGCCAGGTAGAGCTGCCAAAAGAGAAGTACCAGGCCTTGCGAGATCTCGTTGGCCAGATTGAACAGGATGAGCGATCACAGGTGGTGCTCAAGAAGGCCGGATCCTAGAAATCGATCTGGCCGCCACCGTCAAGAAAAAGTCCTGAAGATTTCTTGCGGTCGGAATTTCTGGAGTCAGTCAGGGGGACCACCTTGAGTCAAGACTTCCCCCCGCCTCAAGCGGCCATAACTGTAACAGTATGCTGTAGTCAATGTCCGGCCGCAAATAAAGGGATTTATTCAAAAGTCAACTGTGTCGGATGGCCGGCTTGTATTTCACGGAAGATACTACAAGGCGATCGTGTTTATTTGATTGAAGCTCCGGACAAATAGCATAAAGGGACTGCTTACCGGACGGGTATGTCGGGAGGCAATGTTTTATTGCGATTCTTAAGCCACTCCAGGCTGATTGCCTGGCTGGCCTTTTGAGGTGCAGCCTTTTCGTCAACGTCGGGCATAAATATCTCAAGGCCTGCTTGTGCGGTCATGCGCGTATAGCCATTCACCAGTTGAGCCTGATAGTTCACAAGGTCGAGATCGAACCATGGATCGGTTGAAGCATCGATCATGGTCAGGTCCACATCGTGCATCGTCAACTTGCCGAAATCGAGAGTGCCACCCGACAGCTTCAAAAAGTTATGCCACTGAGCAAGCTTGTTTTCGTCGACATTCGCATTGCCATAAACAACCTGAATGTCAGGAACGAGAATGCGAACAGAGGTAAGCTGCCCATGAATACGTGGCGGGGGCAAAAGCTTTTGAGTGTCGAAAAAGATGTCGTTGTCTGCGATGGCAATGCCCGGGATGTTGCCGGACTTCACCAGATCATTCAGTTGTATATGAAGCTTGCCGAGCAGACCTTTCAACGGAAGCTTAAGTACCTGCAGTTTGGTCAAGTGAAATTGAACCCGGCCGTCGGCCGTCGCCGCGAGGGTACCTCGAAGTTCTACCGGCAAGGGGACGATCTTATGGATTGTGCCGTCGAGCACGAGTTGATCTCCATCCGGCCGCAGGCTAATGTTCTTGAGTGGAGCGCTGCTGGGCGTATTCACGTTCAGAAAATGACCAATGTCTCCGATATTTGCCCGGATGACGCCCTTTTGAATTTCAAAAACGAATGATTCGGGGTCGTCAAAGGAGGGGTTTACCTGTTTCTTCGTTCGTCGCATTTGGCCACGTATCCAACTCACATAGATACGAAATTCCGGCCCTTTCCGCAGCATCAAGTTGTGAGCGTAAACCAATGTCGGCTTCAAGTCAGTATCAACAGACTGCTGTGACTCAGGCTCAGCCGAGGGTGCTGACGAACTGCTGGATACAGAGCCGGTCGATGGGCGACGAAGCCGCCAGCCGATGATGAGACTTAGAATAACTAGTGTCAGGGTGAGTGCAGCTACGCGGGTCCGGGTCACTCGACTAGTTTAAAGGACGCGTTGCTTCGATGCGACTCCACATCGGCATGGAAGTCGTCAGATCATCAATTACTGAGTCCAATGGAATTATTTCCGATCTGTCGAACCCTTCCCGGTGGTGCTGTTGTAAAGGGTTTGTTTGTCGCTGTCGGAATAGCATGAGATCGACGAACTTCATAGCTCCGGCCTGGCAGCACGGCTATGCTGAGTACGCGCGTAGAGCCTACATGATGAACTACAGCTGATGGAGAGCTATCTGCGACGTCAACTTCTTGATCTGGCCATGGGTTCTGAAGTTTCAATGTACTCTTCGCGCCTGCGCGAATGTTCATGAGGCAAACCACTCCATTAACAACGCGAACATGTAACTTCATATTGTTCTTCAGGTAAACCGTACCGTCTACATCCCAGCTCGAGGGCAGTCCACGCGCAATGCGAATCGTGCCATCAAAATCCTGTGCGACCGCTTCTTGTAGTGCCGTAGCAACAACACCATCCTGCTCAATATAGAATTCGCCTGACGTCCCGCCCCAACTTGCCATACCGTTCGGATATTTTTGATAAGTCTGGGTAAGCTTGATCAATGTCTGTCGAACCTCCGCGCTCAGGCCAAGCCGTGCCGCCTGGATCGGGTCAGAGCTCCAATCCTGATTAGTGGGATACGGGCGATGCATAAACGTTCTTATCGCCAACAGTTCCATTGGCGAATCAACGCCGATCAGCCCGTACGGCCAGACAGCCTCCAGGCCGATATTTTCCACGTTATGCTGTGACGCGCCCGGATCATAAGAAGCCGCGATCACGTCGTGCCCTTGTTCGTCTGCACTCTCCGGCAAAAGTGAACGGGGGATATCTTCCTGCGTGCGCGGCAACGCTGGAATCTCCTTCATCGCTGCATCAAGCTCAGTGATAAGCGGCAGGTCTTGATGCAGCAGCCTGGCGGCCTGCAATGTCTGCGAGAAAAGCGCCTGACGTGCGACGAGATCCGTAGTAGGGTCCAGTGTGTCCCATTGTGTTTCGTGAGCATTCGATGGGGTCGTGTGCATAAGTCCGTCGGCGCCCTTCTTTTCATATGCAAGGAGAAAACGTGCCGATGCAGACATCACTGGATAGTTCTTCTCGAGAAAAGCCCGATCGTTTGTCTGTAGATATTGCTGCCATATCCAAAAGGAAACTTCGGCGCCTGTCGAAATTGTTCTCGCATTATAATAAGGCGCAGAGTCTGCATCACAATTCATACCAAGCACAGGCTTCGCCGGATCCCACGATTCATACTCAATCCCTAGGCCGTTGAAACGCATCGTTTCCGGAACGCAGATACCGGGACGACCTCGCATATGTTTCCTCGTCCAGTCGGTGATGCTCACCAGGTTTTCGCGATAGAGATTGAAATACGGTGTATTGGCTTCAGCAATGCCAGCCCCCATATTCGCGGCAACCTGCATACGTAGATTCCAATGCCAGAACGCAGCAGGATCCCATTGATGCGTATCTTTCACTGCTGAGAGTAGATCCGCGATGCCTGCCTGGGATCCTGGATATCTTCCACCGCTCTCGGCCGCAGCCGTAAACAGATAGATGTTGCGAAGGTTTTCCATGTACTCGCCCCAGCCATCACTGGACTTCACCTGGATCAACCCGGCATGCTCCCAGAACTGATGCCACCAGAGACGATGTGATTCGAGGCCAATGCCTTTAGGCTCGCGTGCTGCCGCAAGCGCTGGCTCTTGCTCACCGTTGAAATGAGGCGCTGCAACCAGCACACGGAAATGTCCTTTAGGGTCCGGATAAAATGACGCAGTGGCACTAAGTTGACCATCAACCTGGATGACAACATTGCTGCCCTGTACTGACAGTGCGGCAAGTGAGCCGAATCTTCTTCCAGATGCTCCCGGTTCAGTGTCATCCTTCCATGCTTCTGCCAGGAGTGCCAGATTGCCATGGATGCTGACATGCGGTTTGCGCGGAGACCAGAGCGATATTTTCGCACTCTGCGAACGATGAGGATCTGCACCCGATACGTCAATGACCACCACATCGGAATGAGGCTCAAGGTAGACTCTCGCAGTCATCCCGTTTCCACGCTCTACAAATTCACCGTTGTAAAGGTCCAGCAACCCGCTATAACCGCTCGCGCTTGTCAGTGTAGACAGACCCGGCAGATGCACCTGGCCGGGTGACAGGCGATGAGGAAGTGTGTCGACCCGATTGAGTTGAACTGTCAATCCATCTTCCGACCAGACAGCAGCGCCCAGTCGTCCATTGCCAAGTGGCATCGCCTCACGAGGCAGCAGGTTCGGCCGCTCCAGGTGAATGTTGCTTCGGCTGAGAATGCCCGCAGTGTCGGCTCGAGAAAGACCCTGCTCGCTCGCGACTCGCTGTCCGCTCGAGTGAGCTCCGCAGCACAGTATCACGATAGCGAGGCCAGGTCGAAAGAAGCGTGACAGTTCAGTGTTCAAATTGCGGTCTCCGGAAAAAGATTGAGAGTGGGATGCACAAGCCTAACGCGCAAAACGTCAGGGCGCCAGTAAGTGGCTTAAGGGTCAAGCCCCGGCTTCAGAGCTAAAGCCTTATCTCTCGGGTCCAGCGAATTCGCGGCCACGGCTTGCTTCATTTCTAATGCCTACATGAGCCCATTCATTGGTCGTCTTTTCAGGAAGCGCAGGCTTCTGCGACTCATCTCACTGCTGCCTCTCGGCTTATCTTCCCTGTGTTCGGTGCACGCGCAGCAGCCGCTGCCACTTAGTTCTGTGGAAGCCCGTGGTGCGGAGATCGCCGGCCAGTCCGGCATTACCGGCATGGTGATGGTTATCGTTCGCGATCGTGAAGTCAGCTTTACCAGCTATGGCGAGACTTCGCCGGGAAGCAGCCAGCGGCCAGGACCGCAATCGGTTGTACGACTATGCTCCTTGACCAAGATTTTTACCACCGACTTACTTGAGCGTCTCGTCCAGAGTGGGGATCTTCACTTAGGTGACCCGCTTCAACGGTTCGCGCCGGCAGGTGTGGTCGTTCCTTTAAAAACAGTTCGCGGCGTGGCGAGCAATCCCGTCACACTTGGCGAGCTCGCGACCCATACGAGCGGCTTGCGGCGCGAGGTCGCAAGTTACCCGGCACTGGCGGCGCATTTCACCTTTCCGGCATTTGACTATCGCTGGAATTGGCTGCCGAATCAAAAACTGTTGACGCCGGCAGGTTCAGCCGCTCGCTATTCGAATGTCGGCTTTGATTTTCTCGGTGATGCCCTCACAAAGGTAACCGGAGAGAGCTACGAAGAGCTCTTGCGCCGCCAGATTGCGGTACCCCTTGGCCTGCGTGACACGACCCTAACGCCTAACCAGAATGAGTGCTCGCGGCTGCTTCGTGGTGCTGATGAGGAAGGACCGTGCACCGACACGCAGGCGTCTGCAGGTAGCGGCGGGCTTTACTCCACCGCCGCTGACATGACCCGCTTCCTCCAGTCCCTGCTGCATATACCTGGCTTGCCACCGCAGCCGGCCGGCTATCTCGCGGTCTATGTCGATCCCGGCAGTCTTGCATCCGTGCAGGGCCTCGATCATGCCGGTACACCTTCCGGTATCGGTCTTGGCTGGTTGAGGATCGGAGACGCGGGCAGTCCGTCCATGATGATGGAAAAGACAGGTGGTGGCGCTGGCTTCACCACCTATATTGCTCTTAATCCAGCACGCCACGCGGGGGTCTTCGTTGCTGCGACGGAGGGCCATGGGCCGTCTCATGGCAATTTCTTCCAGATGGTCAACGACCTTCTCGCGTCCGTCGCCGGTGTCCCGCCGCTTCCAGCAAGTATCTACGCCGTGCATCCCCTCAGCACGGTCAAGCATATGTCAAAGAGTGGCCACCGCCTTCGCCGGCAACATGCCATACGGCCCATAAGGCGGCATCCATGAAACGCTCTAGCCTAAACTTCATTTTGTTTATTCTTGCTTGCGTTTGCTTATGTTTGCTGCCAACTTAGGAGGTAGTCCTTCCATTTTCTTATATGATCGGACGACATAATGTCGAGCATCTTGCAGAATCATCCCTGGCAGGGAAATAACGGCATTCGTGCCGGCATTTATTCCGTCTGTTCGGCCCAACCGTGGTTTATCCGTGCCGCGGCAGAGCAGGCAGTCGAGGATGGTTTGCTTCTGCTGATGGAGACCACCAGTAACCAGGTAAACCAGTTCGGCGGCTATACCTGTATGCGACCGGAAGCATTCCGCACCTTCGTCTTCGACCGGACCGAGAAAGCTGGGTTATCGCGCGAAATGGTGATCCTTGGTGGCGATCACCACGGTCCGAATCCCTGGCGGAAAAAACCTGTTGATCAAGCGACTGTACCGCTCAACATGTACAGCCGATATCTTCCCTCGCAGTATCAGCGTCTTCGCCAGGGCATGATTGCGAACGACCCGGCATCGTTGGTCGTCGATGCTATACGCGACGTTCTGAGGGTCTATGCTGCAACTTGCTTTCGACCAGGTCCGGCAGATCGTCTTACAGCAAATTAGCCGAGGCAACGCGCATGCCACTCTATCTGGAGAATGAATTTCTCCGAGTCACTGTGTATCCAGAAGAGGGTGGTCGCATTGCTTCCATCCGTTACAAGCTTAGCGACACTGAGTTTCTTCTGCAGGCCAAAAATCATGGGGTTCCTCCTATGCAGGGAATGGCCGCCCGCTTCCAGGATGGTGCATGTGCCGGTATAGAAGAATGTCTTCCCAGCGTTGGCTTCTGCGACGATGAAACATCTGGCGGACCCGTCCCCGACCATGGGGATTTCTGGCAGATACCGTGGACAATCCAAGATGATGCATTACCGTCATATGTCTGCTTAACCGCGACGGGATTCAGTCGCCCGCTGCACTTTGAAAAGAAAGTATGGCTGCAGGAGAGCGCTCTATACATCACCTGCACTGTGACGAACGTAGGCAAGGATCCGCATTCATTCCTGTACGCGTGTCATCCACTTTTCGCCATTGATGCGGGAGACGTCATCGTATTGCCGCATGAAGTGAAATCTCTGCGGCTGCACTCGTCTAAAAATGATCGACTCGGGCACGCAAATGTGCACATCCCCTGGCCGCACTTCTTGACCAACGACCTTAGTCGCACCCTTGCTGCAGAATCTGGCGTTGCAGAGATGCTTTACACTGACGAATTGAAAACTGGTTGCTGTGGTCTCTATCGCTCGAGATCCCGCGTCGGCATCAGTCTTCACTTCAATCCCTCACGCCTGCCATACGTTGGCTTATGGCTTTGCTACGGCGGGTGGCCGGACGACAGCTCAACGAAGCAATATGCAATCGCACTCGAGCCCACAACTGCTCCGCACGGCTCACTGAAGCAGGCACTTCAATGCGGGGATGCCACTCTGCTCGGCGCTCGAAAAGAAGCACGATGGACGATACGTTTTCAGCTGTCCGGACCTTACTCTGCCGCGGACGAGTTCCAGCGGTATCTCGATCGCTAGGAAAGGCGACACCGCCATCAGCGGACCGGCAAAGCCTCCAGCGTCATGACCTCGAAGGGCTGCAGGGCAAATGTGTGTGCCTGCTTTGCCGTCAGCTCAATCACCGGCTTCCCCTTGTCCGCGGACCATGGGCTGTGCCCGCGAAATTGCTGCACAGCCTGAGGCGGCAACTCGAATGCCTGCTGCACATCGATGCTTATACTCTGCGGATTTGGTGAAGGGTTGCGCAGGGTCAGGATTCCTTTGGCACGACTCCATGATGCCCAGCCGTATACTTCGCCTTTACCAGGGTCGCCGCCGATCCAGTGCGTATCAAGCAGCGTCGCTGCATTGCTGCGCGACCATCTCGCACTTTCGGCGAGGGTGTCCCAATCCGCTTTCGTGAGCAGGCTCGGCGTAATGTACATCTCCTGGAGCTGTGTTCCTGTCCCGAAGTATGAATGCACTTCCGCTTTAAAGTCGCTACCCGGATCAGTCGCAAGATGTTCTGCTTTCGCCGCGTAGATAATTCCATGCAGCATCAGCGAGTTGAGAGGGAAGAGAGGACCGCCCTGGACGATGTTGCGATACGTTTGCTCATCGCGATACGTGATCCAGCGTTGCCGCCAGCTGCCTTGGCCATCGAAGTCATGATCTTCGCCGGAACGCCAGATCGAGTCAGCATAAGCCAGCCAGAAGGGCGATGGCTTGGTGCCCGTCGTCAGGTTAATAAAAATCCCGTTTTCGCGCTGACGCAGCTTTTCGATCAGGTGAATGGCCGCTGAAAAATCACTGTCAAAAATGCTTCCCGGAAACACCTGGTCGGCGTTTCCAGTGCCGTCGATCTTGAACTGATTCACTCCGTACTTAGTCACAAAATTCAAGCAGGCTGCTTCGAACTTCGCGTAATAGCGCGGACCGGAGAGCGCATAACCGTCCTTCACAATTTCGTAGCCCTGGCTCTTTCCGTACGCGATTCGCTCCTGCTTCTCCTGCTCGTATCCGCCCCAGGGCGAGAACCATACGCCGAGTCCAAATCCGTACTTTTCTGCTGTCGCGCGCAGAGGTGTAAACCCGTCAGGGAAGCTCTTGTTGAATTGCCAGAGTGAACTTGTGTTGTCCCATCCATCGTCCATCAGAAATGAATCCATTTTCACGCCGCGTTTGTGGACCAGTTCGTCGCCAAAAGCATTCATCCGGTTCAACACGTCGCTGGCTCCGAAGCGGTTGCCCTCGCCCAGGTCATACCAGGTGTTGTAGTGAAGGAAAGTTCGGTACGGGTGAGCTCTTTCCAGTTCCACGTAGTTCAGGAAGTCACGCCGCATCTGGCCTGGCCAACTCACGCCGATGACAGATGAATACGCTATCTCCTGGGTAGGTGCGAGCGGCAATATTCTCTTTAAGCCTGCCGTTGCCCGACCATTCTTTACCGCGCTGATCGACAGAGGATGTTCGAAACCAAAGAAGAGATTGCCGCTGACGATCGGTGAGCCGGCAACCGTACCCACGACATGCGCGGTGGCATCCGCGAAGTCGAGCAACAGTACCTCGGAGAGTGGAAGTGCTTTTGCCCCCGCATGTACAGTTACTTCCTGGCGCAAATAGCTGGTGCCGGTCCTGGCGATCAGGCACCAGTGAACGGTGGATCCACTGCGTTCGTCTGCAAGATCGGCACAGATCTCGCGCCCGGGGAGATGGGCTGCTGCGCGTGATGCTGTCGGATCCATACGGACTGGCGTGACCTGCGCTGGCCGAGTCATCTGCATTTCTGAAGACCGAATGATACCGCCATCAGCCAGTCTGAGTTCGAAAGCATCGTCCAACACGACCCGATGTCCCGTTGATTTCTCTTCTATCACGATCGGCCTGAGCCTTCCCGCCTGAGTGTGAACGGCCGCCGTCAGATTGTTTGCTTCGAGATTCAGCGGTTGCTGGCCACTTAAGGGCAGCGCTGACGCAAGCAAACCACAGGCGAGCAACACGCCGGAAGGTCTTCCCAGGCTGAAATTTTCCAAGATCGAACTCCTCGATAACGCATGTACCGCGAAATCAAACGCAAGCAAACGACACCTTTATAGCACGGAAGCCTCCTCAGTGTTAGGGGTGAGCCTCCGGCAGCGATTTGCCGATGCGATGGATGACTACCAGTCAACGCTAGCGAGATAACTGTGATCTTCAAAAGAAAAAGGTGTTGCAGCGTAAGCGAACGTAAATAATACTGAACCTCAGCTCCCACTTCATGGAAGCCTTGACGCTTCCGCTATTGCGCGCCTTCGTCGGCAAGTCTTGGATGAACGGGCAGGCTGCGACATTCATTGAAAGCATATGCGGTAGCAGGATTTTCGTGATCCTCAAGTTATCAGCCTTCTACCTGCAGCTGTGAGGTCGCACATTCCATTTTTTGGGTACTGCTGGTAAACCAGTCTGGTCGCCAGGGGTTGAGTTGGTGACAGAGATGAAATAGGTTGACTTGCAAGTGAAAATCTCGCAAACTTCAGCAGCTAAACGTAAGCAAGTGAAAAATAGTTGTGTTGTCGAAGGAGCAGTTGATGCGCCAACCTCGGACCTCATTCTTTTCCCGATCGTTGCTTCTGTCCGCAGCGCTTCTTGCACCCTATGCCCTCCATGCGCAGATTGACACCGCGACCGTCGCTGGACGCATCACGGACTCGGCCGGTGCTGTTGTGCCTGGTGCCGAGATCACCATCACGAATATTGACACCAACTTCTCCTATCATGCGACGAGCAACTCGAGCGGCGAGTGGACGATCAGTCCCGTCCACATCGGCACGTATCGGCTGGTGGTGACGGCGCCAGGATTCAACCGTGCAGTTGCTGAGCCTTTCAACCTCAGCGTGCAGCAACGCCAGCAGATTGATATTTCGCTCAAAGCGGGTGCCGTCAGTGCGACTGTGGAGGTGACCGACCGTGCGCCGGTTCTGGAAACTGCAACCTCCGAACGAAGTCAACTGATTGACAGCCGCACGATGCAGGAATTGCCGCTGAATGGTCGCAACCCTGTCCAATTGGCCCAGCTCACGGCAGGAGTCACGATCAGCGAACCGGGGGCACGTGATGAAGCTGGCTTCGGTTTCAGCGCAAATGGTGCTCGTTCACTGCAGAACAACTTCCTGCTCGACGGTATTGATAATAATTCGAACCTGCCCGACCTCCTGAACGAAGCTAATTACGTAGTTATGCCTTCAGTCGATGCTTTGCAGGAGTTTCGCGTCGAGACCGACTCTTACTCCGCGGAGTTCGGCAGGGCTACCGGCGCGGTCGTAAACGCCACGACGAAAAGTGGTTCCAACCACGTTCATGGCGTGCTCTACGAATTTCTACGCAACCAGGCCTTCGATGCTGCTAATTACTATGACCAGTCGCTGCCTCCTTATCATCAAAACCAGTTCGGCGCGACCGTAGGCTTTCCAGTTCTGCGCGACAAGCTTTTCGTATTCGGAGATTATGAAGGTCTCCGTATCTCGCAGGGCCAGACGAACACGGCGCTGGTTCCAACTGCAGCTGAACGGACCGGCGACTTCACAAGCCAGCTCGATCTTGCTTCGCCGACCGGCGCACTTGACTGTAATGGCGTGGCGACATTTGCCGGTGAGTTGTTCGACACAAAGCTGACGAAGGCCTCTGCAACAAGTCCAACTGGTTATTGTGGAGTGCCCTTCGGCTACTCCGCGGGATTGCCGTCGAACATTATCCCAGTTGCGAAGCAGGACCCGCTCGGGAGGAAGCTTGTTGCCCTGTACCCACTGCCGAATGCGACCGGCTCCGGCTACAATTTTGTGTCGAATCCAAAACTGATCAAAAATGCGAACCAGGCTGACGTCCGCGTCGACCAGGTGCTTGGTTCCCACGACAACATTTTCTATCGATACAGTATGAGTCGCGCGCCTTCGACGATTCCCGGCCCATTTGGGGGTGAGGCCGACGGCGGTGGATTCTTTACTGGCGTGGGCGATAATCGTGCCTACTCGTTGGCTTTGAGTGAGACCCACGTCTTCTCACCAACAAGGGTCGATGAAATTCGCATCGGCTATAACCGCCTGCACACGAACAGGAACCAGTTCAATTCAAATACAGATGTTTCAGGTCAGATAGGATTTCCCGGCGTGCCCTATGTTGCCGGCACAAATAATGGTGGACTGCCGCAAATGTCCTTCAATGACGTTGCGACCTTAGGTAGTCCGACCTATCTGCCTTCCAATGAAATACAAAATACCTATTCCTTCTCGGATACGTTCACGCTGATCGCGCACGACCACAGCATCAAGTTCGGCGGAGCGTATCGGCCTGAGGAGTTCACGATCTTTCAGCCTGCAGCGCCGCGAGGTACGCTCAGCTTTGTTCCGCAGTTTACCGACAATGCCGGAGCACAAGGTACTGGTGGCAGCGGGCTCGCCACGCTCCTGACCGGGCAGCCTGACGGCGGTGGCATTAACAACATCAACAACGTGGATTACAACCGCAAGGTCTATGGCGTTTTCATGCAGGATGATTGGCGAGTGCGGCCGACCCTTACAATCAACGCAGGTATTCGCTACGACTTTTTCTCTGCAATTCTCGAACGGCACAACGCACAAGCCAACTTCAATCCCATTACTGGCAAGCTTGATATACCGGCAAGCAGCGGCGTGTCGCTCACGCCTGTCCTGGCGAGTACCATCCCGGTAAACCATACCGCGGCGAATGGCCTGATTCCCCCGGTGTATACAGACTTTTCACCACGGTTCGGAATGGCTTACCAGTTCCATCCAGGGTGGGTCCTCCGAACAGCATTCGGTATTTTCTTCAACGGCGAAGAGAGTGGACCTTACAGCAATCCCAGCCCCGGATTTAATCCTCCTTACTTCGCCTCGCAAAGTTTCACTGGCCCGTGCAGCCTGTCGTCGTATGCCCCAGGATCGAGTTGCGCCGTGCCAGGTATTAGCATCCTCTCCGAGGGTTTTCCGGCAACCTCGCTCAGCAATCCAAATACGCCAAATCTCTTCTCGGAGGACAAGCTCTCGACGCCTTATGTCGAGCAGTGGCATCTGACAGTGCAGCATGAGATAGGTCCGAAGACAACCGTAGAGGTTGCGTATGTCGGGTCGAAGGGAACGCACCTGTATACGACCTCGAATCTGAACCAGGCGACGCCCACCGCGGATCCGTCTGCCGCCTATGCGCCCAGGCGGCCATTCCCCTACGTCAACACATCTGTTGGCTGGCTTCGCTCAAATGGATTTTCAAATTACAACGCCGGCCAGATCAAGGTAGAGCAGCATCTTAGCCACGGCGTCTCAGCTATCGTGAACTACACCTACAGTCATGGTTTGGGAAACTCATCAAACGCCAACCTAGGAGCGCAAAACAATGATGGCTTCCGCGACAGCCACAACCCTCAACTGGAATACGGCAACCTTGATTTTGATGTGCGGCAGCGTTTTACAGCAGGCTATTCCTGGGATCTTCCGATTGGACAAGGCATGGCTTTTGGCAGCGGATCCGGGCGCTTGCTTGATGCCGTGATAGGCCACTGGCAGTTATCCGGCATCGTCACTCTATCATCAGGCACATGGTTTACGGTCACTGATGCGAACGCAAACTTTGCTAACTCGGATGGTCAGCAGAGACCTAACTTTGTGCCGGGGCAGAAGTCTTCGGGTAAGCCATGCGTAAGTGGGACATTCTTCAACACGTGCGCTTTCGTTGATCCACCGCTCGGCTCATACGGTAATGTGTCACTGAATTCTGTCAATGGCCCGGGCAACGAAAACTGGGATTCTTCGATCCTGAAGACGATACCGATTCACGAGTCCAGGCGGATAGAGTTACGCGGGGAGTTCTATAACATCTTCAATCATCCGAACTTTTTGTTTGCTGCTGCGGGTCCCCAGAACTCGAACAATGCGACTGTCTTTGGATCATCCAATTTTGGCTTTGTGACGGCCGCGCGTGATCCAAGACAGATCCAGATTGGTGCAAAATTCTACTTCTAAATGCACGAAGCGGACCTTCAAGCTGGCGGTGTTTAAACGAGCACCAGCTTGCACCCGAAAGAGCGGACCCTGTTCTGCATTTCTTCCGGAAGTGACACGTCGCTGATCACCAGGTCAACCTCGGAGAAGGTTGTGATCAGCGACATACTGCGTTTGGTGAACTTGCTGGAATCTGCGACGACAATGATTTCCCGTGCTGCCCGCAGCATCGCGCGGTTTGCCATTGTCTCGTCCAGGTTTGTGCCGCTGACCCCAAATTCAGGATCACACCCGGCGCCGCAAAGAAACAGCTTGTCAGCGGAGAATTGCTCCAGCATGTCTTCGGTCGATCGGCCCACTACAGATGCAGAATCATTGCGGACACTGCCGCCCATAATGATGGTCTGAATACCACGCGAACCTAATAACTCAACGGCTATGTTCAGGCCATTCGTAATCACCTGCAGATTGCGAAACTCGCGCAGGTGGCGTGCCACCTCGAGTGTAGTGGTGCCGGAGTCCAGGATGATTGTTTCGCCCTCTTTGACGAGCGTGGCAGCCATGGCGCCGATCCGCTGCTTTTCCCTGGATTGATTTTTGACCCGCTCATGGACCGGCGATTCACGATAGACCGTGTCCTGGATCACGGCGCCGCCATGCGAACGCTGGATGAGACCACGCTGATGTAGTTCGTTCAGGTCGCTGCGAATTGTGACGGCAGAAGTCTTGAATCGGCGCACAAGTTCATTGACCTTTGCCCGCCCCTCCGACTGGACGATCTGGAGAATCTGCTTGCGCCTTTCCTCTGCCATCATTCCGTCTGGGAGAGGCTCCGAAGCACGCGTGCTTGTAACTCCATTCTTCTCGACACTTACATGTTTCATCCGTTCACTCCGCTTCCGGCAATGGAAAGATCATAGCTCGCCTGGACGTGCATGCGCAGTACCACGGCCTGGCCGCGACGATGCTGATCTATATCCGGATGAAGATTTTATTGCGATACATCCAGAAAAGGATGAGCCAATACACAGCAAGTGTCAGGGCGCCCAGAAAGAGCGGTTCCAGCGTGGAACCGAACATGTTCAACATAAAACCGAAATTGATTTTAAAACTGCTCTGGATAAAGTCTTCAAATAGGTGGGCGATCAGGTAGGCGGCAATCGAATTCGTACCGACCACCACCAGCGGAAAGGCCAGTCGTCGATGTTGCTTGATGTCCACAACCCAGGAAAAAGCCGCGAGATAAAGGAAGCAGACGCCTCCGCTGAAGAGCACCCATGACGGGGTCCAGATCCGCTTGACGATGGGGCAGATGCCAGTGAATTGCAGGAAAAGTCCAGCCGCGATAAGCGCGACTGCAGCGATCAGGAAACGCCTCAGGGGAATGGTGGGGGCGGCCTTTATGAACCACTGTCCTGCAACGAGACCAAGCAACATGGTGGCAAGGGTAGGAATAAAGCTGAGAGTTAGATAGCCGCCGTCGTTGAACGCAAACGGAGACGGTCGAGGCAGTCGATTCAGGAACCAGACATCGAAGGCCTGACCGAGATTACTGTTCTTATTCCAGTGTGCCGCAAAGCCACTATAAATATGCTGATGCCAGTCTGCTGGAACGCCCACTGCAGCCCAGTCAAATCCCGGGCCCGGTGCAGGATAGAGTGCCCACGCGAGCCAGTAACCGAAGAGAATTGCGCCGAAAGCAGTCCATAACCAGCGAGGCCGTACGAAGCTCAGCAGGAATGCAAATGTGTAGCCGAGGCCGATCTGCGTCAACGTATCTTCGAAGGTGAAATTAGTCATCGGGCTCTGCATAGAACGCAGAAAAAATCCGAGGAAAATCAGCAGGAAGCTTCGCCAGATCGTGTGGACCAGCATGCGGGAAAAGCTCTCGCCCTTTCGCTGCCGGCTGCGCAACGAGTAGGGAAGCGCAACGCCAACCAGGAATGTAAAGGACGGTTGAATCGTGTCATGCAGGCTCATGCCCGACCATTCCACGTGAGATTGGTTGTAAGAAAGGAGATACCAGAAAAAGTTGCCGGGAAATGACTTGGCAACATCCGCAAAGCGCAGGACTTCGCCCATCATGAGTAGCATGACAAGACCCCTGTATGCGTCGACGGCAACGTTGCGTTGCGGCCTGGCCAATTCAACTGAAGCGTCACTCACGGCGAAATCCTTGCTGGTCTCCATCTGTTCGGCCTGTGGAGTGGCGGAAATGTCGATAGCTTTCATTTGCCTTTTCACTTTTCTGCGGGTGCTTTGTGAATTGCGGAAAGTCTAGCACGAGAACAGGAATCGGAATGCCACTAATCGCAATCCCGGAATGGCCGCTAAATGTAGTTTTCCTTTGACACACCTGCGCCACCCATCCTAGTCTCAGCGAAGGGTTTCGTCTTGCGAATACTTTCGTTTGTAAGTAATCAGGATGAGACGAACTGCCTATGCAATCTCGCCCCGGACCTCCGATGCTCCCGGCGACCAATAAGCTTTCAACGAAACCAGGAGACGAAGATGGCGCTTCCCGAAACGACTTACGATTTGCAGGCCGGCGGCGAGCAGCCGGGCCAGTGGTCTCGAAGGAAGTTCATGCAGGTAAGTGCGGCCGCGGCCGTTAGCGCCAGCATGACGCCGGCCGCGCGCGCTGCAACCGTGTCCGACACCATGATTGGAAAGCCCTTCGAGAAGCGCAATCCCCGAATCGCGATGATCGGTACCGGTGGCCGTGGAACATCTCTGCTGGGTAACCTTCTGGCAGCCGACGGACAGGTAGTCGGCATTTGTGATGTTGTCCCAGAAAAGGCGGAGCATGCGGCGGGACTCGTCGTCGCCGCCGGACAAAAAAAGCCTGAGATCTACACTGAACAACCACACGCATTTGAAAAAATGCTGCAGCGCAATGACATCGACCTGGTGATTGTGGCGACGCCATGGACCTGGCACGCGGAGATGGCAATCTTTGCCATGAAGCATGGCAAAGACGTCTGCATCGAGGTGCCGGGAGTGCGCACGCTGGACGAATGCTGGGCGATCGTCCACGCCTCGGAACAGACGCGCAAGCACTGCATCATGCTGGAAAATTGTTGCTACGGCTATAACGAGACGCTCATCCTCCGCATGGTGCAGGATGGCCGGTTTGGTGAACTGCTGTACGGCGAAGGGGCGTATTTGCATGACCTGCGCGAAGAGCTTTTCTCCAATGCCGGCGAGGGACTCTGGCGGCGCACCGAGCACACCCTTCGTGATGGCAATCTGTACCCCACCCATGGGCTAGGCCCCGTGGCCAACTATATGGGAATTCAGCGCGGGGATCGCTTTGGCTACATTGTCTCAATGAGCTCGCCGCAAGTCGGGCTCGATGCTTATCGCAAGGCCCATCTCAAGAAGGACGACCCTCGGATGAAGGAGCGTTATGTCACCGGCGATATGAATACGTCCCTCATCAAGACTGCGCGCGGACTGACGATTACGGTAAAGCACACCGTCTCAACGCCGCACCCTTACGACCGCATCAACCTGATAGCCGGAAGCAAAGGGATTTTCGAGGATTATCCGCCACGTATCTATCTTGATGGGCAGAATGAGGATGAATCCTGGGGTTCGATCGACGCGTGGAAGCAGTATGAGCATCCTTTGTGGAAGAAAGAAGGCGAGATTGCGAAGAAGGTCGGCGGCCATGGAGGGATGGATTTCATCATGCTTTACCGGCTCCTGGAATGCGTGCGAACAGGGATCGCGCCAGACATGGATGTCTACGATGCTGCTGCGTGGTCGTCAATCGCGCCGCTCAGCGTCACATCCGTGAGCCATGGCAGCACACCTGTTGACTTCCCGGATTTTACGTCGGGAAAATGGCAGGAGCGAAAGGCTTCCGCAATCGGCACCGGGGACAAGGCGTAGGACCGTCTGGTAAGGAGACCAACGCAGCCTGCTCTGCACGGCGCAAGCGTTCTACTGGATACCTGCGCTGCGATGTGTCCCCGGCGTCGTGCGCAAAAACGCAGCAAATGCAGCCCACCTCGACCCGGCAACGCTTCCGAATGAACGCCGCTCATCGGCAATTCGCGGCAGGGGCTGAATGTTCTCAGCGACAAGCCATCGCCTGACTTCTCCTTCCACATCAATCCGGTCCGAGCCATGGACGAAGCGCTCTTCCAAGGCGTGCGCGCACTGTTCAAGCGCCGTTTGTCCGCAGCGTTCGCCGGCGAGGAGTGCCTGCACATAGGCTCGCGCAAATCCATCTACCCCGAGCAGACGATACTGTACTGTGTGCACGAGTTCGTGAAAAAGCAGGGCAGGTGTAAAGGGCTCGTGTGTCACGATCAACTGGTCGAAGGTGACAGCTCTCCTTTCCCCAAAATCCGGAAGGTCTTCAAAGCCTACGCTCTGTAGGCCGCTATAGAACTGAGGGTTCGGGATGCGCTCAGGATAAATGTTGCGAAAGCGGACTCGCTCCAGGTCTTCAATCGCGAAATACGGAGACATACGCTCGATGTGCTGGGGACGAAGCGGCCGGCAGTTGCCGATAAAACGGTCTCTCTGGTTGCCGATAAACTCGGCCACGAAGTTGCCCAGCCACGTCGCCTGACTCGTTGCCTGCAAGTTTGCAGATTGCTGTTCAATCATGACTTCCTCCAATGACAAATCACCGGCCGCGCAGTCCGCACTTATGGTTGAACACATGACTTAGATCCTGCTTCAACCACGACGGCTCCGGTTCGCCTCTACTGTCTAATGCGTAATGAGTCGGCGATTCGGGTCATGCGGGCCAAAAATAATTTGGAAGGTTGCAGGCACGTCCGGGCGATGGGCACATCTTTTGTCGATACGGAGGAGAAACCATCATTGATAGCAGCCGAAGATGAGGTCCTTCGTCTGCGCTATTGTCCGCTGTTATAACGCGACGTCCTAAGTGCAATCGGCCGAGACTGATGCTTATTGCCTGGCGACCATCCTCTGTTCGACTTCGCCCAGGCTCGGCATCGAGGTCTGTGCTCCGGCGCGCGTGACAGAAACTGACGCGGCCGCGATGGCAAATTTCACGCTTTCTAGCAGAGACTTGCCGGACAATAAGCCAACCGCTAAAGCACCGTTGAAAGTATCTCCCGCCGCCGTGGTATCCAAAACCTGTACGGCCGGCGCAGCAACTAATCCCTCCGATTCTGCCGACTGGATATAGGCCCCACGCGCTCCCAATTTCAGGATCACACCGACCGGTCCGAGCAGGCGTAATTCCCGAGCAAGGTTGCTGTGCTCTGCGGATGTGGGGTTGGCAGGGCCAGAATAGAAAGCCGCTTCTGTCTCGTTCGGAGTGAACCAGGCCACTTTCTCCAGCAATTGTCGGGAAAGGATATGGGCCGGCGCAGGGTCGAGAATCAGGGGCACTCCATGACGCTTGCTGATTTCCGCGAGATACTCGACCGTCTCGATCGGAATTTCGAGCTGCGTCAAGATAATTCCTGCGCGTTGGAGGAGCGGAAGCTGCGACTCAAGATACTCAGGGGAGACTGCAGAATTTGCTCCCGGGTTAACGACGATCGCATTCTCACCATTTGCCGCGACGACGATGGAAGCTGTCCCCGACGATCCATCGATCTCTGCCACTCCATCCAGGCCGACGCCTGAATGCTCCAGGTGAAGACGCAGCTGTTTGCCGAAAATATCCGAGCCCAGTCTTCCTACCAACTCCACCGGGTAGCCCAGCCTTGCAGCCGCCACTGCCTGGTTGGCGCCCTTGCCTCCAGGATGCATTTCGAAGCGTGAACCGAGCAGCGTTTCTCCTGCTCTTGGTATGTTTTCGGCAGTGGAAACAAGGTCCATGTTGATGCTTCCAACGACTACGATCGGCTTGGTATTTCTATTAGACATACGGCTTCATCTCTGCGTCTTGATTAGGTTGTGCCGAAGACAGGGGCGTAGGCAATTGCAGACAGACCCAGGATAAACAGCACGAACATGAGTGCGAGGAGCTTGCGCGAGAGTGGCGGAGCGCCGGCAAACTCACGCCATACGAAAACGCCCCATGCTGCGGAAACCATGGTGGCGCCCTGTCCAATCGAATAAGACACCGCGGGACCAACAAAGTGCGCCCGCGATGCGACGAAGTTGGCGATAGCTCCGGTGCACCAGATAGCTCCACCGAGCACACCCCATACATGCCACCGCGCAGGTGCGTATCGATAGAGACTTAGTGTCAAAGGGGGCTGGCCATCAAGGGGCTTCCTCATCAACAGGTAGTTGAAAGGAAGAGCGCATAATGCAACCCCGATGACAAAGAATAACGACGTCGCATAGGGGCCGGAGCCATGAGGAATGGTCATTGCGTGCGAGACGAATGGATAGAAGCTACCCATCATCAGTCCGCCAACCAGGCACAGAATAATGCCACGTCGACTGGGAGCCGGGTTTTGCGCCTCCCGCATTCGGTAAGCAAATGCGTCACAGATAATAGCTGCGACAACCAGCGTAATGCCTCCGAAAAGCAGGCCAGGATTGCCGCTGGGCGACAGAATGTAGCTGCTAAGAGCGCCGACAATCAGGGCAAGGCCGATCCCCACTGGAAAAGCTACAGCCAGCCCTGCTATCTCGATAGCTGCCACCAGCAGCAGGTTAGCTGCATTGAAGATAGTGCCGCCTAACATCGCTGAAGCAATACTGGCCCAGCCAGTAACCCGCACATCCTGCAGAAAGGCGTTCCCAACACTTCCAGCGGAGCCCAGGGTCAAACCCCAGATAAGTACACCGGCAAACAATCCAATGACATAATCCCAATAAAACAACT
Source organism: uncultured Acetobacteraceae bacterium (assembly GCA_964658655.1). Classification (GTDB taxonomy): domain Bacteria; phylum Acidobacteriota; class Terriglobia; order Terriglobales; family Acidobacteriaceae. The sequence goes on along the minus strand of CAZZZL010000008.1, from coordinate 45,546 downwards.
GAAAGCGATAGCCCGGACATAGCTTGACGGTATTTGCCCATGAGCCCCAGCACAGCATGCTGACGATCATGAAGGCGAGCGCAATCGCGTAATTCTCAGGCTGATACAAGCAGTGCCTCCTGCAGACTCACTTACCTGCACCCCTGAGTCCACACCCCTGGATGATATTTTGAAACAGCAAAATGAAGGCTCGTCTTGGCGATCTCCCGGCTTAGCTAGTTCGGTGTCGACTTTGCAGGCGGCGTGAGCAGCCCCTGTTCGCGCAGCCACTGCTCCAGCAATCCTGGCCACAGGTCAAGCGCCGCATCCCCCATCCCCAGGCCTGAGCCATGGCTTCCGTGGCTGAAAAGGTGCATTTCAACGGGCGCACCGGCCTTCATCATCGCTTCGTAAAACTCAACACTAGCGCGCACCGGCACAGTCTTGTCATCTGACGTTGAATAGATAAACGTCGGCGGCGTGTGACTGGTCACATGAAGCTTCGGCGTGTACGCAGTCCTGAAGGCAGCGCACTGTGCTGGCGTTACACCCGACGTGACTGAACAATACGTGATCTCCCTATCCTGGGCGGGCTCCATTGCATTGAGCCAGGGATAGCCGAGAATGGCAAAGTCTGGCCTTGCGCTAAGTTGATCGATAGCATCGGTCGACTTCCTCGGCATCTGGTCAAACAGCGTTGCGGTAGATGCCGCGAGGTGGCCTCCTGCGGAGAATCCAATGATGCCTACCCTGTCGGCTTGGAAAGAATATTTCTGTGCCAAGGACCGAACCAGGCGAATGGCACGCTGACCATCCTCGAGCGGGATGGGAAAAAGATTTTGCGGACCTTTTCGGTACTTGAGAACAAACGCGGTAAACCCGCGCACCGTAAACCAGTCGGCAACCTGCCTTCCTTCAAGATTGCTGGCGAGGCCCAAATAAGCACCGCCGGGCGCAACAATAATCGCGCTGCCATTGCCGCGTCCTGGTTGCGGTGCGAATACGGTGAGTGTTGGCTGATCGTCGATCGCATTGCCGGTGCTCGATGGAGGTGTGGCGTACAACGGGATGGTCGTGATGCCCAGCGCCGGGTCGAGGGCGAGAGTTGCCTGCGCGCGGGCCGTCATCGTAGCGGCAAAGTTTAGTGACAGCCCAAGCGAAATACACGAAATCAGTAGTCTTTTCACTGACGTCCTTTCGAAGCAGTTACATACGACGTGCACACAATCGGTTGACCGGCACGTATGTTCGTCTGGAGTACAGTAACGGCTGACTCCATCGTTATTCAACCCGGGCCCGCAGAAAATAATCGAAAGAGTCAGGCTGCTACGAGATGGCACCGGTGCGGAAAAGTGTTCGAGCCTGCTTTTGTGCTAAACTCCCGCGCATGCCTCTGATAATCATTCTCATCATTCTCGTTCTCCTGTTCGGTGGTGGCGGCTACTACATGGGCCCCGGCATCGGTTACTACGGCGGCGGTGGTCTCAGCATTCTTCTGGCGATCGTCATTATTTTCCTGCTCTTCGGTCGAGGCCGCAGGGGTCTCTAGCAACCGGTAGACCCCATTCTTCGTGCGAGAACCCTGACTTTCTTGGGCATCTGTCTGTTTGCGTTGATGAAGGGTAAGTGAACGAATGCAGAGCGGCAGAACTCGACGAGAATTTCTCCGCTCCGCAACTTATTGCGCTGGTAGCGTGGCCGCTGAGCCTTTGCGTCCCCGCGTTGGCGAGCCTGGCTACGGCGGCTCAGACACAGATAGAACAAGGAAGCTGCGCGGTCTAATGGCAGACGCAGGCCGTGTCCCTGAATCCTTGAGCTACTATCGCCGGCTTATTGATTTCTGTGCGGAGTGGGAGATCAATACCCTGCAGTTTCGACTTGCAGACGATCAGGGGAGCGCCCTGCGTTTTGTATCAGTACCTGACATTGTCACGCACAGGAACGCATTCACCACGGACCAGTTGCGAAACCTTGCAGAGTACGGCCACGCGCACAACGTAGACATCATTCCTGAAGTCGAATCTTTCGGCCACACCGGCTTCATCACACGCTCGCCACGCTATGCTCATCTCCTCGATAACGATGCGAAGGGCGACTCCGAATTTTCTGGCATATGCCCTGTCCATCCCGAATCCCTCGAGTTATTCACAAAGCTCTATCAGGAAGTCGCTGCAATCTTTCCATCTAAATATCTTCACGGCGGCTGCGATGAAGTTAACTGGGGCGGCTCCGTTCTATCGCGCGAAGCTTTGCAGAAGAAGAGTCGAGCGCGCATATGGGCCGATTACCTGAATGCTCTCAACCAGATCAGCCGCTCGATGAAAAAAGAATTCATCGTCTGGGGAGATTTCGTGTTGCATAAGCAGCCGGACATCCTGGGCCTGCTGTCCAAAGAAATCATCCTGATGGACTGGAATTATGCTGATACAGATCCACCGAAACTATCTCGTACGCTCCAGTCGGTGCTCGACAATGGGTCGCGCTGTATCGGCGCTCCTGCGTTGTCGTGTTATCGGTGGGAAGCGCGCATTGGCAAAGATCAGCTGAGAAATGTTGAAGCTTTCGCTGACGCCTATCTCAAGAATGAGAATCCTCACGCGCTCGGCGTCATGGTCACCAACTGGATACCGAGTCGCTATCTTCAGAATTCTATCTGGGATGGCTTCGCCTATGCTGCAGTTGTTCTTAAAGACGGCAGCGGGGCAGCGCGGGCGAATGGCTTCCGACGCTTTGTCGAGCGCCATTACCAGGCGCCGTGGAACGACACCTGGCAGGAAGCTCTCGAAAAGATCTACGGTGCCGCGCCTGGCTTCGAAGACTCGGCGTCATCAAGCATGATCGTGCCGTGGAGTACCGAGGAGCAGTTGACCCGCATCCTGAAGCTCAAGCCTGTTCGTCCGGACACTTTTACCAGTATCCGTGGCCTGCTGACCAGTGTGCAGCCAGCCGTAAAAAAGAATCATTCTGACTTTCAGTCATTTCAATTGTGTGTCGAATACCTGGAAGCTGTATCTATCCGCAATTCACTGGTCATTGACCACTCAGCACAGAACTCAACTCTCGATGCGGATTTACAGTTGATTCAGAAGATTGCTGCTCACGACCGTTCGCTTGCTCACGCACTTGAGGCTGACTGGAACGCTGGACGGCCGGTGGACTCACCTGCAACGACCGAGCTGCTCTTCGCGCTTCAGCCGAAAGACCAGTTGCTTTTCCAATGGAGAAAGGCTGCGGCCTACTCCGCCGGGCTGGCAGACCATCCAGAACAATTTCAACGAATCCTGCGCTCAGCAAGGTCCGATCGATCCAGCTAAGTCTGTTCCAGCATTGTGATTCAAGCAGCTGATGCCGTTGGACATTTGACGCCCCGTGTGGTTCGCTGGATAGCATACAACCAATGAGCAAGCTGGATGTTTCCACTGCCAAGCCACTGAACTCGCCCCGTCAGATATTGTTCGCCAGCCTGATTGGTACAACAGTCGAGTTTTTCGATTTTTATATCTACGCAACAGCTGCCGTGCTGGTATTTCCGCACCTGTTTTTTCCAGCAGGTGATGCCGCCGCCGGCAGGCTCGCATCTTTGGCTACCTTCGGCATAGCATTTCTTGCGCGCCCTGTAGGGTCAGCCCTGTTCGGTCACTTTGGCGATCGTGTCGGCCGCAAAACTACACTTGTGCTCGCCCTGTCGACTATGGGATTGTCGACCTTTGCAATCGGTGCATTGCCCACGTATGCCTCGATAGGTTTCGCCGCACCTCTGCTTCTGGCCCTTTGCCGCTTTGGCCAGGGTCTTGGACTTGGCGGTGAATGGGGTGGCGCAGTGCTGCTGGCGATTGAAAATGCGCCACCCAGAAAGCGCGCCTGGTACGGCATGTTCCCTCAACTCGGCGCACCTGTCGGCTTCTTCCTGTCGGGCGGCGTCTTCCTTTTACTTTCCCACTTACTGACTGATAAGCAGTTTTATTCTTACGGATGGCGCCTGCCCTTCCTCGCCAGCGCCGTCCTGGTTTTTCTGGGATTGTATGTTCGACTCACTCTGACAGAGACGCCGGTGTTCAAGGAGGCGTTAGCGCGTGGCGAGCAGGAGAAAGTGCCTGCTCTCGCCGTGTTCCGCAGCAATGCAGGGTCAATCGGCGCCGGCATTTTGGTCTGCCTCTCCGCATTTGTTCTCTTTTATCTCATGACGGTCTTTACGCTTTCATGGGGTACGAGCATGCTCGGGTATCCGCGAGGAAAATTTCTATTGATGCAGCTGGTCGACATATTTTTCTTCGCCATCACGATTCCCGTCTCTGCCATGCTGGCTGAGAAAGGACGGCGTCGTTTGATGCTCTGGGTGAATGCAGGCATCGTCGTATTCGGCTTTATTCTCGCGCCGCTCTTCGTCGCTGGAACCAAAGGCGCGCTGCTCATGATGGCTCTCGGCCTATCATTAATGGGAATGACGTATGCGCCCCTGGGCACCGTGATTTCGGAACTGTTTCCAACGCGGGTCCGTTATACCGGCAGCTCACTTGCGTTCAGTCTTGCCGGCATTTTCGGCGCTTCACTGGCTCCCTACGCAGCAACTGCATTAGCTAAAAATTTCGGTCTTCGCTATGTCGGTTATTACCTGTCGGCATCTGCTCTACTGACAATCACAGGGTTGTTATGCATTCGCGAAACCAAGGACGATAACCTGTCAGCACCTGTGCTCTAAGCTTCCGCTGTTCCTGCGTATGTCAAAAAGGGTTGAGAATGACGACATCCTGGAAGAAAAAAGAAGGCTCCTCATGGCCGCTGGGTGCAACCTGGTTGCCCGCCGAGGACGCTTACAACTTCGCATTGTTTTCACGTCATGCGCGCGCTGTGCGCCTGTTCCTGTTTAGATCACCTGCAGATACGATTGCGTCGCTGGCTGTAAGTCTTGAACCATCTGTAAACAAGTCAGACGACATATGGCATTGCCGGGTGCAGTGGGCACAGGCTGCTGAATGCACGTGTTATTCCTACCAGGTCGATTCGCTCGATGGATGGCTTTCAGGAGAAGGAGTTCTATTTCCGCCGGGCAAGGAACTACTGGATCCTTATGCACGCTCGATTGCGCTGCCCGAGGCATTCGATCGTTCGGCGGCTCTTGGCACGGGCGCAAATACCGGCAAAGCCATGCTGGCTGGGCTGCCGCCGCGGCAGGCAGATACCTTCGACTGGGAAGATGATCGCAGGCCGGACCATGAAGGCGATCTCATCATCTACGAGACGCATGTCCGAGGATTCACCAGGAATGACAACTCCCAAGTGGGCTCTCCTGACGCTGGTCGCTACCTGGGGTTAATTCATAAAATACCCTACCTGCAGGATCTCGGAGTTACAGCGCTGGAACTAATGCCGGTGTTTCAATTCGAGCCTGACTGCGAAAACTACTGGGGTTACATGCCTATTGGTTTCTTCAGTCCCCACTGCTACTACGCCAGTGCTGCAGCAAGTGCGGTGACAGAGTTTCGCAGTATGGTGAAAGCCCTGCATGCGGCGAACATAGAAGTTATCCTTGACGTTGTCTTCAACCACACAGCAGAAGGTGGCGCGGATGGGCCCTGCTACAGCATGAAGGGCATCGACAATACAACGTATTACCTTACCGACGGCATACCACCACATACCTATCTCGACTACTCGGGCACAGGAAATACCCTCAACTCTTCGAACCGGGCTGTTCGGAAAATGGTGCTGGACAGTCTTCGCTTCTGGGTCAAAGAAATGCATGTCGACGGTTTTCGATTTGACCTCGCATCTGTCTTCGCGCGTAACTCGGATGGGTCGCTCAATATGGGAGTACCGGCAATCATTGCGGAGATGGCCGCCGACCCCGAACTCTGCGGCGTCCGCCTAATTGCCGAGCCCTGGGATGCGGGTGGTGCCTACCAGCTAGGGCAGAACTTTCCTGGTCAGAGCTGGTCGCAGTGGAACGGAAAGTTTCGCGATGACATCAGGCGCTTCGTGCGGAGTGAGCCGGGCCTGGTCGAAGCGGTCATGCGGCGCATTTATGGCAGCGATGATCTTTTCCCGGATGACCTTCACAATGCCAAGCATCCGTATCAGAGCGTCAATTACTGCGCGTCGCATGACGGCTTCACTCTCTATGACTCCGTGGCGTATGAGCAGAAACACAACGAGGCGAATGGCGCGAATAATCTTGACGGACCCTCTGAAAACATCAGCTGGAACTGCGGCTACGAGGGTGACACCGGCGCGCCGCCTTCGGTGTTGAAGCTTCGCCGCCAGCAGATCAAAAATTTCTGCGCGCTGCTCATGTTATCGAATGGAGTTCCCATGTTTCGAATGGGCGATGAATTTCTCCAGACGCAGCATGGAAATTCAAATCCGTGGAACCAGGACAATGAAACGTCATGGCTCGATTGGGAAAGACTCGATGCAAACCAGGATATCTATCGGTTCTTTCAGCGGATGATTGCATTTAGAAAGCAGCATTCCATCTGCCGCTCGCGCTTCTGGCGGGGCGACGTACGCTGGTATGGCGTAGCCGGCGAGACCGACAAGTCGTGGCAGTCACGCTCCCTTGCTTTCTCCCTGTATAACTCAGAGAACACCAGCAGCGACCTGTACGTCATGATGAATATGTATTGGGAAGACCTGGAGTTCGAGATCCAGGAACGCGGCTTATGGAGGCGAGTCGTCGACACCAGTCGCGACTCTCCCACGGATATTCTCGATGCGGAAGAGGCGATCACAGCAGGGCCGACTTACACGGTCAAAGCCCGCTCCATCGTGGCTCTTACACGCAACGTAGAAGACCGGCCGCATGTGTAGTCGCCGTCTATTCTCTCTCAGTACGTTCCGCTTGCGTTGCCTGAGCACGCTGGGGATCATCGCGGCCCTTTCTGTCTCGCCCGCGACCCACGCAGATGAAGCGGCCGAAAATAATGCAGAGCAATTGTCTATTGTCATGCAGCGCGTCTCCTCCGAGCCGGGCTATGCAGACTACGTTCAGAAATTGCTAGGTGACGGATCGAAGAAAAGCGAATTCCTCACGCCGGACCTGCTCGACCGGCTGCGCAAACTTATCCTTGGGAAAGACTGGCAGCGCGTCGATCATTTTCCATCGCTCACCATCAGCGCTTTAAACCAGAGTGTGGCAGCCACTCTTAAGGTCGCCGGTAGTTCTCGCGAAGCTCAAAAGGACTATACGCCGGACCTGGGCGCGTTCGCGCTGGGTAAGTCGCTGCAAGTCAGCCTGGATTCGCCAGTGCTGCACCCGACGTATCAGGAAGACCCCGACACACGCTTGAAGCCATTGCCTTACGGCCTGGTCATGGGAGACGGACCCGATCCCGCGCTTGCACCCTTCCATGCGCAGAGCACTCGCTTGGCGCAGGTGCTGAATCGTCTGGCACTCAACCCGTCTTCCAGAGAAAAACTCACTGCAAGGTTTGCCGGCGACGACGCGGACACAGCCGAAGACTTACTCGCTGTGCTCAGTCGTCATGGCGAAAGTATCACCGTCGATGACGATCGCTTTTTTGCCAACTTTGGCCACCTGCATGACCGCGGGCATGATGTCATCATGCCGTTCTGGATCGATTCGCAAATCATCATTCCAGGTGAAAAGCGCTCGCTCAGCCTGCCTGTGAGCCATTCCGACTATGAGTTGCACATTCGTGGTCCGCAGTTGAATGCAGACGTCAGCTTCTATTTCGGTATCGACGGCAAAGCAGAATTTCGCACCATGGATACCCTGAATCAACCGTGGGTGATGGGCAGGCAGGCTCACGTCTACACCGGCGAGAAAGCGCAGACTGCTGTTCGCATGTTGTCGCAGGCGCTGCGGCTCTACCTGGCTGCGCACAACGCTCATCCGGATCTCGCATTCGGCGGATACTACACACTCGGTGTCTGCCAGGACGCAAGCGCTGCCGTCGAACAACGGCTTGAAGGCGCGACTACGCTTTTTCCAATCACACACGATCCTTCATTATTTCCTTCGCCCACCAATGGCGACAGGGAGTTCTTCGACGAGTTTCAGAAGCTTCCGAATGACCGTTCAGGCAGGACGCCGGCCGTCGACCGGGTTCTCGGGGCACTTCCTACCACTGACCTTCAGGCGATCGCTTTACCTGGCCTACAGGATGACCTGCTGAAAGTTGCTGCGGCGCGGAAACAGGCACCGCTGCGAAGATCGCTCTCACTGCATACGCGATTGCTGCGGGCAGCGGGTTTTCTGTTGGTGCTCCTGGCTGCTGGATTGCTAACCTATACCGCTCGATACTTTTATAGAAGACACCTAAACAACTAGCAGCTTCACCTCAATTCGGGACCTATCGCATGCATGTCGCCCTGACCGCTAGAATGGTGCGTCGACTCTCATCCAAAAGTAGAAGCTTTAAGGAGAAATACCCGGCTATGCCTGCACTCCCGAACCTCATGAGATCTTCGCGATGGACCCTTACTCTGCTCGGCACACTGCTGCTGATTGCGACGGCGTTGCCAGTCCTCGGTGCTGACCTGACTGTCAAGACGAGCCACGGCAAACTGCAGGGCAAGGCATCACCCGGCGGAGGCGTAGCATTCCTCGGTGTGCCCTTTGCCGCGCCGCCCATAGGCGACCTGCGCTGGAAGGCGCCGGCTCCTCCGGCTAAGTGGAAAGGTGTCCGCGATGCCACCAGTTTCGGCCATCACTGTATGCAACCGACACTGTATTCTGACATGATCTTTCGTGATCCCGGCCAGAGCGAAGACTGCCTGACCCTAAATATCTGGACACCGGAAAACACCACGGCGGAAAAGCATAGGAAACTTCCGGTCATGGTATGGATTTACGGTGGCGGCTTCCTCGCAGGTGGCACGTCCGAGCCGCGGCAGGATGGGGCAGCGCTCGCGCAGAATGGCGTCATCGTCGTTTCGATGAACTACCGGCTGGGAATCTTCGGCTTCTTTGTTGACCATGACCTGGCTGCGGAAAATGATCGTCACTCTGCTGGGAACTACGGATTGATGGATCAGGCGGCTGCTCTCGGCTGGGTCAAGGACAACATCAAGTCATTTGGCGGCGATCCCGAGAACGTCACTCTTTTTGGCGAGTCAGCCGGTTCCTTTTCTGTCAGCGCACAGATGGCGTCCCCGGTCGCCAAAGGCCTGTTCGCAAAGGCTATTGGAGAAAGCGGTGGCGCATTTTCGCGGACACTCGCCTTCCCGCTGCTCGAGGATGCCGCCAAAGCCGACGAGGCTTTCGCGGGCAAGGCTTTCAACACCACCTCACTGGCGTCCCTGCGAGCGATCAGCGCTGACCAGGTCCTCGGAGGTTCGAGCCGCAAAGACGCAGGGGTTCCGCGCTTCGTCCCGGACATCGATGGATACTTTCTCCCGGAAAGTGTTTCCGCTATCTACGCAGAAGGGAAGCAGGCGAAGGTTCCTTTGCTCGCAGGCTGGAATAAGGATGAGGGTTCAGGTTCTGTGATTTCAGCGCAGCAGAAGCCGACCGTAGAAAGCCTGCGCGCCATGGCCAGTCAGATCTTCGGCACGCGCGCCGACGAAGCTTTGCGAGTTTACGCGGCTACTAATAATGATGAAGCTCTTCGTGTAGCCGAGGATTATGCAGGCGATACATTCATCGCCTACTCCACGTGGGCCTGGCTGGAGGCGCACGTGAAGACTGGCGACGCTCCCGTGTTCCGTTACAGGTTCGATCGTGGATCACCGGGCGATCCAAATCATCAGGAAGATTTCGGCGCCTTCCATTCAGATGAAATTGAATACGTCTTCGGCAACCTCGATTCGCGGCATGGCGCTGCCTGGAAGCCGGAGGACTACATGCTATCGAAGCTGATGCAGACATACTGGACAAACTTTGCTCGGACGAGCGATCCGAATGGCGCGGGGACCGCGACGGCGGCTATACCGGCTTGGCCGAAGTATGACGCCGCAGGCCAATGGCAGGTGATGCATCTCGATGTTGACTCGGCCGCCAAACCTGATGAACACCGTGACCGCTACCTCTTTCTGCAGAGTGTCGGCGATCGCGCCGCGGACTCGTCCGAGTAGTTACGCAGCGGATTCGTCGGGGTAGTTATCTGTCAATGGAGTATTCCTTACCTTGATGACGTAATCACTACCTGATTGCCGCCTTTTCGTGTGCTCCCTTGGTAACAAGGGAGCACACAGTAGTAATTGAATGACAAATGCATTAGGGCATACGACATTTCTGAAGCATCATATCCGGCATGAGCCGATGGACATTCCTAAGCCAGCGGGCTCTGCTTTGGCTCTTCCTGGCAATATGTGCAGTGTCTGCTTCGGCTGCCGCACATCTCTCCGCGATACAGGACCAGGCCGCACAAAGTGGAGCGACAGGCCAGCAGCCCGAAACACCAAACCTGGTCAACCGGGCTGGCTCCGACACGCGTAGTTCCAGAGGGTTTGCGCTGGGCATCGGAGATGTCATCCACATCAACGTTTTCGAGGAGCCCCAATTCAGCAACTCGCTCGTCATCCGTCCTGATGGCAAAATATCTCTACCTCTCATCTCCGAGGTCTATGTTGCCGGCCTGACACCTACGGCAATCGAGCAGCTACTGACCCTGCGCCTCGAGAAGTACATTCATCATCCGCGCGTGACCGTCACGGTGCAGGAGATTCATAGCCGCGTTGTTTACGTAACAGGAGAGGTGTTACGACCGGGTGCATATGCACTGGCCGACAGCATCAATGTCGTGCAGTTGATTGCACGCGCCGGCGGCGTCACAGCCTACGCGAAGAAAAAGAACGTCTACGTACTGCATGCGGGAACGGGCGTCCGCACAAAAGTTGACTATCGCAAAGTTCTACTTGGCCAGCATGTAGAACAGAACGTCCAACTAGCGTCTGGCGACACGGTGGTGGTTCCCTGAATGACTATTCCCAATACGATCCTTACCTCTGCGTTGCGCACGAAAAATCTCATAGATAGATTCTCGCGTCAGCACAACCTCCAAAACATAAGGCGCTCGGATCAGCAGATCCCTGTCCCGGCACCGGTGATTTTCGTAGCCGCGCTGCTTTGCTGCGTCGCAATGGCGTCGCGTGTCCATGCGCAGACAGTCGAACTGGCTTCATCTAAAGCGGACAAGCCGGTCGCCGATCCAGCATTAAAGCCAGCACTCAATTCATCCCTGAACGCGCTTGACGGCAACAATGCTTCGGAAGGCGCGGCGCCAGTCGTCGAATCCAGCGGCCCGCAACATACCTGCGACGATGGCGTGTCGGCATCTTTACAACAAGACGCACCAAATCTGCCGTGCTGGGCAAACATCCGTACGGTAGACCATTGGAACAGTATGTTCATCCCCGAAGGCGTGTCCTTCCACGATTCGGACAACGGGCAGATACCAGCGGATGTCCCATCCAGCTTCGCGTACACTGCCGGTGGCCTCACCAGCTACGTGTTTCCCGACGGTCCGCAGGCCAAGGTCTACGGAGGGCTCGGCGCTGCTGCCGCTTTGATCGAGAAACATCGCTGGCAACTCATGCTCGAGGATGCAGGCGGTGCAGGCGATTACCACCTGCAGGGCGCTCACTATGCCGGCCTGAATCGCTTTGCAGCCCGCGCAACGGGCGAGGTCAATGAACGCTGGACGTGGCAGGGCAATGCCACAAATACCTACGGCAGCGACGCATTGCGGACATTTGCGCCGCTGGATTACCGGATGATCGGTGAGTCAGAGGCGCCTGCCGCCGACACTGTTGCGTACGGGCTCCACGCCGGCAATGTGCTCAACCAGGAGGAAGGCGTCAAGTTGCGCTACGCCGATTCTGAGCGCAGTCACTGGGACTTTCTTGCCGGCGACACTTATCGCCAGTATTCCGATGACGGCTTCTCCGTACAGACTGTGCGGGCGAGAGCTGAATATCTACACGCGTTGACCCGGGAAACTGCCATAGGCGCCTATGGCGAGGCGGCCCACCAGACCAACCTGCTCGACTGCTCTCTCGGCGGGGGCGGGGCCCGTCTCCTCAAGGACTGGCATTCTCGTGCTTCGCTCAATGTTTCAGCCGGAATCTACGGCGCCGGCGCCTCGTGCGGCAGGCAGGTACAGTTTCAGGGTGACGCCGCGCTCTATGTATCATTAAATCCAAGGACAGACGTTTACTTGTCAGCCAATCGTGGCCTGGGAGATGGAGCGGTAGAACGTGCGATTTTTCTTGACACTGCAAGTGCCGGCCTCCGGCACACCTTTCGTCAACAGATAACAGCTCGGCTTACCGGGACGGCACTGTACGGAGTGGATCCAAGGACAAACGGCTCTCTCCACGGAAGCTTTGCCGAAGTGAGCATGCGCTATCCGCTGCCGGCCGGGTTCTCGCAGGAGACAGCCATCCGGCATTACTCTATATCTGGATTCGAAGCGCCGCCTAACCGCACCCTGGCTGTTTTGACGCTATGGTGGTCGCCGCAAAAGCATCATTCGGCTCCCCAATAAACGACCATTGCAGAGGAGTGTAATGCCAGCAACACCAAGATCGGCCGCTTCTGTGATCAAGTATCGCAAGGTAGCCTACATTGCAGCCGCAGTAGGTACAGTGGTTGCGCTGCTCATCTGTGCACTGTTCGGGATGGGACGTAACGCTTACGAGTCAAAGGCTGTCCTGTCCTATGCGCCCGACAGCCTTTCGACCGCGGAAGTCTCCATGCTTTCAGCCGAAACGGTTGCAGCCAAGGCCCTGGATGACGCCCACCTCTCCGCAATCATCGATGGCTTTGGGCTGTATCCCGAGATGCGGCAAGGGTCTTCCCAGACAGCCGCACTTGATCGTTTGCGCTCCAACATTTCCCTCCAGCAGGCCTATGTGAGCCAGAAAGGTGAAGTCGACCTGCACCTGGTCTACCGCGACGAGAGTCCGCTGAAGGGTCCCAGCGTCGCAAACGCCCTCGCCAATGTTCTGGCCAGCTACACCCCTCCCGGCACCCCTGTAAAGGAGCCGAACATCTCTGCTCCTGTCAAACTTCCTTCTGCGTCGGCCTCTGCCGCTGCGCCTTCGGCCCCGCCGAAGACCATTGCGGCCACACCTGTTTCCACCGCCGCTACGGGAAATTTAGCCGGACTGACCAAGGACCAGTTGCGCCGCAAGATGACCTGGATTGATGGGGAACTGGCCGACCTTGCTACCGAGCAGTCTTCCCTCCACGCCCAGGCTATTTCCGTCCAGAGTCACATCAGCCAGATACAGGCATCCGGTCACACCGAGGCGGTTACACCGAAAGAGCCATCGAGACCAATTGTCGATCCGTCGGCTGCAACGCGATCACAACTTACGCAGCAGCTTGCAACCGAACAGCAGAAACTGGCAAACCTGCGTGACCGTTACACCGACGCGTATCCCGACGTACAGACCTCCGCGGCAAATGTCCTACAGCTTCAGGGCCGCCTCGCAGCGCTTCCACCGATACCTCGCCAGGCACCCTTGCCACGCTCCACACCCGACCTCTATCAGAAAAATGTCGATGAACTGACAGCGCAGGAGTCTCAACTGGGGGAGAAGCTTCGCGACCTAGAACACCAGATCGCCGGGCTGGAACATCGTCGGGACGAAGTCCGGCTGGCGATGCAGAATGCACCCGCGTTTGCCTCGCCGCAGGTGCAGCCGAGTACCGCACCGACACCAGCCGCTACTGCGCCACCCGCTCCGACCGCACCGGTGCAAGCCGCTAAACCCACTCCGGTCTCCCCGCAGCCGCTGGCTGTTAGCGACGATACGCTCGGCGGCGGACCATTTCGATTGATCACGCCCGCCAGCACCAGTGTTCCTGTCCAGCGCCTGAGCTCCACCGTCTTCGCTACTGTCGGCGGCGCACTGGCACTTTTTCTGCTGGTGTGCCTGGCGCCGCTATTGCTCATGAGGTCGGCTGTGATTGTAGACGAAGCTGACCTGCGTGCGACACTTCCGCGCCAGGTTGCCTATCTTGGAAATGTCCGGAGGATTCATCCTTGATGGCAGCTGATAACCAGGAAGTTGTCCAGCCGCAGGCGAATGCGATCCGCCTGGTCGATCCATCTGCGCTAAGCGTTCGCAGCTCCATGGTTGGTCTGCGTGCGGCAAAGCATGCATCGGATACCGAGTATGAAGGCATCCTCGCCAGCCTCGCTGCACGCCCGCTCCGCCGGAATGCCATATTCGTAACCAGCGTGCAGGGCGGCGACGGCACCACCACGACGGCGGCCAATCTTGCCGGGGCACTTCGTCGCCGCGAAGCCTCCGTGGTGCTCATCGAGTTGCGCCTGACTGTCCCCGGCCTTCTTCGCATGCTCGGCGACCCGTCGAACGTTGTCGGGCTGGAGGAGGGTCTGCGGGGCAGTGTGCCGCTCGACGATTGCCCGTTCAAGCTCGGCGAGGGCACTTTACAGGTCATGGCCGTGAAAACACCCATGTCGGATGACGAAGCTGCCCAGCAGTCCGGAGCCCTCAATGATCTCCTGGTATGGGCCGAAGACCAGTTTGACTGGGTCGTTCTGGATTGTCCGCCCGTCTCCTCACCCGATTGGACCCGGTGGTTCATGTTGAACGCGGACCCTGTTGTCCTGGTAACTAGGGCAGGAGGAACCCGTATGCATGATCTAAGGAAGGTTGCCGGCGGTCTGAATGACCATCTTGCCGGTGTCATCCTGAACTGCAGCGAACTGGGCTGAATAAAAAGACCGTGTCACCTTCCCGCTTTTGAAGCCTCGATGCCGGCTCATGCCCCTCCCCTCGCCGCCGATATACGAATTGTCTGCTGACTTCGATTGCGCGGCTTGCTCCTGCGGCGGCCAACGCCCATGGAAATCAGTGTCGATCTGTAAGCAGACGATTGTGGACGAACGGGGGAAGTTGGAATGGCGCTCAGGGTTCTTGTAGTCGATGATTCCGCGGTCATTCGCAAGGTTGTGATACGGGCGCTGGCCCAAACCGGCTTGACAGTGGAGGAGGTGCAGCAGGCCTCGGACGGCTCGGAAGCACTCACGATCATGAAGGCGAGCAACTTCAACCTGGTGCTCTCTGACATCAATATGCCCAACATGGATGGTATCCAGATGCTGGCCGCCATGCAGGAAGATCCGCGACTGAAAGCAATTCCAGTCATCATGATCACGACCGAGGGGAGTCAGTCGAAGGTTATGGACGCGGCAAAGCTTGGGGCAAAGGGACTGGTGCGTAAACCGTTTGTGCCGGAACAGATCAAGCAAAAAATTTCAGAGTGCATGGACCCGTCTCAACTCAACTAAAGCCGGAACTGCCCAAGCAGCGAGCGAAGAGCGGGCCGATGGCCAGCGCTTCCCTTGGAAACAGTGCCTGGCGCGCAGCAGAATGCGCCAGGCATCCACAGACTCGCTCGACCCGCGAAGTAACGATGGGTCGGACGCACAAGAACAGGCAAGCCGGGAGGCATGGCCGATGCAGGAAGAAGTTGCGATAGAAGCCATACAGGCGGCCACGGTGCGTGTCTTCAGTACAATGCTCGAGAAAGAGCTGGTCTGTGCCACGCCCTACCAGGAACCGGAAAGGGCTGAATCGTCCGAGGGGGTGATCGCGCAGATCAGTGTCGTCGGGACCTCATCCATGATCTGCCTGGTCTGTTGTTCCGCAGAGCTGGCGTGCAGCATTGCCGGGATACTCCTGATGCAGGCCTGTCCAGAGGTACAGGACGATGTCCTTGACGCTATTGCCGAGATTGCGAACATGATAGTCGGCAGCGTCAAAACCGATCTGGACGGACAACTGGGCGACGTCAGTCTCAGCATCCCTACCGTCACCTACGGCAGAGACTTCATGGTGCACAGCCATAGTAAAAAGTGGATGCTGGTGCCTTTTCAGATGGATGGGCACACACTCATGATCAAAGTCTGCTTCGAACCCCCGTACGAGCAGAGGCGTCCCCTCGCCGCCCGGAAGGCCGTCGCCTGAATTGCCAGCCAGCCACCAGCAGCATTGCTCAACATTAGGAACTACTCAGATAGTGCAATCCCGGTTGGCCTCCTGATTGCTCCATGCGAATAGTGTCTGCCGCCGGGGGGCCGACAGGGTCAAGCGACCTTCAACCGATGTCGAAGAGCTTATCGCAATCAGAGATAGACGCCATGTTCGGCGGGGGCGCCGCGGTTGAATCCGTGGTAGCTCCCGTTCAGGACGTGCAGGAGCATTCATTTGCCTCTCAGCGGTCGCTCAGCAGCGAGCAGACGCAGGAGGTTGGCGATCTCAGCGAGCGCTTCGCCCGAAGCTTTGCCTCCAGTCTCAGCGCGTGGCTTAAGGCAGACGTGTCGGTCAGGCTGGGAGCCGTGGAACGCGCGCCATACAGCGATTTTCTCGACACTATGTCCGAGGGCGGCGACTACTTCTCTTCAATTTCCTTTGACGCAATCAGCGCCGTCTCCCTGCTCCAGCTTGATATGCAGCTTGGCTATTGCATCCTCGACCTGCTGCTCGGCGGATCAGGCAAGCCGTCGCTCAATACTGAGCTTTCGCACGTCGATGAGCAACTGTTTCAGGCCATCATGGTCTTTGTCTGCGACGAATTGTCTACGACCTGGAGAGGCATCGGCCTCGTCGCGAAACATCTTGACCGTATACTCTTCTCGCAGATCAACCGGCTGATGCCTTCGGACGAACAGGTCCTGTGCCTGACATTTGAAATGCGAGTGGGCGCGACCCAGGGCAACCTCGTCCTGACCTTGCCGGCCGCAGTTTCAAGCTTTCTGCTTCGACAGCTGGCGGGTACCTGGAAGGGAAGACGCGAACATGCGCCCGCAGTCCGCGAGCGCCTTACCGTGCTCAGCAGAAAAATAGCCTGCCAGCTTACTCTCCAGCTGCCAGCCTCACGCGTAACCTATGGTGAAGTTGCCCGACTCACTGTAGGCCAGGTGATCGAACTGGACGTCAGGCAGGCAACTGCTCCTCGACTGATCCTCTCCGGCAGGCCCCTCTTTGAAGCGAATGCGGCAAGCCACGGCTCATCGCGTGCCGCACTCTTAACCGAAAAAGTCCCGGACGAGGTCTGAGCCATAACACAGATCTGCTGCTGCAAACCCATCGCTATGGCTGCGAGGAACTGTGTAGCATGGCCGACTGTTTGGGTGCCTTCAAAATGCTATGGCCGAAGTGGAAGCTCGGGCCGACAGAGTAACGGAATGTCCAGCGCCCATTGGCCAGAATGTCATTGAAGGGATGATTGTAGACAACATCCATCTGCGCCCGGATGCCGAAATGCCTGGTCACCCGGTAATCGCCTCCTCCGCCCACCCCGTAGAAACCGGTCCAGTCAAGCTTCGATCCGGATGGCGCAAGCTGCTGAGCAATGGCGGTTGCAAACGGGTCTGCAGGATGAGGAGTCGCCCGTTCACGCAATGCGCCCAGAGATGGCCGAACGAAGAAGTTAGCTTTCTCATAGTGCCGGTACATCAACTGCGGTCCGGCCGCGAATGTCTGCGTGAATGCGTCTGTCTTGATCGCGAGCTTGTAGCCCACGGGTAGCAGACCTTCCAGTGTGTAAAGCTCCTGCGCCCCGGTGATCTGCGCCTGCAGAGCGCCAGGCAGCAGGTTCGGCTTCAGGATCTCGGACCCGCTCGCCACGCTATAGTCGAAACCGAGAGAGTACCAGGGGCGCATATTGATCCCCGCCTGCGTATGAAACCCGGGCTGGCTCAACCCCAGTGCCGGGCTATCGATGCTGGTGAAGCCGGTGTAAATGTCATAACGGCTGATAGTCGTTTGTTGAGCATTGGCGGACCGCCCGGCAAACTGGCCGAGTCCCACCAACAGGAAAAAGAAAGCTCGGCTGCACGACAAGTGGAATACGGAAGTTTTCATTAACCCTCTTTATGGTCTACATGGACTACTGGACCGGTACTGACCGGGCCAGCTTTGGAAAGAAACGCGCGCACGTGAGCAGCCACAGCGTCAGGCTGTTCGCGGTGCAGCAGGTGGCCGGCATTGAGCACCACACGCTCGGCGTCAGGCAAAGCCCGCTGCATGACCTCAAATTGTCGGACAGTCCCGAATTCGTCATGCTCCCCCTGCAGCACCAGCACGGGACAGGTCACCTGCGCCAGATACTGCTGCATCGGGTAGTCTGTGAAAAGTCGGGAGCGATTGCTGCGCATCCACGAATGAAAGACTGCATCCGCATCCCTGTGATAGCGGCCGAGCCTCCGGCTCATATCGCTGCCTGCATAAGACGATTCGAGTGCGTTGATGGTCAGTACAGTCCGGTCCTCCTGGACCAGGATGGGACATTCTGCAACCACGGCCCGTACGTTCCGGCCGCTCGCCGCGTAAAGAAACGCGATTGCCGCACCCTCGCTGTGGCCATAAAGCACCGGCTCTGCGACCTGAAAATGCTCCAGCACGGCAGGCAGCACCACTTCAACCTGTCGCTGGTAGTACTCCATACTGCGCGGCTCAACCGGCCCATCGGAATCCCCATGGCCGGCGCGGGAATAGGCGATGATATTGTGCCCGGTGGCATCGCGCAGAATATGAGGAAAATCCTTCCAGTAAGAAACCGAGCCCAGGGCTTCATGAAGCAGCACGATCGTGCCGACCGCGCCATCAGCTGTCCAAAGACCTGTCTCGAGTTCTTTACCGCCCACGTGCAGTCGCAGGGAAGAGAACTGGCTCACCGACCCTCCAGCCAGATGACTTTCTTTTGCATCCGGTCCCAATCGTCGAAGCGCGACGCATAGATGTCTTCAATCTTTGCCCTGCGCACCTTCATCGTCGGCGTCATCAGGGTGTTTTCGGGCGTCCACGGCTCGTTATCGATGACCAGGAAGCGAAGATGTTCATGGTGCTCGTGTTGAGCGTTGGTCGCCTGAAGATCTTCAAGTAATTCCGCTTCCATCGCCGCGCGCGCGTCAGGCGTGGTACACCTTCTCCGCGCCTCAGGCACCAGCACTACCATTGCGAACGGAGCAGTCATGCCTGAACCGAGCACACAGACAGATTCAAAATGTTGACTCAGGCTCAACACTTTCTCTATCTGCGCCGGAATCACATACTTGCCCTTCGATGTCTTAAATTCCTCTTTCAATCGCCCGATGATGCGCAGGCGGCCCTGTGCGTCAATCTCGCCGCGATCCCCGGTATGGAAATAACCATCCTCCGTATAACAGGCCGCGGTCGCTTCCGGTGCCAGGTAATACCCGGCAAAATTCATGGGCCCCTTGATCTGGATCTCGCCGCCATCAGAGATGCGTGTGACGGCAAAATCAAACGCCTCACCCACGTAACCGACACGGTCTCGGCCCGGCGACGGTACATGCGTGATGCCCGTCTCGGTCATGCCGTAACCTTCGATCAGGTTGAGCCCAAGTTTGTGGTACCACTCGATAATGGAGACAGGCAGCGGTGCCGCCCCTGACGCTGCCACCCTCACACTTCCCAGCCCGAGCCCATGCAGTATCTTCTTGCGAATGATAGTTCGAACCACAGGAAGCTTGAGCAGCAGGTCGAGCTTCTTCTGCGAAACTTTTTCGAGCACCCCTTGCTGAAAGCGAATGAGCAGCCGGGGGATGGTGAAGAAAACAGTCGCCTCGGACCTCTGCAGGTCTGCAAGAAAAGTCAGCTGCCCCTCCGTAAAAAAGACATGCAGCGACAGGAAGAACGTGCTCGTCTCGACGATAGCCCGTTCCGCAATGTGAGCGAGCGGCAAATAAGAGAGGACCCGGTCTACCTTGCCATCCTCGCGGCCGAGGGCGCGCTTGACGGCAATCGCCATCAGGCTCAGGGCGCTGAAGTTATGCATCACTCCTTTAGGTGTACCGGTGGTGCCGGAGGTATAGATAATGGTCGCAATATCGGTTGCAGGCCGCACAGGACTTTCTGTCATTGGCGCGTAGTCGCGCAGCAGTGTCGCCCACGCCGTCATCTTGGGACGGTCGTGATGGGGAAAGGTTACAAACGTGATCGATTGCAGCGTCGGTTCATCGAGTGCTGGTAGATGTTCGACCGCACCAAGGAAGCATGCGACGGGCCGGCTCTGCCTGAAGATGGCAAGCAGCGATGCGTCATGGATGGTCGGGAAAATCGGGATGCTCACATGGCCGGTCATCCAGATCGCAAAATCCGCCATGATCCACCACGCACTGTTTTTCGCCATGATGGCGATGTTCGAGCCCGGCGGATAATTCTGGGCCACGAGATAACTCGCGATTCGCCGCACTTCCTGCATCGCTTCCGCCCAGGTCCAGGTCTGCACCTGTCCCTGCCAGGGTTGTGTAAACAGGCTGGTTGCGGCGCGCTCGCGCTCGGCCTGATAAATTTTCTGAAGCGGCAGGTCTGCATCGGTCACAGGGTTGGGAATAGTGGCGGTCGTAGGCACTCCGTGGGACTCGAGAGACGTTCCATTGGCTGCTGGATTCATGGTATTTTCTTACCGCAGAGTAAATTAACCGAACAGACGGATGTGTGTCTATCAGAAGAATCAAAATGGATAGGTACGCATCAAGGTTGCATCATCAGGAAGGTGGATAAGCCTTGGAAAGTGAGTCGCGCAGCCCGAAAAAGATTGCGACACAGATGGGTACCTTCAAGGGAGCCGTGAACGCGCGTGAGCCCTGGAAGGCGTTCCAGGTTCGTCAGCGCAATGTGGACGAGAAGAAGGACGCCGTGCTGCAGACCGCAGCCCACCTGTTTCTGGAACAGGGGTATCGGCGAACGTCGATGGGTGAGCTCGCCCGTCGGCTCAACATCACCAAGCCCGCGCTCTACTACTATTTCAAGAACAAAGAACAGATCCTGGTCGACTGCTATGGGCACGGCATCACGGCGATCGAGAGCGGCCTCGACAGCGCATTGGTTGACCACGGCAGCGGCTTCGACAAGGTCAAGGCCTACATCGAAGCATATGCAACAACGGTCGTTTCGCACGAGTTCGGCCGCTGCGTTGCCATGCTCGATGATTCGGCGCTCTCACCCGCGGCACGCAAGGAAGTGCGCAGTCTGAAGCGCCGCATCGACGCCTCCATCCGGCAATATCTTGCAGACGGCATCGCGGACGGCTCGGTAGCGCCATGCAATGTCAAGCTGGCCTCGTTCGCGATCGCCGGCGCCATCAACTGGATAGGAACGTGGTATCAGCCCGGCGGCGCGCTAAGCGCCTCTGAGATCGGCCAGGAATTTGCCTACCTGTTGACAGAAGGACTGCATCACAGTCGAGCCAGTTCCGGCAGGTCCGGGCGTAATCTACACCCGGGCGAAGGCAATCCTGACAGCAATACTGCCGCCCGTTCAGGTATCAGGCAAAAACCGCTGAAAAACGCCGTCGCCAGCGGACTTCTCGCTGGCAGTAATGACGCTAAAATCGGCGTTTGACTATCTTACCGATCGTTCAGTATTCTGCCTCGTCAGAGTGATAAACAGGATTGCGCCTGCCGAAATTGTCAGGACACCCGGCGCGCATACTTGAACATGATGAGCAGCGAAGGAGCATCCATGAGCACAGCAGTGGCGGCAGCAATAGCCAAGCGAGTCAACGGCGGCAGTTTTCTGATTGAAGATGTGACCCCCGCCGACATCTTCACACTTGAAGATCTGACCGACGAACAAAAGCAGATTGCCGAAACAACCGCTGACTTCGCGGAGCAGGAAATTCTGACGCATGTCGATGCAATCGAGGCAAAGGAATTCGCCGTCACGCGCGCCCTGCTCAAGAAAGCGGGCGACCTCGGATTGATGAGTGTCGATGTGCCGGAAGAGTTCGGCGGTCTCGAGATGGATAAGGTCACGTCTGCGCTCATCGCGGACAATATGTCTGTGCTCGGCAGTTTTTCGGTGGCGTTCAGTGCGCACACCGGCATCGGTATGCTGCCCTTGATCTGGTACGGAACGAAGGCGCAGAAAGAGAGATTTCTTGCGAAGCTTTCTTCGGGCGAGTGGGTGGCATCGTATGCCTTGTCAGAAAGCTCATCGGGCTCGGATGCGATGAACATCCGTACCCAGGCCGTCCTTTCGCCCGACGGCAGCCACTACATCCTGAATGGCGAAAAGATGTGGATCTCGAACGCCGGCATGGCGAATCTCTTCACCGTCTTTGCGAAAATCGATGGGCAGAAATTCTCCGCATTCCTGATCGAAGCAGGTACGCCCGGCCTTACCGTCGGTCCCGAGGAACATAAACTCGGCATACGTGGCTCGTCCACCTGCCCGCTCATTCTGTCGGACTGCAAAGTTCCCGTCGAGAATCTTCTGGGCGAAGCCGGCAACGGCCATCGCATCGCCTTTAACATCCTGAATGTTGGCCGCTACAAGCTCGGCGCGGCAGCGATCGGCGGCTCGCGCCACGCATTCCGCAATGGCGTGAAGTATGGCAAGGACCGTATCGCATTCGGCAAACCGATCACCTCCTTCGGACTGATCCAGGAGAAAATCGCCGAGAGCGCGACCCTCATTTACGCAGGTGAAGCGCTAGTCTATCGTGTGGTTGGCGCCATCGATGCATCGCTTGCTGAGCTCGACAAAAGCGCACCCGACATCAGCATGCAGGTGCAGAAGCGTATCGAAGAGTTTGCTGTCGAGTGCTCCATCATCAAGGTGTGGGGCTCTGAAATGCTCGACACCATCGTCGATCACATGCTGCAGATTCATGGCGGCTACGGCTACGTGGAAGAGTTTCCCGCAGAGCGCAGCTACAGGGATGCGCGCATCAACAAGATCTTCGAAGGCACCAACGAAATCAATCGCCTCATCACGACTGGCTGGATGATCAAGCGCGCCCTCCAGGGCAAACTGGCCCTGCTGCCCGCGATTCAGAAAGTAATGGATGAAGTGATGTCTGGTCCCAGTCCACGCGAAGAGCAGAGCGGCGCATTGGCAAATCAACGTGCTTTGCTGGCCAGTGCAAAAAAGATCGGGCTGTTTTGTGCCGGTGCCGCCTCGCAGAAATTCGGTCAGGGCCTCGAAGAGCAGCAGGAAGTGATGGGCGCGCTCGCCGACATCATCATTGAAGTGCTCACTCTCGAGTCGACGCTGCTGCGGACCGAGAAGCTGGCCGGTACGAAACCGATCGCGATTGCGATGGCAAAATATTACGCAGCCCGGTCGTTCCGCATTGTCGAAAATGCAGCCGAGCTAGTCATAGGTGCGGTGGCCGAAGGAGACATGCTGCGGACACAGATGACCATCTTCCGTCGCCTGTCCAAGCATGAACCGGAAAACACTGTCGCTCTCGGCCGCGAGATTGCCTCCGCAATGACAGAAGCCGGACGCTATGTCCTCTAGGCAGAACGACAGATCGAAGGGATTTGCATGCGTGTGTTGACGTTGATACGCCAGGTGCTGGACGCAGAGGAAAGCGTTCGCATCAAGGACGGCGCGGTTGATCTTGAAGGCCGCAAACTTGTGATGGATACGATGGATGAGTACGGCCTGGAGCAGGCCCTGCGCATCCGCGAAGCTGGAGGCGAGGTAGAGGTGATCGCTGTTGCCATCGGCCCCGCGCGTTGCCAGGATGTGCTTCGTAACGCGCTTGCCATGGGTGCCGATCGTGCCATTCATGTCGAGACTGATGCCCGGCTCGACGTGATTGCCGTAAGTAAAGTGATGGCTGCAATCGCTGAACAGGAAGCGGCGGAACTAATATTCAGCGGTGGTCAGCAGGCAGACTGGGATAGCCACGCACTCGGTGCGGCAACTGCTGAACGGCTGCAATGGCCGCAGGTGACGTGGACCAATGCGCTCGAAGTGAAGGATAGTGCGCTCACGGGCAAGCATGATGTGGATGAAGGCAGCGAAACCTTTACCATGCCCTTGCCCGCAGTCGTCACCACGCAACAGGGCTTGAACGAACCGCGTTATCCGACACTGCCGAACATCATGAAAGCAAAAAAGAAAGAGCTGCGCAAAGAGTCGCTCGAGCAGTACGGCGTCACTCCTGCTGTGAAGGTTGTGAGCGAATCAGTCCAGGTGAAAGAGCGGTTGAAGAAAATGCTCGATACGAAAGATCCGGCTGCTGCTGCCTCCGAACTCGTGAAGCTTCTGCGCAACGAGGCACGGGTGATTGCATGATCCTCCTCGTCGCAGAATACGCGGGCGGCAAGGTGAGCAAGAGCACCTTTGAACTGGTGACGTGCGCGCGTCAGCTAGGCCGCGAAGGCCCGGTGACCGCGCTCGTGCTGGGCAGCAATGTTGCTGGCATCGCCGCTGGAGTTGCGGCTGCAGTCGACCAGGTGCTCGTCGCCGATCGTCCTGAACTGGCGCAATTCGATTCCGAGCTTTGGGCAGCTGCCGTCGCGCAGATCGCGAAAGAAGGGGAAGCCACGACCGTACTGATCGGCGGAAGCCGCAGTGGCCGCGACTACAGCCCACGCGTTGCCGTTAAACTCGACGCTCCCCTGCTTGAAGATGTCATCAGCGTGCACGCTGATGGTGACAGGCTTATCGCCGAGCACTACACCTACCTCGCTCGCGTCACCGAGAAGGTGGAAGCCCAGGGCACGGCAGTCATCACGGTGAAGCCCGGCGCCTTCACCGCGGCGGTTGCCGGCGATCAGGTCGCGGAACAGTTCGATGTTGATCTCGATCTACCGGCCCGGCGTTTGCAGGTGACCGGCAAGACCGGTGAAAAAACATCGCGCGTGCCACTCAGCGAAGCGGACGTTGTCGTCGCCGGCGGTCGCGGTGTCGGCAGCGCGGAAAGTTTCACGAAGCTGGTTGAAGGCCTGGCCGACCAGATTGGCGCGGCTGTCGGCGCGACCCGTGCCATCGTCGACGCGGGCTGGCGACCCTATGCGGAGCAGGTAGGTCAGACTGGGAAAACCGTAGCGCCAAAGGCCTACATTGCGATTGGAATCTCCGGCGCCGTGCAGCATCTTTCCGGCATGAATAAAAGTAAGTACATCATCGCGATCAACAAGGATGCCGAAGCCCCGATCTTCAAGATTGCCGACTACGGTATGGTCGGCGACGTGAACCTGCTCGTTCCGGCAATCCTCGACGAGCTTCGCAAATAATCGTGTTACCCCTCTCCAGCAGAATCGGCTTCCTCATCTTTGCCGCCGTCATGCTGGCGATTGGCACGCGCGGCTTCTACCGTGTGTATCTCCGCATCCGCCGCGGCCGTCCAGATGCGGAACTGCGCTGGGATAATTGGCCGTCGCGGCTCTGGTACGCGCTCAGTACGACGCTCACGCAACAGCGAACCTTCAAGAAGCGCGGTGTGGTCAGCCTGTTCCATTCCTTCATCTTCTACGGTTTCGTTTTCTACCTGCTTGTAAACCTGGTCGATGCACTGCAGGGCTACACGGAGATCAATCTTCCGGCCCGGGTACCGTACTCGCTTACTGTTGACACTCTTTTCGCTTACAGTTTCCTGGCGGACATCCTCAGCTTTCTCGTGCTGGTAGGGGTCGTGGCGCTCGTCATTCGACGTTTTGCCATGCCTGCGAGGAGGCAATTTCGTTTTAGTGAAAACACGCTGCTTCATAAAGATGTCAAGCGTGGTTACATATCAAAAGACTCGCTGATCGTATCTGCGTTCATCCTTTTTCATGTAGGCAGTCGTGCTGTCGGATCGGGCGCACGACTGGCCGGGCCGACGACAGATACCTACGACCCATATCAGCCATTCGCAGAATCGCTATCGCATCTCTTTACACCTCAGCATGCGCACGCCTGGCAGATCTTCGGCTACTGGGGCGCGCTTGGGAGCGTACTCGCCTTTCTCGCATACTTTCCCTACAGCAAGCACATCCACATTTTTGCCGCTCCTCTCAAATATTTTTTTGCGCGTCCTTCAAATTCGGGAGTTCTACCGCTCGTCGAAATCAATCTCGAAGCTGAGGAACAAAAGCTCGGCGCAGAGAAACTGGAAGACCTTGCATGGCCTCGCCTGCTTGATGCGTACGCATGCATCCAGTGCAACCGGTGTCAGGACGTCTGTCCTGCGACCGCAACTGGAAAATCGCTCAGCCCGGCCGCCCTCGAGATCAATAAGCGCATGGAACTGAATGACCTCGCGCACATAGCGGGTGCGTCGTCCTTCGAGAACGGCGCTGCAAGTCCGCATCCACTCCTGAATTTTGCGCTGACTCCCGAAGCTGCATGGGCATGTACGACCTGCGGTGCCTGCATGGAAGTCTGCCCGGTGCAGGATGAGCAGATGCTCGACATCATTGACATCCGTCGCAACCAGGTGATGATCCGTGGAGACTTTCCCAGCCAGTTGCAGACAGCTTTTCGCGGGATGGAGCGCGCAAAGAATCCGTGGGGCATCAGTCATGAGAAGCGGCTTGCATGGGCCGAAGGTTTGGCCGTAAAAACTACCGAAGAAAATCCCACTCCGGATGTTCTCTACTGGGTAGGTTGTGCCGCGAGTTATGACCCGCAGGCACAGAAAACAGCGCGGGCAGTCGTCCAGTTGCTCGACCATGCCGGTGTTGATTTCGCCGTCCTCGGCAAGAAGGAATGTTGCACCGGCGACAGTGCGCGTCGTGCCGGCAACGAGATGCTGTATCGCCAGCTCGCCGATGAAAATGTCTCCACGCTGAACGCTGTGAAGCCAAAGCTGGTCATCGCCAGCTGCCCCCACTGCATGAACGCGCTCGGCAATGAGTACAAGCAGATCGGTGGCGACTACCAGGTGATGCACCACACGCAATATCTCGAGACGCTCATCACCGGCGGTCAACTGCAGGCGGGGCAATCGAAGCAGAGCATCACGTACCACGACCCCTGCTATCTCGGCCGTCACAACGGCGTCTACGACGCTCCGCGCAATCTTCTGCGCGTACTTGGCAGCGAGGTACTTGAGCTGGAGCGCAATCGCAGCAATGCCTTCTGTTGCGGCGCAGGTGGCGCGCAGTTCTGGAAGGAAGAAGAGCCGGGCGATGAGCGCATTTCCGAAAATCGCTTCAAGGAGGTGCAGCGTGTACTCGGCAAGGCAGCATCGGAAGAAAAAACATTGGCGGTTGGCTGCCCGTTCTGCAAAAGCATGCTGGGCAGCACGCCATCCAGGGATGGTGAAGAGAGCATCGCCATCAAGGATGTGGCTGAACTGCTTCTTGAAGGGGTGAACCGCGCGAAAGGCATCTCAGCCACTGCCGCCTCACCAGGCGCAACCATCGCGCCGTCCGTCCCTGCAGTGATCGCAGAAACAATTTCTGTTACCGAGCCGGTCATCGTCGCAGATGAGCCGATTGCTCCGACCCTCGCTCCCGAAGTTACGCAGGTGCGAAAGAAGTGGCAGCCGAAACAGCCTGTACCTGAGCCGCAGCCAGCACAAGCACCGCAGCCCGAAGCAGCTCTCCCTGCTGCCGCACCCGCACCCGAGCGCAGGAAGTGGCAGCCCAAATCGACAGCGCCAGCAGCACCGGCTGGCGAAGTCGCAGCCAGTGCTGTCGAAAGCACAGCTGCCCAATCCGAGTCAGATAAAGCGCCAGATCCTCCGCTGGTTGAGCTGAAAAAGTGGCAGCCTAAATCCAAGTCCTAAGACCAGCCGAAACTACCTGGCCTTCGCCGGCGGTGTTACTCCGGTAAGCGGCCGGATAATCTCATCCAGTAGCGCAGTCGTTCCATTCAGACGCTCGAGTTTCGGATATCTCTCGCCGTCGTGATAGTTAATGTGCACTATCCGGAACTCGTCTGTATTCGACACAATCAGCTCCAGCGGCGCAGTGGCAGTCTTCGCCTGTTTCAAAGCAGTCTTGAGAACAGCTTCCGAATAGCCATGCCCATTGATGGCAACGATCTTCGCCTGTGGTCCCAGCCCCGCTTTGAAGGCCGGCGAATCATGGCGCACATCGAGGATTTCGCCCTCACCACCGATACGTAATCCCAACGAAAAGAATGCATCCGCCGTACCATGCTTGCCAAGAATTGCTTTCTCATACGACGTAGGCTGATCGGTATAGACCAGCTTGTACCCGCCGCGTTCGATCCCGCCTAGCGGCGCATGCGCGGCATGCGAATCCAGCCGCTCCTTCAGAAAATTCTGCCAGTCATACGGCGCAATACTGTTCAGGTCGCTGACAATTTCCTCGAAGGTATACGGCACAACTTTCGGCGGCGTGTTCCCGCCCTCCGCCAGAAACTTGAAGCAAAAATCATTAAGCGATTTTCTGTCATGCGTCAGGTTACGGATGGTCGTGTCCGCATCGAGCCAAAGCAATTCGCCCTCCGGATAATATTCCTGGCTGCGCCGCCAGCTGCCCCAGTGGGGCTCGCATCGCGCAGAATGCTTGCAGCGTCCGCTGTATCCTGCAGGTTGCGCCAGGTGCGGCCGGTCTGCGTGTCGAGTGTCGCAGCGCTGTAAGCAAGGGCTTCGCGATACTGGTCCGGCGTAAACAGGCCAGTGCGCGCAGCCAGCACATCGCCCCAGTATTGCGTCATGCCTTCGTAGACCCACAGCAGGTCATCCTGCATCGGCACATGATAGTCGGGCGTCGCCAGGCCGATGGGCCGGCGATATTTGCCATTCCATGAATGCGTAAACTCATGCGGCAACAGGTCGGCATTTGTCATCGCCAGGTCGTCATCAGAAAAGCCATGAGCTTCGATGCCGTTGTCGCTCGACTGGTGATGCTCGAGGCCCTCTCCGCGAATGCTGTCGCTGAGGCTCAGCAGAAAGTGATACGAGTTGTAATGCCGCGACTGGTAAAGTGCGCCGGTCTCGCGCACTAATTTCGAAAGCGAATCGAGCGTGCCGCTTTTCAATTCGAGATCTTCAGGTGTATCGGCAGCCATATCGAGATAGTGTTTTGGCGACACCTCCGGAGCAAGCGCGACCTCGCGAAAATAAAGGCCCGCGATCACCGGCGAATCGACCAGTTGCCCGATCGAGGTGGCAGCATAATGCGTCGTATTGGCGGCTTGACTGTCTGTCGTCAGGGCTGTGCCAGACTTCCATCCTGCGGGTAAGGTCAGCGAAGCAACAACCGGAATCTGATCTACCGGGATTGACGTCGGGTACATCACGACTGAATTCCACTCAAGCACTGCCATGTTGTTGTCTGTCGCATCATCTTCATCGGAACCTGTCGCGCCAGGTACAGCAAGAAAATCGAAGCTGACCTCAAGCTGCGTCACACCGTCAGGAACGTTGACGTGAATGGCATACATATCGACCAGATCTCGCCGCCAGGGAAGATCTTTGCCGTTCGCGCGGATGAAGACGCCGGCAACGTTGTCGATCGGGCCGGTAGGGCGATGGTCGCCCGGAATCCACTCGGGATATTCGAGCGTAAGCGCCCCGGTTTTTACCGGGATGTCGAGATGCGCATGCAACAGGTGGCGCGGCGCATCCGTCAGGTCAACCTGCAGGCGGATCGGTTCGCCTGCAGGAGCCTGCGCATTCAAAATGGCTGAGGTGAAAGGGATGAAGGCGAGGCTGAGTCCAGTGCAGATCGCACTGCGCGAAAAGTTCCAGCAGGTCATTGCGGAATGATCGCACAACTCTCGCAGGCAGAGTCCCACGGCCATTTGCTCACTGTCTTCGGCGTGCCTTTTCTTCCGGACAGCGGCAGGCCTGGCGGGCACTCATCAGGACTGTGCGGCTTTTTCTTCTGCCGCGACCGCGCACTCGGCAGCCTTGAAGCCCATCTTCGAATGCATGCCATCGCAGAAAGGTTTTTTGGTCGATGCGCCGCAACGACAAAGGGAGATGGCAGGCTTGCCTTCAAGGTTCCACTCGCGGCCGTCGGCATCGACCAGTTTGATCGGACCCTCGACGCGGAATGGCCCGTTCGGGCGGACTGTAATTTTCACTTCAGTTTCTGACATGGTTGACTCCTATAGGGTTGAATACTCTTCGAGTTTACTGTGACCGAGAGCGGATGAGCGCGGCGCGACTGCGTTTCAGCCGCGCATCTCGACATTCGGCAGCGGAATACGCCCAGTTAAGCCCACGGGGTACGTACCTTTCGATTGATTGACATATACTTTTGAATGAAGAGAAAAGTGGTTTTTCGACATACAACACCATGTCGCTGGCCCGTTTTCGCTCACATTCGCTAAGAAGGGAATCAGCTTACATGGCGACTAGTAATGTTGCCCTGAATACTCCGCGTGCAGCATCGTCCCCGGAGACATCTGAGTCGGGTGCGCCCAAGCGCATCGTCAACGATTTCAGCATTCAGGTTGCTACCGTAAACGGCTCCGGTTCTCAGTCTGCCAACAGCATTCTGTTGAAGAGCATTTTCGCGATGGGCATTCCCGTCAGCGGCAAAAACCTTTTTCCCTCGAACATTGCCGGCCTTCCCACCTGGTATACGATTCGTGCCAGCAAGCACGGCTACGTTGCGCGCAAAAAAGAGATCGACATTCTTATCGCGATGAATGCCGAGACCTCGCGCGAAGATATTCTCTCGCTGCCTGCAGGCGGCGCCGCCATCTACGAAGAAACAGCGAACCTCGCGCAGTTCCGCGATGACGTCGCCTGTTATCCCGTGCCCTTCGACAAGATCACAGCCGCGGTCTGTCCCGAAGCCAAGCTGCGTAAGCTCGTCAAGAACATGATTTACGTCGGCGTGGTCGCGCAGATTGTCGGCATGGATATGGAAGTCGTTGAAGCTTCCGTCCGCCGGCAGTTTGCCAAGAAGTTGAAGGCGGCCGAGTTGAACTGGTCTGCCGTCAAAGCAGGCTTTGAGTATGCTGAGACGACCTTCACCAAGCACGATCCTTTTGTCCTCGAACGCATGCACGAGACCGATGGCAAAATCATCATTGAAGGCAATTCCGCAGCCGCACTCGGCTGCATGTTTGCCGGCGTCACCGTCGTCACCTGGTATCCCATCACGCCTTCTTCATCAGTGGTCGAGAACCTGATCGACTACCTCAAGAAGTACCGCATCGAGCCAGATGGCAAGGCGACCTTCGCCGTCGTCCAGGCTGAAGATGAACTCGCTGCAGTCGGCATGGTGCTTGGCGCAGGCTGGGCCGGTGCACGTTCAATGACAGCCACCTCTGGCCCCGGCATTTCACTGATGGCGGAATTCGCCGGCCTCGGCTACTTCGCCGAAATTCCCGGCGTCATCTTCGACGTGCAGCGCACCGGCCCATCAACCGGCATGCCGACGCGCACCATGCAGGGCGATCTGCTTTCGACCGCATATCTGTCGCACGGCGATACCAAGCACATTATGCTGCTGCCCGGTTCAGTGAAGGAGTGCTACGAGTTTGCGATTGAAGCCTTCAACCTGACCGAGCAGTTGCAGACACCGATCTTCGTGATGAGCGATCTCGATCTCGGCATGAACAACTGGATGTCGGAACCGTTCCCGTATCCCGAGAAGCCAATGCAGCGCGGCAAGATTCTGAGCGCCGAAGACCTTACACGCCTCGGCGGTTTTGCTCGCTATAAAGACGTTGATGGCGACGCGATTCCTTATCGCACACTGCCGGGTACCGATCATCCCGGCGCCGCGTATTTCACGCGCGGCAGCGGCCACAATGACAAGGCTCTCTACACCGAGCGGCCCGATGAATACCAGGCCACCATGGAGCGGCTCGCACGCAAGTTTGAAACAGCGCGTGAATATGTGCCCAAGCCGGTTGTCGTACAGGACGGACAGTCGAAAGTCGGCCTGATTGCCTTCGGTACGTCAGACTTCGCCGTCGGCGAGTCGCGCGATCAGCTTCGCAATGAATATAAATTCGAGACCGACTATCTGCGGCTGCGCGCGTTTCCATTTTCAAAGGAAGTGCATGATTTCGTTGCCTCGCACGATCGCGTCTATGTCATCGAGCAGAACCGCGATGCACAGCTGCTGAGCCTGCTCAAGCTGGATCTTCCAGTGGGTGATGTCGTGAAGCTGCGCAGCGTTAGGCACTTCAACGGACTGCCCATCGACGCGCGTTCCGTAACCGACGAACTGATTCTGCAGGAGGAACTCTAGACCATGGCCACAGCAACTCCCACACTTCCTCCCAAGGCTCCTAAAACAAATAGGCTTGGCCTGCAGGTGCTCGACTACCGCGGCGGCAAGACCACGCTGTGCGCAGGCTGCGGCCACAATGCCATCTCTGAACGCATCATCGATGCGATGTATGAGATGGGCGTTCAGCCGGAGCGCGTGATGAAGCTGTCCGGTATCGGCTGCTCGTCGAAGAGCCCGGCCTACTTCATGTCGCGCTCGCACAGCTTCAACAGCGTCCACGGGCGTATGCCATCTGTCGCCACCGGCGCTCTGTTGGCGAACCATACCATGAAAGCCATCGGTGTCTCAGGCGACGGCGATACGGCGTCCATCGGCATGGGTCAGTTCGCACACCTCATGCGGCGGAATCTGCCGATGATCTACATCATCGAAGACAATGGCGTATACGGCCTGACCAAGGGTCAGTTCTCGGCGACGGCCGACGTCGGGTCGAAGCTGAAGACCGGCGTCATCAATGACCTGCCCCCCATCGACACCTGCATCATGGCCGTCGAGCTCGGCGCGACCTTTGTTGGCCGCTCGTTCTCCGGCGACAAGAAGCAGCTGCTGACCATGCTCAAGGCCGCGATCGCGCACAAGGGCACAGTGATGCTTGACGTCATCTCGCCCTGCGTCACCTTCAATGACCACGAAGGCTCAACCAAGAGCTATAAGTACATGCAGGAGCATGAAGAAGCGATCACCGAAGTAGGCTTTGTGCCGCATTTCGAGGACATCGCGGTCGACTACGAAGCCGGTACAAATTTCAACGTCGAGATGCATGACGGATCGCATTTGCGCCTCAGCAAGCTGCGTGAAGACTACAACCCCACCAGCCGCATTACCGCCGTAAAGGCGCTCATGGAAGCGCATGAGAAGGGCGAAGTACTCACGGGCGTCTTCTACGTCAACACGGAGAAGCCCAGCTTCACGGATGTGCTGAACCTGACCGACGAGCCTCTTGGCACCCTGCCGGAATCGCGCGTGCGTCCTCCGCAATCCGTATTGGATGACGTGATGCAGCGTCACCGCTAGATGCGCTGCAAAATCGAAAGGCCCTGCGCGCAGCAGGGCCTTTTCATTTGAGCAGGAAAGCTACTTATGTTCCCCACTGTGCTCGCCGTGCGTCTCCGGCTCGGGAAAATCGGTGTCGTTATCCTTCAGATCCTCGTCCTGATCCCTGTGTCCAAGCTGGCCA
Organism: uncultured Acetobacteraceae bacterium; assembly: GCA_964658655.1. Lineage (GTDB taxonomy): Bacteria > Acidobacteriota > Terriglobia > Terriglobales > Acidobacteriaceae. Next base: position 12,522 of record CAZZZL010000008.1, on the reverse strand, counting down.
TGGATGTAAGGATTATCTTTGCCAGGCTGCGGCGCTTCCTGCTCCACAGCACCCTTGCCGGTATCACTGTCGTGTTCCTTCTTGAGAGTCATGCTGGTGAGTGATGTTTCATTTGCACTGCGTGTTGTCTGACAGGCTGCTCCATTTCAAAGTTGATGTCTACTGCTGGGCGTAGGCACTTGGTTTGGCAGGTGCGGATGCATTGATGCGCACGCCCATGCCATTCAGTTTCGAACGCCCCTCCTGTGCTTCCGGCGTCATCGGATACCGCTGGATCAGGCTGCGCAGTTCGCGCACGCCGGCATCCTTCTGGTTGATCGCGATCAGCGATTCGCCCTTTCGCAACTGGGCCGCCGGCGCCTTGTTATTGCCGGGAAACTGTTCGAGCACGGCGTCATAATTCTTGATCGCCTGGGGATACTTGCCTTGCCGATAGGCAATCTCACCCATGTAATACTGCGCGTTGCCGGCCAGGTCGTCCTGGGGATAGTAATGAACGACGTCGCCAAATTCCGAACTGGCAACTTCATACTTGCCCGAATTGTAATCACGCAGGCCGCTCTGATAGCTCTGCTGTAACGGGGGCATCTGACCACCGACCGCCGGCGCAGGCGCAAGCGCAGGAGCCTGGCTGCCGAGCTGATTCTGCGGCGGTGCGGGAAAGTTGTTTGACGCGGCGCCCGTCGGGGCAGGTGCTGCGGTGGCGGGAGCGCCCGCAGGTGCATTCTGCAGCTGGCTCTGGATATTCTGAATGGTAGCGTCGAGCTTGCCGATGCGGGTCTTCAGCTCGTCCACCGAGTCGTTCAAGGACTGCAACTGACCGGACACCTGGTCCAGCTTCCCGCCTCCGCCTTCAGTCTGCGCCGTCATCGCCTGCTGCAACTGGTTGACCGTTGCCGTCATCTTGTTCACGTTGTCGGTGTTCTGCTGGACCAGGTTGATAATCGCGCCCAGGCGCTCGTCATTCGACTGCTTCAGCTGTTGCAGAAGGTCCTGCATCTGCTGCACCTGTGTCTGCAGCTCGACAATCTCTTTCGAAGCCGCATGGGCACCGGGAACCGGAACAATCATCGCAAGCGACAGTACGAGGGAAGCACGAAGTAAAAGTTGACGCATATAGACCTCAGAATTCAGTCTGATTATAAAGGCATCTGACATACAGGCGGGTGCGGCTTGCCGCTGATGTTTCCCGTTGGTCGCACCCTCTCTTGGCGCGTTAGAGTCCCTGCTCAGCCACAAAACTTTCTCCATGCCGAGCCGGGAAACTTTGTCATCCTGAGCGAAGTCGGAGGACCCGCATCTTCCAGTTTGATCCATGTCTCTGATGCAGAGGCAGCAGCTCAGAGATGGGATCCGGGCGAGCTTCGACCACTCATTCGGTAAGAATCACAAAAGCGGCAGCATGGAAACCATGCTGCCGCTTCTCTCGACACTCGCACGCTTACCGATCGACGGAGAAGCCCGCGCGCCGATTCTGTTGCCAGCACTGCTCATTCTCTTCTGTGCAGAACTGCTTTTCCTTACCGTAGGAGACGGTGCGGATATGGCTCGCATCCACCCCTGCGGCTATCAATGATTGCTTGACGGCATTCGCGCGGTTCTCACCCAGTGCCAGGTTGTACTCTGTCGAACCGCGGTCGTCGCAATAGCCGCCGACGACAATCTTCAGGTTCGGATGTGCGTGCAGGAATGCCACATCCTTGCTGATGATCGGCATAGCATCAGGGCGAACGTCGTAAGCATCGTAGTCGAAGAAAATGTCCTGCACGTTGGTGTGGAAGGTCGCGTCATCGACCGAGCTGTCGCCCGCGCCGGTGTCCGTCATCGCACTGCCGTTCGAAACGGTAACACGAGCCGTCGCATCCGTTGTGCCACCAAGTCCCTTGGCGACAAGATGGTAATCCGTTGACGTCGTCGGCGTCACACTCTTGGTACCTGCAGTTTCAACCGGCCCGATGCCGTCAATACTGACGTCTGTCGCATCGGTCGTGCGCCAGTTCAGGGTCACCTGCTGGCCGGGTGCTACAGCGGAGGGCGTGGCCGTCAGAGTGGCAGTCGGCGCGTTACCCGAGGCGGAAGGCGGCGGTGGCGGCGGTGGCGGCACGGGCTTCTTATGGCAGCCGACCGAAAAAAGCAGCGCGGCTGCGGCAACAAATCCGGCGACAGTCTTGCCAGCCAGGGTCTTACGGTAATCCGGAGTCATCACAATATCTCCATCTAATGTCTTATCTCATTCTAGTGTGACCTTGAAATGGTGCAAGGTCTATGGAAGTTTCCTGCAGCCGCCGTAACTTTTTGGCTTCGTTTAGGACGGTACTGCCGGCAATCTACTTGTAACTCCAGTTTGGCATGCTGTCGTTACTGCCGTGGGTCAGGGCGTGCTGTTCTGTCCCATCGGCAAGCATGGACCAGATTTCCACCTGGTGGCCACGTTCACGCTGGAAGACGATGTGACGGCCGTCCGGAGCCCATGAGGGGAAGTCGTTCCGGCCGGCGTCATGCGTAAGCTGTGTCCAGCGCTTGGAGGCAATGTCCATCACGTAAATGTCCTGTCCGCCAGGCGCTCCCGGGCCGTACTTGCGGTCCCATGCAAAGGTCAGAAATTGCCCGTTGGGCGACCAGGAGGGCGAAGTCGCATAGCCGCCGTCCGTCATGCGCTGTACACCTGCGCCGTCTGAATCCATGATGTAGATCTGCGGCAGACCCGTGCGGCCGCTCACCCAGCAGATCTGTGCGTTCGTCTTGGGGTTCCAGGTGGGCGAAACATCCGGACCCTTGAAAATCGTGATCTGGTGCGGGCTGGTCCCGTTGGCGTCTGTCGTCCATATCTCGCTGTCTCCCGTCTTGTCCGATGAGAATGCGAGATGCGAGCCGTCGCTGGCCCAGGCCGGCGACAGTGTCGTGCCGCCCGGCGTCGTGAATCCGACCAGGCGCCCCAGGGTCAGCGAATACATCCGAATTGTCCAGCCGGTCTTGCCCAGGGTCGAGAAGGCGACGCGGTCATTTGACGGCGAAATATGCGGTGAGAGCGAGATCTCGCCCAGGTGTGTCAGCTGGTGTTGTCCCTGGCCGTCATAATCCATCTGCCAGATTTCCTTGGCTCCGGAGCGGGAAGACACGAAATAGATATGGGTCTCGGCAATGCCATTCAGACCGCCGCCCAGCCGCAGGATGATCTCATCCGCGAACCTGTGGGCAATCAGCCGGGCGGCATCCTGCGAGGCGTTGTCGGTGTAGACCTTGCCGAGAATCGCCTGGCCATTCGCGTCCTTGGCGTCATACACCCAGCCGGAAACAGAGATCTTGCCACCGTTCACGCCCAGTGCGCCAAAAGCCACCATCGCTGCATTTGAGGGTGCAGCACTCCACTGCGGCAGGTTTATCTCCTGCGGTGAACCCGGCGTGACCGGAGGCGCAATGCTCTTCGAAACCATGTCAAAGATGCCGGCATTCGCTAGGTCGTTGAACAGGGTCGTATCAAAAGTCGTCTTGAGCGGCGCCGTCTGCGGATCAGAGCTTGTTGGCTTGAAGTCGGCCGCAGCCAGGCGAATCTTTTCCACGCCCAGGTTCGTGCCGGTCTTTACCCAGTCCTGGGCCGAGGCGTTCGCCGTCGAAAAAGCAGTCCCTGCGGCCACAAGCAGGGAAGCGAAGAGGGTGGTTCGAATACGGAGGGGGAGCATTTTCATAGGCTTTTGCGCTGTCGTCCTGCTTCGTCCCTTTTCCTGCATCTTGTGGGGACGACGCTATCAGTTCGTGTGCTGGTAAGTAAAAGTGTACGCAACATCGACCGTCGAGCCATTGTACGCAGGTGGTAGAGGACCAAAGCTGTCAACGCGTTGCGCAGCACGGATCGCCGAGGTATCGAGACTCGATGAACCGCTGGAACGAGCAATCCGGAAATTACTGGGGCTGCCGTCACGGGCAATCGTGAAGGTTACGACCGTCTGGGCGCCTTCCGGCGTGCCCGGGTCGACTTCCTGCTTGTACCAGTTCTGGCTCACCGTGCGGGTGATGCCGTTCACGTAATACCCAAACCGCGAACCGAAATCTCCGCCAGCCACCTGCACCGGACTGTTGCTGGTGTTCGGGGCATTCGCCATGGATTTCGGCATATTCGCAGCCTGCTGCTCGCCGTAATTCGCGCGATGCTGTTGCGGCGGCTCCTGTGGATGCTTCTGCTCCTGCGGAGGCTGCGGCTTCTCTGGCAACGGCTTGGGCTTCGGGGGCGGCTGCTTGACCGGTATCTGCACCGCGCTCAAATCAGGAGCCGGAACTGACGCCTTTTCCGGAATGGCAGGTGCCGGGCTCGGCGTCTCGGTCGCCAGGACATTCTTGGTTGGCGGTGCAATGGACGGCAACGGCACCGACGGCGCTGAGCTCACCAGCGAGGCCTGGATAGCGCCCGCCGTCATGTTTTCGCCCCAGTTGTTGCCGTGCAGACGATGACTGAGCCACAGCGACAAGATAATCGAGCCGATCAGCGCAAGATGCAGGCCAAATGAGCCGCCAAAGTTGGCGTCGAAATCGCCCTTGCGGTCCATCGGATCAAGCTCGTCGTAGTTGCTGTCGATTGCCATGCGCTGAGATTTATTTCGGGGCGTTCTGAATCGGCTGGGTCACGATACTGATATTCGTAATGCCTGCCTGTTTCACGGCGTCCATCACTGACGCGAAAGCGCCGAAGGGAACGCGCTCGTCCGCCCGAAGATACACACTCTGGTGCGCCGGGTCAGTGTTCGGCTTCCGCAGCAGGGACGGAATGTCGGCCAGGTTAATGGCCTTGTCGCCAAGAAAAACGCGCTGGTCCTTGTCGATCGTGATCACATCGCGCTGCTCGGTAATCTCTTTCACCGTGCGCGTCTTCGGCACAGCGACATCGATACCGGACTGCAGTACCGGCGCAGTCAACATGAAAATCACGAGCAGCACAAGCACCACATCAACCAGGGGCGTGATGTTGATCTCGGCCAATGCCGACTTGGTCTGGCCGCCAACACTAAATGCCACGCTGGTTGCCTCTTATCTCGCGGCTCTCTTCACGATCACGCTCGCGTTCCAGCGGATCCTGGTTATCCCGCAGCGAAATCTCTTCCAGCGCATTGAGCATCTCGCGCGAAAAGTCGTCAATGCGCGAACCAAATTCACGAATGCGTGCTGTGAACTGGTTGTAGGCGACAACCGCCGGCACAGCCACGACCAGGCCGGCGGCCGTTGTAATCAGTGCCTCTGACACGCCCGGCGCCACCGCGCGCAGGGTTGCGGCGCCGGCAGTTCCGAGGCCATGGAACGCATCGACGATACCCATGATCGTTCCGAAGAGACCGATAAACGGTGAAATGGCGCCGATCGTCGCAAGCCATGTCAGCCGCTGTTCCATGAACGTGAGCGCCTCGCTCGAAGCCGACTGCGCCGTGCGCTCGAGAGCTGTAATGTTCCGCGGCGGTCCGAAACCGCCCGTCTGCCGGCGGTAAGTCTCATACACGGCGTCAAAGACATTCACCAGCGGGCTCGGTTTGAACTGCTCGCTGACAGCCGAAATCTCCTGCAGCCGGCTTGCCTTGCGAAAGGCACGCAGGAATTTCCGGCCCTGGGTACGCGCCTTTTTAAAGCTCGCCAGCTTGCCGATAATGATTGCCCACGAGAACAAGCTGGCCAGCACCAGCAATGCAAGGACCGTGAGCGCGACCGGGCCGCTGTTGTGGAACATCTCCACCAGGGCGCTGCCGCCAGCCGGAGTCACAGGCGCGGAGGCATCCGGTGCGTCCGTTGCCTGGAAGAAAATCATGGCTAAGTAAAGAGGAGAAGGGATCATCAGACCTCACTTCACGGTAGCAGACCCCGCGGGTGCAGGGAAGTCGACAGCCACTGTTTAGGCGGCGCGGGGAACATGTATGGTGAAGGCGTGACCACCAATTTGGCTACAGCAGACGATCAGGTCCTGACGGTGCCGGGCCTGTATAACTCCGGTCCCGGACATTGGCAGACCATGTGGGAGCGGGAATATGGCTTTGCCGCGTCGAGCAGTCGGATTGGGATACACCTCGCTGCTCAGATTGGGTCAGCACTCTCAACCAGACAGTCTGTGCACAAAGCGCTCCGGTCATCCTCATAGCGCATTCGTTGGGCTGCATCACTGTAGCTCATTGGGCAGCTGCGCATCCGGAATCTGCCACACGCGTGCGGGCTGCCATGCTGGTCGCCGTCAGCGATGCCGAGCGTCCGGACTTCCCGCCGGCCGTGTCAGGTTTTGCACCCATCGCGCGGCACCGGCTGCCTTTTAGGACGATCGTCGTCGCCAGTACAAACGACGCCTACACCACGTGGGCGCGCTCGGAGGAATTTGCGCAGATGTGGGGTGCGAAGCTTGTGAACGCTGGAGATTCCGGCCACATAACCGCCGTCGACGGTTTCGGTCCCTGGCCTTTCGGGCTGGAACTGCTCAGGCAGCTTCGCGCTACCGGATGAGGTGAATCTGGCAGCCGACCTGCAGGCTCTTCCAGGCCTGGTCAGTGGTATACACAGGCGCTTTGAGAATGATTCCCAGGGCGAGGCATGCCCGATCGCCAAGCGAGAGGCCAAGGCTGCGCGTCTGCGTGATCAGGCTCCCCGCGAGCCTCGCCTGCTCGGCTGTCAGGGGCTCCAGGGTGGGAACGTAGGCGCGAATTTCTTCCCAGGCTTCCTGGCTGCTCATGCCTCTGTTCACCAGGTTGCCCTGCACCTCGGCGGCGTTCACGGTGCTCATGGCGGTCTCCGCCATAAAGTCTGCCGTCAGTACTTCGCCGCCGGGTTCGCCGAAAAGCAGGGCCATCAGTGCTGAGGAGTCCAATACTGTCATCAACCCTTTACTCGCAGGTTGTCATCGAGCCTTTTGCTCAATACCAGGAACTCATCCTCTTCCTTCCGGGCCTCTCTGCGTCTCTCGTGGATAAGTTCATCGGACGCGAGCACCCCAGGGGTTGCGTATTTCTGCAGGCGCTCACGCGTGCGCTTCAGGCGGCTGGCAAAAGTGGAGATTCTGAGTTCATCCCCGACCACTTCCAGGTTGACTACGTCGCCAACCTTGATCCCGAGAGCTTCGCGAAACTGTGAGGGAATGACGACTCGACCCTTCTCGCTCACCCGGGTGCGTGCGGGTGACAATAGAACCTGCATGTTCGAGGTCATCTCAAGTGTCATTGTCGGCATAGTGTGTGCCCTCCTCTTATTTACCTGCTACCACTCTACCATGACACTCCACTCACCATGTAAAAAATCTATCCAACAGTGCCACACTTTTGTTAAGTACCACTATTCAGCACTGTGCCACTAAGCGACCGCACACTTCGACGTGAACACGCTTTCGTACCGCCTGAAAGCTGCGCCTAAATCCAGACACACTGCGCAGGCTCCATACCTAAAGCTGGTATCCTCACCCTCGATGCTGCTTGAACTGCGCGCTGAAAATTACGCGGTAATCGACCATGCGATCGCGACCCTTGGCCCGGGTTTGAACCTGCTGACCGGTGAAACCGGAGCGGGCAAATCGATCCTGGTCGACGCCCTGTCGCTCCTCATGGGCGGCAAGGCCTCGTCGGATGTCGTCAGGCATGGAGCAGAAAAGGCGGTTGTAGCCTGCGTCTTTGAGTCAACGCCGGAGGCGGAGTCCATCCTCGAGGCGAACGGCCTTGATGCCGAGGGTTCCGAGATCATCCTGCGGCGGGAGATCGTCGTGAGCGGCAAGGGCCGGGTGTACGTAAACAACCAGGCAGCCACTGCCAGTGTTCTTCGACAGCTGGCTCCTGAGCTTGCTCTGGTGCACGCGCAGAGTGAGACCCGGTCCGGCTTCGACGCAGAACAGCAGCGCCTCTTGCTCGACAGGTACGCCGCCTTGTCTACTGATGAAGCCAGCGGCGCGTACGCCACGTGGCGCGGCATCGCCAACCGCTTGTCGGCACTGGAGCGGGACGAACAGGATCGTCTCCGGATGGCTGACCTATGGGCCTTTCAGGCGAAAGAGATTGGTTCAGCCGCGTTGCAGCCCGGGGAAGACGAGGCGCTGGTTGCCGAGAAGCGCGTCCTGGGCAATGCCGAGAAGCTTTATGCCGCCGCGATGACAGCGTATGACCAGCTCTATGACGGCAACTCGTCTGCCGAGACCACCCTGCGCGCAGCTTTGAAGAGCATCGAAGAGATCGCGAAATATGATTCACGGTTCGTTGAAAGCGTGCAGCAGTTGCAGAGCGCTCGGGCAATAGTAGAGGACATCTCGGCTACAGCTCGCGACTTCGCCGAGCACACCCAGGCGTCGCCGGATCGCCTCGAAGCGCTCGAGGACCGGCTGGCCCTCATCGACAAGCTCAAGCGCAAGTACGGGACAACCCTCGATGAAGTGATCGCCTACGGCGAAGAATCCGCGCGCAGACTCGACGAGATTCAGAACCGCGAACACCATCTCGCCGAGCTAAAAAAAGACCTGGATCATGCAGCGGAGGCATACCGCGTTGTTGCGAAGGAGTTGAGCGAAGGTCGCCGGGCTGCCGCGAAACGCCTCGAGAGAGTCGTCGAGCAGCAGATTAACGACCTTGCTATGAAGGTGAAGTTCGCCATCAATGTCCGTCCGCACGAAAATGAAAAGCAGTGGGCCGAGCATGGCTGGGACGAAGTCGAATGCACCATCGCGACCAATGCCGGCGAGCCGATGAAGCCGCTCGACGAAATTGCTTCCGGCGGCGAAATGTCCCGGGTGCTTCTCGCATTAAAAGTCAGCGTGGAAGATGGCGCGTCGAAAGCCAACCGCGGCAAGAAGCGGACGGCTTTGCCGCGCACCCTCGTCTTCGACGAAATCGATATCGGCATCGGTGGCCGTGCGGCTGAAGCCGTTGGCCAGAAGTTGAAGTCCCTTTCACGGGTGCAGCAGGTGCTTTGCGTGACGCACCTTCCGCAGATCGCCGCCTTTGCCGACCACCATTTTGTCGTCGAAAAGCGCGAGGTGCAGGGACGGACGCGCACCTCTGTGCGAGTTCTTGGCGAGGCTGCCCGCCTGGAAGAGATCGCCCGCATGTTGAGTGGCGCCAAGCTGACCGACGCCTCGCTGAAGAACGCGGAGCAGATGTTGAAAGCTTCGGTCGGAACGTAATCGCTCCAATCAGCCGGGCAGCTGTCGTTTGGATTGGGTGTAGAAGGCTGATCGCCCCGGCGGGTAGTCGTGGCGTTGTCGGTGCGCCGGCGGCATCCCGTGTAGCATCCCGGAAATGGAACCGGTATACTACATGATGTGACAACACTTGCGATTAACCCCTTAGCGTCCACGTCGATCTCCGGTTCTACCGCGCATGATGATGCCTCCTCTACGGCTGTAAAGAAGCGCGTCCTTCTCCTGAAACCACGCGGCTTCTGTGCCGGCGTCGTGCGCGCCATCGATATCGTCAACATCGCGCTTGATGCCTACGGTGCTCCTATCTATGTTCGCAAGGAGATTGTGCACAACAGCTTTGTTGTGAACGAGTTGGCCGAAAAGGGCGCGATCTTTGTCGATGAGATCCAGGATGTTCCCGCAGGCGCCCGTGTCATTTATTCCGCGCACGGCGTCTCGCCCGAGGTGCGGCAGCACAGCAAGGATCGCCAGCTGCGCGTGATCGACGCCACCTGCCCCCTGGTCACAAAAGTCCACGTCGAAGCAGTTAAGTTTGCCAAGATGGGCTACTCACTCGTATTGATTGGTCACCGTGATCATGACGAAATTGAAGGCACCCTGGGCGAAGCGCCGGATGTGACCCAGGTCGTCTCCACTGCCGAAGAAGTGGCGACTCTCGAGGTTCCCGATCCAAACCGCCTGGCTTACCTGACGCAGACCACGCTGAGCCTCGACGAGGCCCGCGACATCATTCAGGCACTCAAAGAGAAATTTCCAAACATCGTCGGCCCCCATTCTCAGGACATTTGTTATGCGACCGAAAATCGCCAGGTCGCCGTCAAAAATGTCGCGCACAATGCTGACCTTGTGCTCGTTGTCGGGTCAAACAATAGTTCCAACTCCAACCGCCTGGTTGAGGTATCGCAGAATCTAAGTACCAAGGCGTTCTTGATCGACAATTTCAAGGCAATTGATCCCGAGTGGTTGAACGAGGTAAACACCGTCGCGGTTACAGCCGGCGCATCGGCCCCGGAGGTCCTAGTAGCCGAAGTGGTCCAGTATCTGCGCGAACGCGGTTTCGACGGAGTGGAAGAAGTAGAGGTAATGCCGGAGAATGTGAGATTTGGATTGCCTCCGGAGATTGTGCGGGCGATTGCACCAGCTGCGGGCGCCACGTCGATTGCCGGCTAACAGTTAAGAGCAATCACCCTCGACTGGTTGCCATATTTTCAAGCATGGAAGGCATACTCCCTCGAATGAAGCAAGCGAAGGCAGGAGAGTTACCCGCGGTACCCAGGTTCGGCCGGATGGATGTCGGTCTGGATCAGGTGAGTGAGGCCATCGGGCGCTCCCAGGAACACATATTTTCTCTGCAGGAAGCAGAAGGATTCTGGTGTGGCGAGCTTGAAGCAGACGCCATGCTCGAGGCCGACTATATCTTCGCGCACGTACTGCTTGGCACTGGCGACCCGGGCAAAATGGGTCGCGCGCTCAATGAGATCTTCCGCTATCAGAATGAAGATGGAAGCTGGAGCATCTATCCCGGCGGCCCCGGTAATGTTTCGCTCGCGGTCAAATGCTATTTCGCCGGCAAGCTGATGGGCATGTCGCCGGACCACCCGGCAATGGCGAAAGCTCGTACGTGGATTCTCGCGCATGGCGGCGTCGTCGAATGCAACACCTTCACCAAGATCTACCTTTGCTCGCTCGGCCAGTACGAATATGACGCCGTTCCAGCCGTGCCGCCCGAGATTGTCCTGTTTCCAAAGTGGTGCTATTTCAATATCTACGAGATCTCTGCGTGGTCGCGCGCGATTCTCGTTCCTTTGTCGATCGCTTACGCTAAGAAGCCTTTCAAGAAAATCCCTCAGGAGCATGGCATCGACGAACTCTTTGTTGGCGGCCGTGAAAATGCGAACCTTCACCTGCGCTGGGACACGAAGCGACCGATCAGCTGGCGCAATTTCTTCCTCTTCTGCGACCGCGTAGCGCACCTCGCGGAACGAGTCCATATCCGTCCGCTTCGGCGCATGGCCCTGAAGAAGGCCGAAAAGTGGATGCTTGAGCGCTTCGAAATGAGCGACGGGCTCGGGGCAATTTATCCCGCCATGTTGAACGCCATCATCGCGCTTCTTTGCCTCGGCTACTCGAAAGACGATCCGCAGGTCATCCGCGCCATCGACGAATTCGAGAAGTTGGGCATCGACGAGCCCATGGGCACAGCAGACTACGCCGTTCCAACCTTCCGCATGCAGCCCTGTGTCTCCCCGGTATGGGATACAGCGCAGGCAGTCTTCGCGCTCGGTGAATCCGGCATCTCGCGCACTGATCCGCGTCTTCTCAAGGCCGTCGACTGGATGCTCTCAAAAGAAGTCCGTCATAAGGGCGACTGGGCCGTCACTGTACGAAATGCCGAGCCGGGCGGCTGGTACTTCGAGCATAACAATGAGTTTTACCCGGATACTGATGATTCTGCACAGGTTCTGCTTGCTTTGAACAAGGTCGACAATCCCCGCGAGCGGTATCAGTATGACGTCTCACGCCGCGCCATCGACTGGGTCATGGCCATGCAGTGCCGCAACGGAGGCTGGGCCAGCTTCGACAAAGACAATACGAAGATGATCTTCCAGTACATCCCGTTCGCCGATCACAATGCGATGCTTGATCCACCGACGGTAGATATTACGGGTCGTATCCTCGAAATGCTTGCGACCTACGGCTACACCATCAAGGACAAGCGAATCGAAAAGGCCATCAAGTTCATCTGGGATGAGCAGGAGTCAGATGGCAGCTGGTTTGGTCGCTGGGGTGTCAATTATCTATACGGCACATTCCTGGTGCTTCGCGGACTGGAGGCTATCGGTGTCTGGAACCACGAGCCGCAGATCCAGCAGGCCGCGGAATGGATTCGGATGGTGCAGAATGCCGACGGTGGCTGGGGTGAAACATGCGGCAGTTATGACGATCCGAACCTGCGCGGCGTCGGTGTCAGTACCCCGTCGCAGACAGCATGGGCGATCCTTGGACTGCTCGCCGCCGGCGATGATCGCAGTGACTCGGTGGCAAAGGGCGTCCGCTGGCTGCTTGAACGGCAGCGGCCTGACGGCAGCTGGGACGAGACGATGGGCGAAGGCGCGACCCGGCAGGCCATCATCACCGGCACCGGGTTTCCCAGGGTCTTCTACTTGGCCTATCACGGCTACCGCGATTACTTCCCGCTGCTTGCGCTGAGCACCTATCGCCGCGCGATTGAACGGACCATCGCTGCTTAACGGAATTTGAACAGATCTAGAGGAGACGGGAACGCATGGCTGTACCAATCTCGCAAATGTGGACGGTAGCGACGTACGTTTTGAAGCAGCGCTTGTCGGGGCGTGACAAATATCCGCTCATCCTTATGCTGGAGCCCT
>CAZZZL010000007.1:144120-151580 GCA_964658655.1 uncultured Acetobacteraceae bacterium | reverse complement strand
GGCGAACTGGTTCTGCGCGGGCAGGGAAGAGCGGCACGGGATAGCGAGCAGCATGTCATTCTTGGCAATGTCGCGCTGTACGGTGCGACGAGTGGCTCGTTGTTCGCGGCCGGACGCGCAGGCGAACGGTTTGCTGTCCGCAACTCGGGCGCGCTTGCGATTGTCGAAGGCATCGGCGACCATGGCTGCGAATACATGACAGGCGGCATAGTTGTTGTCCTGGGTCCGACCGGTTGGAACTTCGGCGCCGGGATGACGGGCGGGCACGCATGGGTATTCGATGAGCATGGGCAATTCCTCGAAAAGCAGCAATTCCACACGGACTTTCTGCAGGCAGAAGCGTTTGCCACGCTGGATCGATCAAGTCAGGACAGCCTGAAAGCACTGATCGAATTGCACGCCGAAAAGAGCGCGAGCTCGCGTGCCCAGTGGATGCTCGCGGACTGGGCCGAGCTGGCGACGAAGTTCGTTCGCTTGACTCCAATCCAACAGGCCTAGGAGCTTTCACCTTTCACCTTGCGCGCTTACACGTGGTGGTCAGCAATTTCACTTGCGCTGGCAGGCGTGGTTGCTGGGATCGCCAACCTTCCTGATTGTGATTCAGCAGGGCTCCTACTCTTGCCAGGAGCCCTGCTTGCAGCTCTTGTCCTTCCGCAGGGAATTCACTCGGACTATGGATTTACTTATATGGCCCTGGCGGCTGTGATCGATGTTCTGTTTTCGGCGTCTTGACGGCTTTCATTTTGAAGTGGATCGAACGCGGTGGCCTGCACAGAATAATTGCCTGGAATCGGCGCCGTTTGTAACTTGCAGCGGGGCACCGCTATCATGCGGTGTGCCTGCAAGAGCGGGCGAGGAGCTTTCGAAATGCGAGTTGGAGTACTGACGGGCGGCGGAGACTGCCCTGGACTGAACGCCGTGATCCGCGCTGTCGTGCGCAAGGGTATCTTCCACTATAAGGACGAGTTTGTCGGCTTCATCGAAGGCTGGCGTGGCGTAGTTGAGAACAAGACGATGCCGCTCGATCTCGACACCGTTTCGGGCATTCTGCAGCTGGGCGGGACAATTCTGCGCACCTCGCGGACCAATCCCCGAAAAATGGAAGGCGGTATCGATAAATGCCTGGCTTCCATCTCTGCGAATAAGCTGGATGCGCTGATTACCATCGGCGGCGACGATACGCAGGGTGTGGCGAATGCGTTGATCGAAAAAGGTGTGAAGGTGGTCGGCGTGCCGAAAACAATCGACAACGATCTGTCAGGAACCGATGCATGTTTCGGTTTCGACACCGCGGTATCGATTGCAACGGAGGCTGTTGATCGGCTGCACTCTACGGCCGAGGCGCATAACCGCGTCATCGTCTGTGAAGTGATGGGAAGAGATGCCGGATGGATTGCCATCACGAGCGGCATAGCGGGGGGTGCGGATGTCGTACTGGTCCCGGAAAAGCCGATCGATCTGGAACAAGTGTGCGCACTGATCAGGAATCGCCATGACCGTGGGAAGCTGTTCTCGATTGTCGTGGTGGCGGAAGGTGCCAAGCTGCCGGGCACCGACAAGAACGCAACTCTTGGTCAGAAGGTGGACGCTTTTGGGCACGCACGGCTGAGTGGCATCGGCCAGACGCTGGCCGACCTGATCGAAGAGAAGACCGGATATGAAACGCGGTCAGTCAACCTGGGTCACACGCAGCGCGGCGGCACGCCGACGGCGTATGACCGCATGCTGGCGACACGTTACGGTTCGGCAGCGATTGACCTGGTGCACACCGGCGATTTTGGCCGGCTGGTGGTGCTGCGAGGCACGGAGATTACGAACATTGCGCTGAAGGATGCAATTGCCAAGACTCGGACGATTGGGGACGACCTGATCAAGCTCGCAGCGGGCTTGCAGCCGGAGGTCTAGTTGGGCACGACGGGGGCCGACAGTGGGTCGGCCTCTCCGTCCGCGCCTGTAGTAAGCGAAGGGTGACCGCATGGCGACTCCGACGATTGTTTCAATCGATGATTACTTGGGAATGAGTTTTGATCCTGATGTCGAGTACATCGACGGGGAACTGAAGGAGCGTCCCGTAAGTTTTTCGATACATGGCCTGTTGCAGTCGCTCATCAGCATCTGGTTTGGGAAGCATGAAGAGGAATTTCAAGTCGAAAACAGCCCAATCCCTCTCGATTTGAATGAGCTATTCACCCGTCTCGACCGGTACGATACGGCCTGACAGAGCAGAGCCCTGCTGCAAGGGTACTAACAGTTCTTGCACTTTGCCATGATGGCTACATGCAGTCGTTCCCGCAGTTCGGGCGGCAACTCGTAGAGTTCATGAGTGCGATAAATCTCGATCGTCTTCTGCGTGGTCACCAGGGTGATCTCGCAATGCTCACAGCCGCGGAGATGTTCTTCGAGGTCGGCGCGCAGGGTTACCGATACGGTTGAGTCGATATAGTCATCGAGCTCAGCTAGAAATTCCGAGCAGGTCACTTGGCACCTTCCCCATCACCCTTGCGGAAATAGCGGCTGAGCCGCTCCCGCAACTGCAAACGCGCTCGAAGGAGCCGCGACTTTACGGCCGGAATGCTCAAACCGAGCGTCTCGGCCGTTTCTTCTGTAGACAGACCTTCGACATCTCGCAAGACGAACACTACGCGGAAACCCGGAGGCAGTCCGTTCACTGTCTTACGTAATATGTCAGCCAGTTCTGATTGACCATACAACTGTTCGGGATTCGGCCGCCACTCCGCCAGGTCGCGCGGAACTGAGCCCTCTTCGGTTGCGATATCTTCGTCAATTGAAACCATCTTGCCGGTGCGCCGCTTGCGCAGTCGCATCAGCGCCTCATTCACTGCAATCCGTACCAGCCAGGTGTAGAACTTGGAATTGCCCTGGAACTGGTCCAGCTTCTGGTATGCCTTGAGAAACGCGTCCTGGACGACGTCCTGCGCATCTTCCCGGTTCTGCGTGATGTGCTGGGCAATTCGAAACACCTGGCGGTCATACTGACGGACCAGTTGTTCGAAAGCCGCTACATCTCCAGTGCGGGCACGGGCAACCAGTGCGACGTCGGGGTGAATCTCCTCGGTCGCTACGTTTTGGATGGCCGGAATCTCGTTCGGTTTCAACTTTTCAGGCAATGGCTCTCTCGTGAGGTTCTACTGAATAGTAAATTGAGCGTCCGCGCCGGGCAAAAGTTAGAGATTGCAAAGGATTTCAGGGTAGCTTTGGTCATCCCTGTGCTGAGAAGGGTTCAGTCCTCTCAAGTTGCATAGCGAGAGCAGGTTTTTCGCCTTACATTAGTGAATAGAAGGTGCGGGTGGGGACAGCTTTGGCTTGGTTGATCAACGGAAACACAAAAGTGTGGTTTACGGCGCTCATGGCCGTCGGGATGACTGTTTTTACAGTGACCCCACTGGCAGCGCAGTCGACAACTAAAACGAAGCATGCTGCCAAGCATGCCGGGGCGGCCAAGTCGACGCACCACAGCGCTGCGCATGGTCGTGCGGGCCATGCGCAGGTGCGACATAAAAAGTCCCGCCATGCTCCACGAACGGCAAAGAGCATTGCGCAGAGCCGCAAATTGCAGCATGCCTTCCTTGCTTCATCTCAACTCCGGCCCATGGCACAACAGCTGGTAAACAATCGCACGCCAGCAGCGTACGCTGGAGTGCTGAGCTACGCTCACAGCCATACCGGGGATGCTGCGGCAGCCGCCTACCTGGCACTGGGTCATGCCAACCTGCTCGATCGCAATTATCCGGCCGCCATATCCAGCCTGACGCAGGCCAATACCGCCGGGGACTCGCTGGACGACTACGCAGACTACCTGACCGCGCAGGCGGAGTTGCAGTCCGGTAAGCTGGCGGACGCGGAGACGCTGTTGAATGGTTTTGCCGCGAAGCATCCTGACAGCATCTTTGTAGGCGAACTACCGGTAACGATTGCTAACTTATCGATTCAGCAGGGCGACCCGCAGACCGCTTTGCGCGTGCTGAATGCGCACATTTCAGAACCGATTGCCGGACATGCTGATTTTCAGCTCGCCCTGGCTCGCGCGCAACAGGTGGCAGGCGATACGGATGCAGCCGCGAAGACGTTTCGTCATATCTATCTCGGATTTCCACTGAGCAGCGAGGCCGCACAGGCAAAGCTGCAGCTCCAGACCCTGGGGGCGCAGGCTCCGTTGACCGTAGGGGAGCGTCGTGCGCGCGCAGACGCACTTTATGCGGCGGCGCGGTTTGGTGAAGCCGGCGATGAGTATCGTGCGCTGGCAGTGGATCCGCAGGCGGACCCGGCGACCAAAGCGTCACTCACTATTGCCGCCGCAGCCTGCGACTACAAGCTGAAACGGGCGACGATTGCGCAGGTCGAGGCCTTGCCGGACAGCGACAATGAGGCCGGAGCGCGGCGTTTATATCTTTTGATGGAGCTTGCCCGTGACCGGGGCGATGTGGATGTGCAGCAGGCAATGGTCAAGCAGCTGGAGCAGCGGTTTGGCACAAGTCGCTGGCTGTCCGAAGCACTTTATTCCTCAGGCAATATGTACCTTTTGCGCAAGGACTATCCGCAGGCAATCACGTATTACATGGAATTGGCGAATCGATTCCCGCAGATCTGCCAGAAAGGTGCGAACGAGGGGTGTTCCAACTATGCACCCAGCGCTCACTGGCGGGCCGCGTGGCTCAATTACAGGATAGGCAATTACTCGCAGGCAGCGATCCTGTTTGATCAGCAGATCGCAACGTATCCGGGCGGCAAGGAGATCCCTGCAGCGTTGTACTGGCGTGGACGCGTCTACCAGGATGCAGAAGCGTCACCGGGCAAAGCGGCAGTGTACTTCCAGGTGCTCCGGGACACATATCTGCACTACTATTACGCTCAACTGGCGGCAGAGCGGCTCAAGGAGATGAAGGGTGTCGTGCCTGTCGATATGCCGCAGATCAGCTCAATGCACAGGGAGGAAATTCCGGCATTGACGGACGATGTGCCGGAAGATGATCCGCATGTTGTGCGTGCCAAGCTGCTGGCCAATGCCGGATTGAACGAGTACATCACTCCCGAAATCCAGGCAGCGGACGGCAGTGATGAATGGGGTGGATTTGCTGAGGCAGAAATCTATACCTCGTTTGGCGAGAATTTCAAGGCTATGCACGTGATGAAGCGCGCGATCAGCTTCTACGCATCTGCTCCGATTGAGGCACTACCACTGGCTTACTGGCACATTCTGTTTCCGCAGCCGTACTGGGGGACCATCCAGGTGGAGTCGGCAAAGAATGGGCTAGATCCATACATGGTTGCGTCGCTCATCCGGCAGGAGTCTGAATTTAACCCTGTAGTTGTCTCGCACGCGAATGCGTACGGATTGATGCAGCTGCTGCCCTCGGTGGGTAAGCAGATGGCGAAGCAGGCCGGCATCCGCCATTTCAATGAGAGCGGGCTGCTTGACCCGAACATGAATATCAAGCTCGGCACGATGTATCTGCGTCAGACGCTGGATAAGTTTGGGGACAAGCCGGAGTATGCCTTCGCCGCCTATAACGCGGGAGACGATCGTGTGAACGACTGGCAGTCCGCGGGAAATTTTAAAGGTGTCGACGAGTTCGTGGAGTCAATTCCGTTTACAGAGACACGCGACTATGTGCAGGCGATTATCCGCAACGAGATGATTTACCGTGAGCTGAACCAGCCTCAGACGCCGCATGCCGCTGCAGTGTCAGCAGGTGGTTCCTAGGCTACAAAAGGCAAGCTCAATACCTCGGTGACCGGGGTGGATGGCGGCGAGCCGCACGATCAGTTAGCATGATTCTGGAGCCAACCGCATCTCGGCCCGGATGGCGAAACTGGCAGACGCAGTGGACTTAAAATCCATCACCTTTACAGGAGTGGGGGTTCAAGTCCCCCTCCGGGCACCAACAATCTGATTGCGAAAATCGGTTATTTCCGGGGCTGCTCGCAGCCTCAGCCGCTCTCTCACCTGCTGCACACGCCGTCACGTACTCCGCCCAGGTTCTGAACTCAGGATCCTCTGCACAGTTCTGCGTTTTTGCAGAAGCCGCGTATCAGCTTGCCAAGGCCGACGGCAAAGCGTTTCACTTCACCGAAGACCAGCGCTGTGCGGCCGCGTGCGCATCGCTCGTCGATGCTCGTAACAGCAACATCGGGCCGCAGAGCGGCACCATCTGGATCGTATGAAGCGAAACGAGCGGTCGCGTCTGGACATATACCAGCGTTGATTCTACGGTCGGGGTCCGCATGTTCGAAGCAGCTCCGCGCGCACAGGAGACACTTGTTGCGCTGGCGTCACTGCCCGCAAGCGGCTCAAGTGCTCTGGCTGTGTGGGATGACGGATCGGTTGACACTGCACTTCCGGCTGCTGTGTATGCCGTCGTTAACGGCGCACGTGTCGATGCTGCGAATACTGACATCCGACGGGAGGATGCTCTCTACGCCGCTACCCGCGGACTCACTCCTGTAGCGAACGGCGGTCTGGGCTACGGCAACTACGTCTCTGGAAATTGCCAGGTGGGCATCGGCAACAAGAGCGAGGTCACTCCTACCGGCAGTTCGGTTGCGACCCCTGTATCCTTCGCACTTAGCGGCGCGGATCCTTGCTTGGGTGCAACGGTACCGGCGTTCACCTCGGTCCCGGTTTGCGCCGCACCGATTATTTTCCTCGCCAACAAGTCAGATGCGTCGGGTCTGGAAAGCAGCGCCGTCAAGAGCATCACCACAGCGGGCAGCAACGATGCCTATGAGCTGTTCTCGGGAACATCGTGCAATGCCAGCCTTCTGGGCTGTTCGTCCAGTGTCACCGTCAACCCGATTCTTCGCAAGCCACTCTCGGGCACGATGAACACAACAGCGTTCAGTGTGTTCGAGCCGACGGGCACACAGGAAAAAGGCGTGACTGTTGCAATCAATCCTCTTGATTCCAAGTGCACTGCAGGCGGCGGCACACGTGAGCGCGGAATCGGCACCGGTGACATCACCAAAGGCGTAAACGCTCTCGCTAATTCCATCGGGTACGTGTTCTTCAGCTATGAAGCACTTGTTCCTGCAAGCTTCCCCAATATCAAATACCTGGAACTGAATGGTGTCGATCCTCTACTGCAACAGACGAGTTTCGATCGCCATACACCTCTGGCAATTCAGCGCAGCCTCGAAAAGAAAATCGCGCCGGGCGCTGAGATTGTTCGTTACTCAAGTGTTGCAGACTGTACCGCGAGAGCAGCGGCTGGCGGAAGAATTCTGGAGTGGCTAAGCCAGCAACTCGAACACTAATTGTTAAAACAGGAAGGAAGCTTTCTGCGCGACGCTTCCAAGATGCGTGGATCCGGGATTCGATATACATCCGAGAACAGAGAAGATCCGCACTTCGCAGCTTAAAATGGTCGTCGTGCTGCAGGAAATACTTCGAGTGTAGTGTTTCGGTGTTGTCTATAAAGGTTGGGCGGCAAGCCTGACGGCTT